>JAXDKT010000205.1:0-4043 GCA_034666965.1 Chloroflexota bacterium | reverse complement strand
TCCCGATCCGGCTCGAGCAGGCCGCCCGGATCGATGGCGCTAGCGCCTTCCTGACCATGCGTCGGGTGGTCCTGCCGCTGGCCATCCCCGGCATCCTGGTCGTGGCGACGCTGGCCTTCATCGACGGCTGGAACTCGTACTCCCTGCCGCTGATCCTCATCCCCAAGGACACCGCCCAGCCGTACACGGTGGCGCTGCAGGCGTACATCCGGGAGGTGGGCTTCGGGAACAACTGGTCGCTGCTCGCGGCCGGCAGCCTGGTGGGCCTCGTGCCCGTGCTGGCCGTCTTTGCGCTGCTGCAGCGACGGCTGGTCCGCGTCGGCGGGCTCGGCAGCGCGATCCGTGGCTGAGTTCCACGTCATGCCATCCTGCTGGAGGAGTCGACTGTGAGGTTGGACATCGAGGATCTGACCGTCGAGTACGGCCAGGTCGCGGCCGTGCGCGGGCTCGATCTCACCGTCGGCGACGGCGAGCTGGTTGCGCTTGTCGGGCCTTCGGGCTGTGGCAAGACCACGACGCTCGGCTTCATCACCGGCTTCATTCGCGGCCGGTCCGGCAAGGTCCTCTTCGACGGAGTGGACGTGACCGGCATGGCTCCGCAGCGGCGCGGCATCGGCTACGTCTTCCAGGACTACGCGATCTACCCGCACATGACCGTGCGCGAGAACATCCGCTTCCCGCTCGACGCCGCCAAGACGGAACGCAAGAAGGCCGAGAAGGAAGTCGACGAGATCGCCGGTCTGATGGGCGTCGGCGGATTGCTCGGTCGGCGACCGCACCAGCTCTCCGGAGGCCAACGACAGCGCGTTGCCCTCGCCCGGGCGCTGGTCAAGAAACCGGTCGTCCTGCTGCTCGACGAGCCGCTGTCAAATCTCGATGCCCATCTCCGCGTGGATGTGCGGGCGGAGATCCGCCGGCTGCAGCTCGATCTGAAGATGACCACCGTGTTCGTGACCCACGACCAGTCGGAGGCGATGGCCATCGCCGATCGCGTGGCGGTCATGTCGGATGGCAAGATCGTGGCCTTGACGGCGCCGACGACGCTCTACGTCCGGCCGCCGTCGCTCTTCTCGGCCCGGTTCATCGGCTCGCCCCAGATCAACATCTGGGCCATCGACGGCCCGGACGGGGCACTTGCCCGCGAGCTCGCCAAGCCGCTCGTCGTGGACGGAGCGAACGGCCTGCTTGTCGGCGCCCGCCCCGAGCACGTGCAGGTGGGCGGCGGTGACCTCAAGGCCACGGTGACGCTGACCGAGCCGCTTGGCCGCGACTTCCTGGTCCACCTCGACGTCGGCCCCAGCGCCATCCGTGCCCTCGTTCCGGCGACGCAGGGCGTTCGCCTAACGGCGGGCGAGGACGTCGGGGTACACGTCGAGCCGTCCCAGCTGCATCTCTTCGACGCGGAGACGGGCCGCAGGGTCGAGATCGACGCGACTGGGGCCCGGCACCTCGAGGAACATGTGGAGGGCAGACGTGGACTGGCAAGCTAGGGGCATCGGGCTGCGCGTTGGCGGACATCGCGGCGCGTCGGCCGTCGCACCCGAGAACACCTATGGGGCCTTTGAGCAGGCCATCAAGGATGGGGCCCTCTACACCGAGACCGACGTCCGCGCGACGAGCGACGGGGCACTCGTCCTGCTGCATGACGCCACGCTGGACCGGACCACCAACGGCCGGGGATCCGTCTCGGCGATCACGCTGGAACGGCTGCGCGAGCTGGACGCGGGGTCGTGGTTCGGTGAGGCGTTTCGCGGCGAGCGGATCCCGGAGCTGCCCATGTTCCTGACCTGGATCGAGGCCCGGGCACCGTTCGGGGCTGCGATCGAGATCAAGGCCACGGGTGTCGGTGGTGCAGTCGCGGAGTTGGCGTGGGCCTCGCCCGCTCGGGACCGCCTCTGCATCTACGCCTTCGACGCCGAGGAGATCCGGGCGGCCAAGGCGGTCGCGCCGAACCTTCCATGCGTCCTGTTGCTGCATCTGACCGACGATCCGAACGACGTCATCTCTCGCATCGAGGCGTGCGGCGCCAACGGTGCCGATGTGCCCTGGCAGTGGGATGCGGTGGCACTGCTCGCCGAGATGCGCCAGCGCGGCTATCTCATCGGGGGGGGTTCCGACGAGGGCGGCCAGGCGGCGCGTGAGCTGGTGGGGCTCGGGGTCGATGTCATCGATACGGACCACCCGGCCGCTTTGCTCGCAGCAGTGCGTGATCTCGCCGGCGGCGACGGGCGCTGATCGATCCTGGCCGACCTCGACCTGGACCTGGTGACGCCGATGCCGTACGCCAAGGATCCCCGGGTCGACGCCTACCTGGACCTCCTTCCCGCCTGGCAACGGGAGATCTGCGGCCGGGTCCGGGATCTCGTTCACGCGGCCGACCCCGAAGTTGAAGAAACGATCAAACGAACGGTCCAGCCCTACTTCGTCCTCGAGGGCAACGTCTGCGCGTTGCTGGCCACGAAGGACCACGTCAACGTCTTCCTCTACGACGGAGCGATCGTTCCCGATCCGGAGGGCATCATCACGGCCGGCCACGACAACAAGACCGCCCGGACCGTCGCCTTCCGGCGGGACGAGAAGATCAATGAGCGGGCCCTCGTGACCATGTTCCGACAGATCGTCGCCAACAATCGAGCCGGTGGCTGGCGCAAGCTCAAGGGCGCCGAATCACCTCCCGGGGATTGATACGGCACCCTCGCCTATGGACTCGACCGCCTGAACGGCTGAGCCTTAAGGACAAGGCCCACCACTTGACGGGACACGACCTTTGACTCGGGGATTAAGTTCTGTTGACGCTGCCCGGAGGGCGCAGTACAGTCCTGCTTGGGCAACCCGCAAAATCAGAGGGTAAGCTCACGCTGAATGGGGAGACGGGCAATGCGACGAATTCTGCTTCTCCCAGCTGCCGTCGTCCTGTCGTTGGTCCTCGCGACTTCGGCCTTTGCGGCGAGTGCGACCATTAACCCGGCAAGTCAGTCCCATGCGCACAACGTGAGTTCACACTGGACTCTGTCGTGGGGCACCACCTCGCCCTTCCACGTGATCTTCGGGTACGGTGACGGCTTCGGTCTTCTGTGGCAGAACACCAATATTGTCAGTGCCTCGCCCACCTACGGATTCTCGCCATGTCCGGGCGATCCGACGAATTACACCCAAGTGCTGAATGTGTACGACGGTTGGGTAAACGCAACCGGTGCCTACAAAGGATTCGCGAGCGACACGAGCACAGCTCACGAGAACTCCGGTACCCCCTGCTAGAGTCGGCTACCGCGGGCGCGAATACCTCGCCCGGCTGATCATCACGTAGGGCGAGGCACCAACAGGAGCATGCCGTCTGGTGGCCGCCCGAGCGCTCTCACACGGCTTCGCCGGAATGCGTTGGCTAGCCTCGGCGTCGTCGTTGTCAGCTGTCTCGCCATCGCATCGGCTGGCTTGTCGGAGGCGCTGCATGTTCGGCTGACGAGCCAGGTGGATGCTAGCTGGCGAGGTGCCTTTGACATCCTCGTTCGACCGGCCGGCACCCGTCTTGATCTCGAGAACACGCGTGGTCTCATCGAACCCAACTTCCTAGCGTTTTCTGGACATGGCGGAATTAGCCTCGATCAACTTCGGGCGATCCGATCGGTGGATGGCGTCGACCTGGCGGCGCCTCTGAGCTTTCTCGGTTACCTGCGTTACACGACATCTGCTCCAACGATCCAGCTCACGAGCCTACCGGCGCGGCCGACGCTCTTCCAAACGACCATCACCATGACCACCTCCGATGGGTTGGCGGAGCAACTTCTACAGCGAGAAACTGGACGCGTGCTGGTCGGCCCCGCACCCTCAGACCCTGCGGCGGACACACACTGGGCCGCCGATTTCAAGGGACTGACATATGGCGTGGATGCATCGGGTAATCCAGTGGTGGACGTTGCGGCCAACCACCAACTGCCGTCCATTGCGATCCCGGTCATGGCCGTCGATCCCACCGCGGAACGTGCCCTGCTTGGCCCAACATCAGCCTTTCTCGACCCCTTGGCGCAATTCTCGGGCCATGATGA
>JAXDKT010000204.1:0-28555 GCA_034666965.1 Chloroflexota bacterium | reverse complement strand
GCCCGGGCAGCCCGGCGGCCCCGGCATGGTCCGTGCCTTGAGGCGAGGTGGCGGCCGGCAGGCTTCGCAAGGCGGCCGCGGCGAGGATCGTGGCCAGCCCGGGCACCACCGCCAGGGCCAGAAAGGCCGAGCGCAACCCGACCAGGTCGGCCAGAATCCCGCCGACGCCCGCGGCCGCGTTCCCGAGCCCGATGAAGCCCAGGTACCAGCCCATCGCCGACGCCGTCGAGCGACCCGGCTCGTGGCTGTCGGCGAGCCCGGCCAGGAGGACCGTGGTCGCGATCGACCAGCCGAGCCCGTCGAGGGTGAGCAGGACACCGACCAGGGCCGGAACCGTCATGAACGGGACCAGGATGTAGGCCGCCGTGCCCAGCAGCCCGCCGGCACCCACCAGCAACGGCGCCCGCGAGGGGCGGTAGACGAGACCGATCGGCACGCGGGCCACGAGCGAAGCCAGGGCGAACACGCCGATGAAGGCGCCGATTGCCGCGGGCTCCAGGTGCAGCTCGGTGACCAGGAACGGCGGGACGAGCAGGTGGATTGCCGCCTCGGCCGCGGTGAACAGGAAGATCGCCCCGTAAACGGCCCCGCGCCGACGCCTGGATCCGGCCCCGCGGGCCTCACTCACGCGCAGGCAGGACCGTGCAATGCTCCCCAAGGATCGTCAGCACCACGCTGGTGCCTTCGGGGATCGAGATGCGGGGATTGGACCGGACCCGCAGTCGGATGTCACCGACCTCGACGAGATGGTCGACGGCCTCGCCGATGAAGGCCCGCGTCGCGACGGTCCCTCGCCACACCCCGGGTTGGGGCGGCCCTGCCGCGGTCCCGTCCTCAGGCTCGATCCCGATGTGCTCGGGACGGATCGAGATCGTGACGTCGTCGCCCAGCGACAGGTCCTGCTCGCTGGGCGTCCGCACGGTGCCGGCCGGGGTTGTCACCTCGTACTCGCCGTTGCGGCCGCTGACCCGTCCCTCGAACAGGTTGGTCGAGCCGATGAAGCTCGCCACGAAGCGAGTCGCCGGACGGTCGTAGATCTCGCGTGGCCGACCCTGCTGCTCGATCTTGCCGTCGCGCATGACCGCGACGACGTTGGACATGGCCAGCGCCTCGGACTGGTCATGGGTCACGTACACCGCGGTGATTCCCAGGTCCCGTTGGAGGCGCTTCAGCTCGAAGCGCATCTCCTCGCGGAGCTTGGCGTCCAGGTTCGAGAGCGGCTCGTCGAGCAGGAGCAGCGGCGGCTCCATGACCAGCGCGCGGGCGAGGGCCAGGCGTTGCTGCTGACCGCCGGACAGGTCGGTCGCCTGGCGCCCGGCCAGGTCGCCGAGCCTGACCACGTCCAGGACCCGATCCACCCTGCGCTGGATCTCCTCGCGATCGAGCTTCTTGCGCCCGACCAGGAGCGGGAAGGCGACGTTCTTGAACACGTCCATGTGCGGCCAGATCGCGTACGACTGGAAGACCATGCCCAGACCGCGCTCGTTGGGCGGAACCCAGGTCCGCTTCTGCGACGAGAAGAAGACCCGACCGGCGACGGTGATCTCGCCCGCGTCGGGCCGCTCCAGTCCGGCGATGCTGCGCAGGGTCGTCGTCTTGCCACAGCCCGACGGGCCGAGGAGGGTGAACATCTTGCCCTCCTCGACCGACAGCGACACTCCGTCGACGGCCAGCACCCGCTCGCCCTTGCGCGAGCCGGGGAACGCCTTGGTCAACCCTTCGATCGTCAGCAGCATCGCGGCGCGCCTCTCATGCCGAGCGCAGACCGATCCGGGCGCCCAGCTTGTATGCGATCACCACCAGGCTCAGCAGGATCGCGACCATGATCACCCCGAGGGCGGCCAGCTGGGTGAACTGTCCGTTCTGCCACTGCTCCCAGATGACGATCGAGAGCACCTCGTTGCCGGGGGTGTACAGCAGGATCGAGCTGGACAGCTCCCGGAACGAGACCATCACGATGTAGATCCAACCCGCCAGCAGGCCGGGCATCAGCAGGGGCAGGACGATCCGCCGGAACGACTGCCACCAGCTCGCGCCGCTGGCCTGGGCCGATTCCTCCAGCTCGGCGGCGATCTGGTACATCGACGTCGAGGCGTACCTGATCCCGTAGGGCATGTAGCGGGTCAGGTACGCGATGAACAGGATCAGAAGCGTGCCGTAGACCGGCAGCGGGAAGCGCAGATAGACGAACAGCAGGGACACGCCCATGACCAGTCCCGGGACGGCCAGCGGCAGCGACGCCAGGCTGTCCAGCAGCCAGCGCCCGCTGACCCGGGTCCGGACCACGATCCAGGCGATCACGGCCATGATCAGCATCACCGCGGTGGCCGACCCCAGGCCCAGCACCAGCGAGTTCCACAGTGCCCGCTGGGCCTGGCCCAAGCCCAGGATGTAGCCGTAGTTGTCCAGCGTCGCCCGACCGATGCTCTCCGGCGAGGGCACCGAATAGAAGCGCTGCGTCGAGGCGTAGATCAGGATCCCGAGCGGCAACACGACGGCGAGGAAGAAGTAGACCAGGACCAGGGCCGCCGCCGGCCAGCGCGCTCGGCCCAGCTCCAGGCGCCTGGGCCGGAAGCCCTTCCCGGTGACGGTCTGAAACCGCCGGCCCCGGTTTCCCATGCGTGAATGGAGGAATACCCCGATCGAGGTGATGGCCAGCAGCGAGAAGGCGTACGCCCCGGCGACACCGAACCCCGGCGGGAAGTCGTCGAGCGCCCGCCAGATCCGGCTGGTGAAGACCCAGATCCCAGTGGGGATCCCCAGCAGCGCGGGGACCTCGAACGACTCGAGCCCGCGCACGGCCATCACCAGGAGCGCCGACAGCAGGGCCGGCCGCACCAGCGGCAGCGTGATCCGCCGGAACATCGTGGGGATCCGGGCTCCCGACATCAGCGCCGACTCCTCGAGCGAGGGGTCCATCGACCGGAAGGCCGCGACCATCAGCAGAAAGACGATCGGCGAGAGGTGCAAGCCCTCGACGAGGATCATCCCGGGCAGGCTGAAGATGTCCCAGGGGCGCGGACCGAGAATCGGCTCCGCGAGCCGGTTGAGCAACCCGATCCTGGGGCTCAGCAGGAAGATCCAGGAGATCGTGTACAGGATCCCCGGGATGATCAGCGGGACCAGCGCGGCGGCGAAGAAGACGATCCGCAGGGGCACGTCGGTGCGCACGTTCAGGTAGGCCAGCAGCGTCCCGACCACCAGCGAGATCGTGGTCGACCCGATCGCGAAGATCAGTGACGTCCCGATCATGTTGAGCAGGCCGACTTCGGAGTAGGCCTCCTGGAAGAAGCGCAGCGTCGGGCCCGTGGCGTCGAAGAAGGTACCCCACAGGAGGTACAGCAGCGGGACCACCGCGAGGTACCCGACCGCGATCACCGCCAGCCCGAGGATCAGGAACTCGAGCCGAAAGATGCGTCGGCGCAGACGTGGAAGCCAAGTCGTCGCCGTCTCGGCGGCCGCGATCTCGGCCATCGGGCTACGGCCCCCTCAGCGCTGGCTGCCGGTTCGAACGGGCTCCTCGTTCGCCGCGGCCTCCTGGGTCAGCTCGTGAAAGTCCTCACCGAGCTTGGCCGGAACCGCGTTGACCGAGTAGTCGAGCCCCTCCCCCACCTTGAGCTGGGTCGGGTGCCGCTCGATGTTGTGGAGCTTCATGTGCCGCACGAGCCCGGTGTCCTGGATCGCCAGGTAGCGCGCCGGCTCGTCCTGGTCGAGATTGAAGTGCTGATGCCACGCCCACACCGGTGGCGAGAAGATCATTCCCTCCCGCCAGTCGATCCGGACCTCGGGCTCGTCGTCGTAGTTGACAATCGAGTAGCCGTGGCCCTTCACGACGTAGATGTAGGCCTCGGTGGTGTGCCGGTGGCGGACGGAGTTGCCGCCGGGCTCGAGCTCGGCGAGGTGGGCCGACAGCACGTGGTTGCCAGCCAGGTCGAACCAGTAGCCCTTGTTGTTGCGCCAGGGCCGGTCGATCAGCTCGATCGTGCGCAGATCGTCCTCGACGACCAGGCCAGTCAGCGGCGGGTTCTTCCGGTTGAATTCATCGCGTGCGGCGATCTCGGACGAGTTCGCGCTCTTCTTGTCGCTGCCGAGGACCTGGAAGTCCCATTCGCCCATGGTGGCGGCCTCCTTGACTTGACGCCGGCGGCGACGATCCCGCCGCCGGATGCACTGCTACTGCTCGATGACCTTGCCCGATTCCTTGACGACCTCTTCGTACAGGCCTTCCCACTTGTCACGCTCGTTGAGGAGCGCCTGGACGTCGGTGAACAGGACCTCATAGGACGCATTCAGACCGCCCAGGGCCTCCGTGCTCGCCGGGGTCCGGCTGAGGTCCAGGAACAGGTCCTGACCTTCCTCGAGCACGTATTCAAGATAGAGCAGGGCACTCGCCGGTCGCGCTGCCGTAGCGCTGATCCCGATGCCGTTGGGTCGCACGACGACGGGCTGGATGGGCGGCTCCCAGGCGATCGGGGCCTTGTCCTTGAGCAGCTGCAGGACGCGATGCTGGTAGTTCGAGGCCGTCACGTCGAACTCCCCGGACGCGAGCAACTCGGTCATCAGCGAGTGGCCGTCGACGACGCGCGCACCCTTGGCGGCGTTCTTGAACATGTCGACGGCCTGCTCCTGGGTCATGCCCTTCTTGGCGACGAAGTACTTGACCAGGGTCGAGAACCAGTCCCAGTCCCCGAGCTCCATGCCCAGGCGACCCTTGAACTTGGTGAACAGGTCCTCGTACGACTTGGGTGCCTGGTCGGGGCTGACCTTGTCCTTGTTCCAGGCGGCCACGAAGACGTTGAGGTACATCGCCGACCAGTTGTCGAAGACCCCTTCTTTCAGGATCGACGCGGTCGCCGGCGTCTTGAGGGGCGCCAGCAGCTTCTGCGAGTCGAGGATGGTCATCTCCGGCCCGTTGATCGCGATGGCGTCGGCGCCGCCCTGGAAGCTCGCCTGCGCTTCCTGAGTGACGCGCTGGAGCACCGTCCCCGCCGAGGCCCGGTACAGGTTGACGTCGATGTCGGTCGCCTTCGTGAAGGCATCGGTGAGCGGCTGCGACTCCTCGAGCGCGGTCGAGGTATAGACATTGACCTCGCCGCCCTCGGCCTTGGCCAGCTCGATGAGCTTGGTTCGGCGAGCGTCGCCGGTCAGACCCTCGACGGCGGCGTACACAGCACTGAGCTTGTCGCTGATCGCCGGGCCGCCCGAGGCTCCGGCCGAGGGCACTGCCCCCGACCCACCGGCCGACGGAGCCGCGGGGGTTCCGGCCGAGCTGGACGGCAACGACGTCGGCGGGCTGCAGGCCAGCCCAACGAGGACGAGCACCATGACCAGGGCGCCGAGCCTGCGGGAAGCGTTCACCACCATCACTCCTCCAATGACCGGCGCGAGCAACCCCGCCGGCGTGGCTGCGGCCTCGCCATCGTTCGTTGCGGCCTGATAGTTAATGGTCTAACATTTGGTACTTACGGTGTCAAGGATGCGAGCGGGACCACCCGCCAGCCAGGACAGCGCGGAGGACCCATGGGAGCGCAGGACACGAAGTACGCCGACGAGGTCGCCGAACGGCGCGAGTTCCGCAAGCGCCATCTCAACGAAGGCCTGTCCTTTCAGGACCTTCGCGAATTCCCCGTCGTCGAGCGCAAGAAGCGGGGCAACCGGGGCGCCCACTTCGCCCTGGCCGGTAACCGCACGATCGACGCTCACATCTCCGAGCTGGCGCCGGGCGGTCACAACAACGAACACCGCCACCTGAACGAGGCCCTGATCTACATCCTCAAGGGTCGCGGCCACTCGCTGATCGAGACCGTGGACGGCGAGAAGCTCCGGATCGACTGGAGCGAGGGTGACCTCCTGTCCCCGCCGCTCAACGCATGGCACGTCCACTACAACGACGACCCGGACCAGCCGGCCCGCTACCTGGCCATCACCAACGTGCCGCTGATGGAGGCCCTCGACGCATTCACCAAGGAGAGCCGCCTCCCGAGCAACGGCGAGTGAGCGGCCAACGGGGCGTCATGGACTGGACGGACCCGGCCGCGGCGCAGGCCTGGATCGACGCCGACGGCATGGGCGACCTGCTCGCTCTGCCACGCCGGATCTCCGCGGCGCTGGTCGCGACTGAGGGGAGGGATCCGGCCCTGGTTGTCGACGCCGGTGCCGGGCCGGGTGCGTATCTCGAGGTCTTCCTGTCCGAATACCCGGAGCTGCGCGGGGTGTGGCTCGACATCTCCCCGACGATGCTCGAGGTGGGACGCCGCCGCCTGGCCGAGTTCCGCGAGCGGGTCACGTTCCTGACGGCCGACATGACGGCGCTCGAGGCGGCCGGCGTACCGGACGGCGCGGATGCGGTCACCTCGTCACGGGCTTCGCACCACCTCGACCGGGCCGGGCTTGAGGCCTTCTACCGCGCTGCCGCATCCCGGCTCCGGGCGGGCGGTTGGCTGTTCAACCTCGACCACACCCACCCCGGGGACGCCTGGGATCGACGCTACCGGTCGATCCGGCCGCGCTTCATCCGGCGCGATCCGGCCGAGCCCCAACATCCGCACACCTATCCCCTGCCGAGCGTCAGCGATCACACGGCGGCGATGGAGGCCGCTGGCCTGACCGAGATCGAGATCGGCTGGAAGGCGTTCTACACGGTGCTCCTGATCGCCCGCCGAGCGTAGCCCTCAGGAACCGTCGCCGACCGAGCTCGAGCCGTCGCCGACCGAGCTCGCCGGCTCGTACTCCTGGATCTGCCAGGTCGGCAGGAGCCGATAGATCCGGTTCATCCCCGAGATCAGGGTGGCCCCGCCGCCGAGCGCGAAATGCTGATGGACGACGTTGGCCGGGATGGCGATGCAGTCGCCCGCCCGCCATGGATGCCGACTCGGCTCTTCGGCCGGCTGCCAGCGGTAGCGGCCCTCGGAGAAGTCCGCCTCGACCTCCCAATGAAGGTCGTACCCCTGGCCGTCCTTGACGTACAGGACCTCCTCGCCCATGTGCCGGTGTCGACTCGAGTGACCGTCGGCCTCGAGCTCGAGCTCGAAGGCGTCGATGGCGACGGCCTTGGTGGGCAGGCTCGAATGAGCGAGGTGGCGGAGGCGACCGTGCCGGGAGTCTTCCACGGGCTGGTCCGCCAGATGGAGGACACGTGGCAGGCTGGCCTGTTCGCGCGCCTGCTCGGCCGCCCGGGCCACGTCCTCGTCGTATCGGGAGCCCATGGCTAGGTCCCGATCGGGACGTCGAAGGCGCCCGATTCGACTCCGCGGCCGGGCGGTTCGAGGGTTTCCTGGTGGAGCAGGTTGAGAGCCATGTAGATCGGCTTGCCCTTGAAGATGAGGAATCGGGCCGGCCCGTCGCCGTCGTTGAAGTGCTGGTGGACGCAGTCGGCCGTCACGACGAACACGTCACCGGCACTCCACTCGAACCGTTCGCCGTCGTGGACGTCGTGACCGTGCCCCTCGAGGACGATGAACAGGGCGTCGTTCTGGTGCCCATGGCGCTGCGAGCGGGCTCCCGGGCCGAGCTCGTACTGGTGGACGTGGAGACTCTGGATGCCGCCGTCCTTGGGCAGCACCAGGTCGCGGTTGCGGGCGAAGTCGCCGGCAACCTTCCATTCGCGATCCGCCTCGTGCTGGACGCGCGGCAGCTCGGCGATTCGCCGTCGCTCGTCGCGCAGCGAATAGTCGGCCGTCTCCAGGCCGCGCAGGAAGATACGGGTTCGCGGCCGATCCTCGTCGGACTCAGCCACTCTTCTGGGTCCCCGCCTTGAGGAGCTCGTCGTACATGTCTTCCCACTTCTTAGCGTCGGTCGCGATCGCGTCGATGTCGACGGGGATGATCTTGAGACCCGCCAGCTGGTCGTCGCCAGCGACCGGCGTGGACGGCGTGAGGCCCTGCTCGGCGATCACCTTCTGACCGTCGGTCAGCAGCCAGTCGGTGAAGAGCAACGCCGCAGCGGGATGGCTGGCCGTGCGCATCAGACCGACGCCGTTGGGTCGGGCGATGACCGGCTGAACGGTCGGCTTCCAGGCGACGGGCCCGCCGGCCTTGCGAACCCGTTCGACGAGGTAGCTGTAGTTCGATACCGCCACGGAGAACTCACCCGCGGCGAGGAGCTCGCCCTGGACCGAGAGGCCGGTGACGATCAGTGAGTTGGAGGCGATGCCCTTGAAGATCGCGCCGATCTCGTCGTCGGTCTTGCCCTGCTCCTTCCAGTAGCTCCACAGGCTCAGGAACCAGTCGAAGTCGCCCGCCTCCATCGAGATCTTGCCCTTCCACTTGGGGTCGGCGAGATCTTCCCAGCTCTTGGGCTCCTGCCCGGCCGGAACGAGATTGGTGTTCCAGCTGACCACGAAGTTGTTGAACCGGGTCGCCGTCCAGTTGTCGAACTGGCCGGCCTGGACGACGGCCTTTTTGGCGTCACCCGGGAACGGTGAGAGGTAACCCAGCTGGGACATCTCGAACATCTCGAGGAAGTTCGTCTCGACGACGTCGTTGCCGCCCTGGAAGTTCGCCTTCTGCTCCTGGTCGACCCGTTGGAGCACGGTCTCCGACCCGGCCCGGTAGACGTTGACGTCGATGCCGTACTTGTCGGTGAACGCCCCGCTGACTGCCGCGATCACGTCGCTGGTCATCGAGGTGTACAGGGTCAGCTCGCCCTCGGCCTTGGCGGCCTCCAGGAGCCGCTCTGCCCCGGACCCGGGTCCGAGCTTTGCGTAGACCTTCTCGGCCTCGGTCTGGCCGGAGGGACTGGCAGCGGTCCCGCTCGCGGGGGGCTGACTGGCGATCGCGGAGGCACCCGGCGCGCCCGGCGACCCGGCGGTGGGTGGGGCCCCGCATGCGAGGACGATCAGCGCCAAGACGAGCAATCCGGCGTTCGCCCGTTTCATCGTTCCCTCCTTGGGCACGAAATAACTGAGGTCTAACCATTCTACCTCACAATGGAAAGCCAACAAGACCCGTCTTCCATCGCGGCACCCTTGGCTTCGAGGTCCGCAACGACGTCGCATGCGGCGGAATGCGCTGGATCACGATCGGCCCCGCGCAAAGATCGCGCGCTCGTGAAGAAAGCGGTCAGCTGAGGACTGACCTCGCCGCTCAGGCCCGCAGGGCCACCAGCATCTGGGGCACGTAGTCCTCATCGGGCGAGACCACCAGCACGGAGGCATAGGGTCGCAGCGCCGTGACGGCATCGTCGAGGGCGTTGCCATCGCCCATCACCAGGCCGGCGGTCATGATCCCGCGGATCGAGCAGGCTCGGCCGATGATGGCGGCCCCTTCCGGGACGCGACCGGCGGTCGCGATCATGACCGCGACGTCGGCCCCGTCGAGCTCGTCGCTGAGCCGACTCTCGGTCCCGTCTGCCGATCGCAGGATGGCATCGGGGTCGAGTGGGTCCGCGGAGCTCGTTTCCTGGTAGCTCAGGAAGTGCGCGCCGTTCCAGGCTTGTCCGGCGATCCGCCCGACCATCGACGCCGCGTCCGGGTCGAGGGCGACGATGCGCGACGCCCGCGTCCTGGAGTTGGGGTAGTTGACCCGGAAGCGCGCCTCGGCGGCTGTGGCGGCCCGGGCACAGCTGCTCAGCAGCGTCGGCCGGCGGTCCACCCTCAGACCGAGGTTTGCTTGACGCCGGGGACCGCGGTCAGAGCCTCGCGCGAGGCGTCGATGAAGGCCGCGTCCTTGGGCAGGACCACCGACGCGGACCGGACCCGGTGATGGGCCGGATCGACGCCGGGCGGGGTCTCGCCCTTGTCGCGCAGAGCGATGACCGCTTTCTTGAGCTTCTGGCGGGCCATGATGATGCCGTTGTCCGTCGAGACCAGGTTCTCCTTGGTGCGGTCCACGATGGGTCCCATGCTCTCCTGGAGCGAGGCGTCCTGCATCGCGATGCCCCTGATGCCCGAGAAGTTCTCGCCACGTTTCTGGGAGTCGCGATCCATCAGGTAGTCGTTGTCCTTGTTCTGGAGCGGTCGATAGGTGCCCGGCACGTACTCGCAATGCACGCCATGCCCATCCTTCATGGCCTGGACTTCGTCACCGCTGAGCGCGCGGGTGGGGTGGTAGTCGTAGCTGTAGACCCAGCAGTTCTCGTCGTCGATGGGGACCCAGAAATGGCCGTGCACCGGATGGTCGGCACGCGGCGGGATCATGGTGAAGGACGGCATCACCCAGGGCGTGATGCGCCAGTAGTAATGGCCCTCCTCGGCCTCGCGGCGGGCACCGATGAACAGGCCGCCGTCCGAGTCGACCACCTCGAAGAACGGCCGTCGGTCGGCCAGGTTGTACTCGTTGCCCTTCGAGCCCCGGAACAGCGGGTCGTTCATGAGACCGCCGGAATGGAGCCAGGACACGTGACTCGAGTCGATCCCGCCCTCGAGAGCCTGCAGCCAGTTGCATTCCTCCCAACGCTTGGAGGTGAAGGTCTGCTCGGACGGCAACCGGGCGAACTCCCACTCGGGCAAGGGCGGCCGGGCCTCCGGATCGCCCATGTGGGTCCATAGGACGTCGCCGACCTTCACGAGGGGATAGCTGGCCAGCTTGATCTTGGCGTTGAAGCCACTCTCGGCTGGTTCCGATGGCACGTCGATGCATTGACCGGTCACGTCGTACTTCCAGCCGTGATAGGCGCAGCGCAAGCCCGATTCCTCATTGCGGCCGAACCACAGCGACACGCCGCGATGGGCGCAGAACTCGTCCATGAGGCCGTAGCGGCCTTCGCTGTCGCGGAATGCGATCAGCCGCTCCGAGAGCAGCTTGACCCGGACCTGCGGGCAGTCGTTCTCGGGCAGCTCCTCGGCGAGCAGGGCGGGGATCCAGTACTGCCGGAACAGCTCGGCCATGGGCGTTCCGGGGCCGGTCTGGGTGAGCAGCTCATTGACCTCTTGGCGGAGCATCCTCGTCCTCCCTTTCGGATGACGAACCTTCAGGCCGACCGGCCGGCCGCTGATTCGGCGAACGGATAATCTATTATACCAATGGACCTATGGTAGAGAAGGCCTTGGACGACCGACCCAGCCCCAGCGAGCGCCGCCGGATCGACGTGTGCTCGACCGGCGACGTGCCCGAGGGCGCGACCCTAAAGGTCGAGACCGTGGGACTGACGCTGGCGGTGTTCAACGTGGAAGGCACCTTCTACGTGAGTGACGATCACTGTACTCACGGGCCGGGATCGTTGTCAGAAGGAGAGCTGGACGGCTACGAGATCGAATGCGACTTCCACCAGGGACGCTTCGACGTGCGCACGGGCGCGGTCGCCGGACCGCCGGCCATGATCCCGGTGCGAACGTACGACGCCACCGTCGAGGGCGACCGAGTGGTGATCGAGACCTGAGCGCGATCCGCGGAGCCAGAGGCGAACGATGCCGTTGATCCAGATCGACGGGAATGGCCACTACCAATGCGCCGACGGTGACACGATCCTGCGCGCCGCCCTGCGCCAGGGATTGGGCTTTCCGTACGGCTGCAACGTCGGCTCGTGCGGCAACTGTCGGTTCGAGCTGATCGAGGGCGCGGTCGCCCATGTGCGCGTCGACCCGCCCGCGTGGACCGATCGCGATCGAGAGCGCGGGCGCTGGCTCGGTTGCCAGTCCCGCCCCAGCCAGGCGTGCCGGATCAAGGTTCGGCTGGATCCCGACGCGGTGTCCGCCCATCCGCCGGTCGCGATGCGGGGCCGGCTTGCGGAGGTCGTCGAGATCACCCACGACATCTCCGAGTTCGCCTTCACCCTGGACGGACCGGACGCGTTCATGCCCGGTCAGTACGCGCTCATCCAGCTCGAGGGCGTCGAGGGCCCACGGCCCTATTCGATGTGCAATCTGCCGGGCTCGGGCGAATGGCGCTTTCAGATCAAGCGCGTTCCGGGCGGGACGGCCACCAGCGTCCTGTTCGAGCGGCTCGTACCCGGCGACGAGGTGGGCATCGACGGGCCCTATGGCCTGGCCTACCTGCGCGAGGACCGGCCCGGCGACCTCCTCCTCGTCGCGGGCGGCTCGGGGCTGTCACCGATGATCTCGATCGCGCGGGCCGCCGCCGCCAGCCCGGCTCTGGCCGGCCGCGAGATCCAGTTCTTCTACGGCGGGCGCCAGGTCCGCGACATCTGCGCCGAGCCGATGCTGGCCGAGCTGCCCGGCTTTGGGGCGCGCCTCAGCCACGTCGCGGCGATCTCTGAGCCGGCGCCCGAATGGAGCGGGCCGGCCGGCTTCATCCACGAGGTCGTGAAGGAGCGCCTGGGCGAGCGGCTGGCCGATCTCGAGGTCTACTTCGCGGGGCCGCCACCCATGGCCAAGGCAATGCAGGTTATGTTGCACGAGGCCGGGGTCACCCCCGATCGGATGCACTTCGACGAGTTCTTTTGAGGACCGCTACAGACGTGCTGGCAACAGTCACGATCCCCGCGCTCCAGGGCATGAAGGCCGAGGGCCGGAAGATCGTCGGGGTGGTCGCCTGGGACTACCAGATCGCGCAGATCGTCGATCGCGCCGGGGTCGACATCGTGTCCGTCGGCGACACGGTCGGCATCAACCTGTGGGGCGATCCCAATCCGCTCGAGGTGACCCTGGACCAGATGGTGGTGGTAGGCCGGGCCGTGCGCAGGGGCGTGAGCCGGGCCCTGGTCAGCTGCGACTTCCCGTTCGGGCCGCTCCAGGAGGGCACCGACAGCGCCGTGCGGGCCGCCATCCGCCTGGTCAAGGAGACCGGCGCCGACATGGTCAAGCTCGACGGGGCGGCCGGGTACCCCGAGGCCGTCTCGGCGATCGCCGGAGCGGGGATCCCCGTGTGGGCCCAGTTCGGGGTCACGCCCCAGACCGCGCTCCGCTACGGGATCGACTACGGCGACCTGGCCACCGCCGCCGCCCAGGCTCCCGAGACGATGCGCGCCCGCCTGGTCGCTGAGGCCAAGCTGCTGGAGGAGGCTGGCGCCGCGCTGCTCGACTTCACCAACTCGGGGCCGATGGTCGGGCCCGCGGTGGTGGCCAGCGTGGCCATCCCGGTGATCGGTGGCTTCGGCGGCGGCCCGTGGCTGGACGGCCGCGTGCGGATGGCCCACGCCGCCATCGGCTACGGAGCCGGGGCCCTGGACGACGACACGGAGCGGTACGCGAACGTCGCCCGGATCACGCTGGCCGCCATCGAGGCCTATGCCCAGGACGTCCGGGCCGGCCGTCAGATCAAGGGCGCCGCGCCGGCGCGCCAACCGTGATCCTCTCGACGCCGGCGGTCCGCTGGGGCGCCCCGCCCGGACGGCCCCGCGGCGAAGCGCGAAAGGAAGCGCCGGCATGCCCGTCACGCTGATCGACGGCATCAGCACCAGCTACGAAGTCATGGGCTCGGGACCGCCCCTGCTGATGTTCTCGCCGGGCGGCTTCGAGGCGACCATCGCCAAGTGGACCAGCCAGGGCATCTACAAGAAGATCCGCCCGCTCGACCATCTGCCCCAGCGCTACACCTGCATCGTCTTCGACCGGCGCGAGGCGGGAGCCTCCGGCGGCCGGGTCGAACGGATCTCGTGGAACCACTACGCGGCCCAGGGCAAGGGTCTCCTCGACCACCTGGGCTTCGAGCGAGCTCATGTCATGGGTGCATGCATGGGCTGTCCGCCGGTCACAGCCTTCGCGGTGGCCCACCCGGAGATGGTCCTGAGCATGGTCCTCTACTGGCCCGTCGGGGGTGCCCGGTACCGACTCCGGGGCCAGGCCCGGTTCGGCGAGCACCTGGCCTACGTCCGTGAGCACGGGCTGGACGGAGTGCTGGAGCTGGCGAGGAGCCACGATCGAGACTTCGGCAGCGACCCGCGGGTGGGACCGTGGGCGTCGGTCCTGCGTCACGACGAAGCGTTCGCGCTGAGCTACCGGGCCCTGGATCCGGAGCGATACGAGGTCGCCGTCGCGGGCATGGCTCGCGGCCTGTTCGACCGCGACACGGCCCCCGGCGCGGAACCGGAGGACCTTCTCAACCTCGCCATTCCCGCGTTGATCGTTCCGGGCGAGGACGCCTCGCACGCCACGTCGGCGGCGCGCTACCTCCAGGAATGCCTGTCCCGCTCGCAGTACTGGGACGCGCCCGTGGCCGACCAGGTGCGGGATGACGCCCCCGGGCACATCCTCGAGTTCCTCGACTCGACAGCGGAGGGGGCGCGATGAAGGACCCGACGAGACGCCCCCAGCACGTGCGCGCGTCAGGCGACCAGGTCGAGCGTCTCGGTCGCGAAGACCTCCTCGGCCGTGACCGGCGTCACGAGGATCTTCTGGGTCACCGTGTGACGGATGAGCTGCTCGATCATGGCCCGATTGGGCTCAACGCCGTAGGGCAGCGGATCGCCGGTGATCCCCAGCACCCGGTCGTAGAGGCGGTCCATGGGCGTGGGATCGGTGATGTCGCCACGGCGCAGGCGGGCGAGATAGATCTCCTTGGCTTCGGCGAACGCCTCGAACAGCGCCGTCGCCAAACCCGGATTGGGCTCCAGCACGTCGTCCCTGACCACCATCAGGTGGTTGATCGGATAGAGGCCCCGAGTCCGCAGCGAGTCGAACCCGGCCTCGACGGGGTCGGGGATCAGGGCGGCGACATCGGGATGGTCGATCGCCAGACCGATGGCAGCCGGCAGCTCGCCCGACCCGACCAGGTCGGCCAGATTCTGACCGGCCTCCATCCGACCGACGTTGGCCGGCGGCCGGTAGTCGGCCACGTGCTCGTCACCCGAGAGGAGCCAGTTGACCTTGCTCAGGTCGACCCCGTGCTCGTCCTGGAGGATGCCGCGCGCCCACACGCCGGTCGTCACCGTGTAGCCGCGGTTGACCCCGACCGAGCGACCCTCCAGGTCCTTGGCTCGCTCGATCCCGACCTTCGTGTTGTACAGGATGGCGCCGTGGTGCAGCTCCCGCGCCGGGAATACGGGCAGCGCCGTAAAGCGCACACCGTGCGCCCGCGCGCACAGGTAGGTGCTGAAGGCCATCTCGGAGACATCGAACTCCAGGTCCCGCACCATCCGCCGGAAGCCCTCGACGAGGACCGGGACCTCCTCGAATTCGAACGTGAACCCACGCGGTCGCACCGTTCCGTCCTTGAGGGCCACGGTGTTGCCCTGCATGCGGGTGAGGGTCTTCAACTTCACCGCCGGCCCTCCCCTGCGATCCGCTTCCCCCGGCCAACCATCCTACCCGGCCCCGCGAGGGCCACGCTCCGGACGCAACCGGAGAGCCTCGCGCCCGCCGCCCGGCGCAGAGACTCCTAGGATGGCCGAGCGGGTGCTGGCCGCGGTCAGGATCGGGCCGGGCCGGACCGAGCTGCGCGACTTCGCCATGCCCGCCATCCCCGACGATGGCGCCCTGCTCAGGATGGAGGTCGCCGGCATCTGCGGCACCGACGTGAAGGTGTACCGGGCGCCGCGGATCAGCGCGCCAGTGATCATGGGCCACGAGAACGTGGGGGTGATCGCCCAAGCCGGCCCCACGTTCGCCGAACGAAGAGGTCTGCGCGAGGGCGATCGCGTGTTCGTCGAGCACTATCTGCCCTGCTTCCAGTGCGAGTGGTGTCATCTCGGCGAGTACCGCCACTGCTGGGCGACCGATTGGCGCTACAACCCGAAGGCACTCCGCTATGGGTACACCTCGTCTGAGCGGGTCCCGCATCTGTGGGGCGGCTTCGCCGAGTACCTCTACCTGCCCTGGAACGCGGTGGTTCATCGCGTGCCCGACTCGGTGTCGGCCGAGTTGGCCGGGATCGCCACACCGCTCTCCAACGGGATCGAGTGGGCCCTGTTCGACTGCGGCGTGGGCTTCAACTCGACGGTCCTCATTCAGGGCCCGGGCCAGCAGGGACTGTCGCAGGTCGTCGCCTGCAAGCAGGCGGGCGCCGCGCTGGTCGTCGTCACCGGGACCAGCCGGGATGCGGTCCGGATGGAGGTCGCCCGGGCGCTTGGCGCCGACGCCACGATCGACGTCCAGCGCGAGGACGTCCTCGCGCGGATCCTCGAGCTCAGCGCGGGTCGCGGCGTCGACGTGGTCCTCGACTGCACGGCCGGGGCTGGCACGGCGCCCATCCTGCTCGGCGTGGAGGCCCTGAAGCGCAAGGGCGGGACGCTCCTCGTCCAGGGTGAGATGGCCGAATTCCCCGCCTTCCCCATGGGCCGGATCACCGAGAAGGCGATCACGATCAGGAGCGCCCGCGGACACAGCTACAAGGCGTGCGAGCTGGCCCTCGAGCAGCTCGCCTCCGGGCGCTTCCCGCTCGAGCTGCTGACGACCCACACCTTTGGGCTGGATCAGGTCGACCTGGCCATCAGGTCGGTCGGCGGGGAAGGCGAGGCCGACGTCATCCACGCCTCGCTCCTGCCCTGGAAGGACCGGGCGGCGTAGCCATGGGGATCGTCGTCCGCAACGTTCAACGGGCCGATCGGGACGTCGCCAACGCCCTCGGCGCATTCGGCGTGGCCACCATCCACGAGGCCCAGGGCCGCACCGGGCTGCTCGACCCGCGGCTGCGACCGATCTACGCGGGCGCCCACGTCTCGGGGACGGCGGTCACGGTCAGCGTGCCACCGGGCGACAACTGGATGGTCCACGTGGCGGTCGAGCAGTGCCAGGACGGCGACGTGCTGGTCGTCGCCCCGACGGCCCCGTCGGAGGCGGGCTACGTCGGCGAGCTGCTGGCCGCCGCCCTCCAGACCCGGGGAGTCCGCGGCCTGATCGTCGACGCCGGCTGTCGCGACGTGGCGGAGCTGAAGCGGATGGCCTTTCCGGTCTGGTCGCGCTACGTCTCCGCCCTGGGCACCGTCAAGGAGGCCCTCGGAGACGTCAACGTAGCCATCGTGTGCGCCGGCCAGCAGGTCCATCCCGGTGACGTCGTCGTCGCCGACGACGATGGCGTGGTCGTCGTCGGGCGGCGCGAGGCGGCCCACGTCCTTGCCGCGTCGCGGACCCGCGAGGCAAAGGAGGCGGAGTCGCGCCATCGCTACCAGTCCGGTGAGCTCAGCCTCGACGTCCAGTCGATGCGCGCGGACCTGGCGACCAAGGGCCTCGAGTACGTGGACCAGCCGCCCGATGACTGAGCCGAGCGCATCGACCGGCCGGAACGCGGGGCTTGCGCGGGCCCGCTGATGATCATCGACTGCCACGGCCACTACACGACCACGCCGCCCCAGCATCAGGCCTTTCGCGACGCCCAGCTGGCCTGGCTGGCCGGTCCGGTCGGGCCGCCGCCCCAACCCGCCCGGATCGCCGACGACGAGATCCGCGAGAGCATCGAGGCCAACCAGCTCCGCCTGTTGCGAGAGCGCGGAGCCGACCTCACGATCTTCTCCCCGCGGGCGCTGGGCATGGAGCACCACGTGGCCGATCCGGCGACGGCGATGGCATGGGCGCGCGCCAACAACGACCTGATCCAGCGCGTCGTCGGGCTGTATCCGGAAAACTTCGTGGGCGCCTGCCAGCTGCCGCAGTCGCCCGATGGCCCCATCGAGGCCTCCATCGCGGAGCTGGAGCGGTGCGTCGTGGAGCTCGGCTTCGTCGGCTGCAATCTCAACCCCGATCCGTCCGGTGGCTACTGGACGTCGCCGCCGCTGACCGATGCCTGGTGGTACCCGCTCTACGACAAGATGGTCGAGCTGGACGTGCCGGCCATGGTCCACGTTTCGGCCTCCCGCAACCCCAACTTCCATGCCACCGGCGCCCACTACCTGAACGCGGACACGGCCGTCTTCATGCAGCTCCTCGAGGGCGATCTGTTCGCCCGCTTCCCCGGCCTGCGCTTCGTGATCCCGCACGGCGGCGGGGCGGTCCCCTACCACTGGGGCCGCTATCGGGGGCTGGCCGAACGGCTGGGCAAGCCGGCCCTGGACGCGCACCTGATGGGCAACGTCTTCTTCGACACGTGCGTCTACCACCAGCCCGGCGTAAACCTCCTGTTCGAGGTCATCGCCATCGACAACCTCCTATTCGCATCGGAGATGCTCGGGGCGGTCCGCGGGATCGATCCGGAGACCGGCTTCGCGTTCGACGACACGAAGCGTTACGTCGACGCGCTCGGCCTGTCCGAAGCGAACGCCGAGCGAGTCTTCGAGCTCAACGCGCGCCGGGTCTACCCCCGCCTCGACGGGGCATTGCGGGCCCAGGGCCGATGACAGCAAGCGACGCGTCGCCCCCGCCACGGATCCGACCCATCGAGCGGGACCGGGCCACCCCCGAGCAACGCCGGGTCGGTGACACGATCTTCGGCTCGCGCAACGAGGACTACGGCGGGCCGTCGGCCATCCTGCTTCACCTCCCCGAGCTGGCCGAGCGCTTCGACCGGCTCCGCGACGCGCTCGTCCGCGAGCAGCAGCTGCCCAAGCCGATGCTCCACCTGGCCGCGCTCGTCACGGCCCGGTTCTGGTCCGCTCAATACGCCTGGTGGAAGCGGGTCGAGCTGTGCCTGGCGGCGGGGATTTCGCAGGATGTCATCGACGCGGTGCGGGAGCGCCGCCGGCCCGTCCTTGCGGATCCCGCCATGGCGGCGGTCTTCGAGTACGTCACCGAGCTCCTCGAGCGGCGCCGGGTGAGCGACGCCACCCACGCCCGACTGCGGGCGATCGTGGGCGACGAGCCCATCATCGAGCTGGTGATGATCGTCGGCTTCTACTCGATGCTGGGCCTGGTTTGTGACGCCTTCGAGCCGGCCTTCCCGGCGGGCGTCCCCGAGCCGCTCGATGTCTGAGCCGGAGCGCACCCAGGTCGCGCTCGGCTGTCGGGTGCTCGCCGCGGAGGGCCACAACGATTTCGTGTGGGGCCACGTCTCGGCTCGCGACGGCGCCGATCGGGGAGCCTGGCTCAAGGCGGCCGGCTGGGGCCTCGACGAGATCGACGCCAGACGCGTGCACCTCGTCGACCCGCAGGGCGTCGTGATCGAGGGCGGAGGGCGACGCCATGCCGAGTACCCCATCCATCTCGAGGTCCTCGCGGCACGGCCCGACGTCGGCGCCGTCGTCCACACCCACCCGCGGGCGGCGGTCGCGTTCGGGGCGCTCGAGACGCCGCTGCGGCCCGTCTCGCACGAAGCGACCCTGTTCGTCCCGCCCGACGTCGCCCGATTCCGCCTGACCGGCGACCTCATCCTGACCCCGGAGCTGGGTCGGGCCGTGGCGGCCGAGCTGGGCCAGCGCAACGCTGTCCTGCTCGTCAACCATGGCATCGTGGCCGTGGGACCCGATGTCCGGACCGCGGTGATGACCGCGATCCTGCTCGAGCGCGCCTGCCAGACACAGCTCGCGGCGATGGCCGCCGGCGTGCTGCGACGCTGGTCGGACGACGACGAGGCGCGAGCCAAACGAACGCACTGCTACCCGCCGGAGCTGATCGGGCAGGCCTGGGAGTATGTCGTCCGGCGCCTCGCCGACGGGGACCCGCCGCCGCCCGTCGCCGGGCCGCTGTCGCCGGCCCGCCCCCAGGTGCGCTAGGCGCGCTTGGCGGCCCTGGCCTCCGGCGCCGACTCGACATCCGGTTCGGCCGGCTGCTCCTTGGTGAACAGCTTGAGCCGTTTCATCAGGCCGATGTTGGTGAAGGCCAGGTAGCGCGCTGGCTTGTCCGGGTCGTCGTTGAAGTGCTGGTGCCACCAGTTGAGTGGCGGGGCGAACAGGTCACCCTCCTGCCAGTCGATGCGCTGCTCCGCTCCTCCGCGTCCGTCGGAGATCACCGAGTGGCCACGCCCGACGAGGATGTAGATGATCGCCTCGTTCATGTGCCGGTGCTTGCGGTTGTGGCCGCCCGGCGCGATCTCCGAGATGTGGGCCTCGATGGTCACGTTCCCGGACAGCTCGAAGTGAGCTCCGCCCGTCCCGCGCATCGGGCGATAGTGGACGGGGTGGACGCGGAGGTCACGGAAGTGCCGGCCTTCATAGGGATGCGCCTTCTTGAAGGCTTCGAGCTCGTCGGTCTCGTTCAGTCCCTGGGTCGTGGCCTGGGTCACGGTCGCGTCTCCATGGCGATGCCGAGCTGGTCGGCGGTCCGTCGCAGGTGGATCGTCATGATCTCGCGCGCTCGTGTGGCGTCGCGCGCCCGAACCGCCTCGACCAGGAGGCGGTGGTCCTTGAGCTGGGCCTCGGCATAGGGATCGGGTCGCGGCCGGCCGCGCGGTGCGCGCTTGGCGTGGTGGGCCTTGGCCACCGAGCGGACCACGGGATCGTGGAGCGCCTCGACCACGATCGAGACGACCTGATTGTGGGCCGCGCGGGCCAGGCGCGAGTGGAATTCCGCCGAGTATTCCGGCGAGAAGCCGCTCCGCGCGGCGGCCGTCTCGGCGCGGTCGCAGATCTCGGCGAGCGCATCCACGTCCTCGTCGGTCGCCCGCTGACAGGCCAGGCGGACCGCCTCCAACTCGATGATCATCCGGGCTTCGGTGATCTCCGCGGCCGAGACGGACGACATGATCAACATGTCGGTGAGGCCTTCGCTGACCAGCCCGGAACCCGGCTTGGTCACGAATGCGCCGCCGTGCGCCCCGACTCGGATCTCGACCAGACCGGCGGTCTCGAGCACGCGCAGACCGTCGCGGATGGTCATCCGGCTCACGTTGAAACGCTCGGCCAGGTCCCGCTCCGGCGGCAATCGGTCGCCGGGCTTGAAGGCGCCGTCCCGGATGGCCTCCTTGACCTGATCGATGATGACCTCGGACATGCGACCCGTCGGCACCGGGCGGAAGAGGCGTTCGAGGTCGGGCGGCGACGCGCTGCGCTCGGAGGACATCGAGCTAATGGTATGCCAATTGGCGAGCCGCGTCGAGCGACCTCATCCTCCGCCCGCCTCGTCGTCCCCGCCGCGCTCCGCCTCGCCGTTCGTCGCCGGCATCGAGCCGAGGGTTTCCTGGGCAATCGCAAACGCGGAGTTCGCCGCGGGAACGCCGGCGTAGACCGCGGTGTGGAGCAGGACCTCGGCGATCTCGTCCGGGCTGAGGCCGTTGCCCACGGCGGCCCGGACGTGGGCGGCGATCTCCTCATTGGCCCGCAGCGTGGTCAGGACGGCCAGCGTGATGCACGAACGGGTGCGTCGGTCCAGACCGGGGCGGGCCCAGACGTCGCCCCAGGCGGTGCGCGTGATGAAGTCCTGGAATGGCTCGCTGAACGGGGTGGTGGCCGCGATCGCTCGATCGACGTGCTCGTCGCCGAGCACCTCGCGACGCACCCGCATTCCAGCCGCGTGCTTCGGATCGGTCATGGCCGCTCCTCCGGTCTCCCCCTCGAGAAATGGTCGATGAGCAGTTCGGCAACCTCGGCCGGCCGCTCGAGCGAAGCGAGATGGGCGGCGTCGTCGACGATCGCAAGGCGAGCATGCGGGATGCCGGCGGCGATGACCCGGGCATGGTCGACCGGGATGGCCAGATCGCCGATGGCCGATACCACCAGCGTGTCGGCCGCAATTCGTTCCAAGTCGGCCACGAGATCCATCCGCTCGATCGCCCGGCAGCTCGCGACGTAGCCGTCGACGGGCTGTGCGACGAGCATCGCCCGGAGACGTGCCATGAGCTCCGGATGGCTCGCCGCGTAATCGGGGGTCAGCCAGCGGCCGACGACCGCATCGGCGATCTCGCCGATCCCCTCCCCCAGCACCGTCTCGGCGCGG
Organism: Chloroflexota bacterium; assembly: GCA_034666965.1. Taxonomy (GTDB): domain Bacteria; phylum Chloroflexota; class Limnocylindria; order Limnocylindrales; family CSP1-4; genus Chersky-267. The sequence continues at coordinate 6,983 of JAXDKT010000204.1, read as the reverse complement.
GCGGCCCAGTACGAGGCTGGGCCCAGCCGGGCCGAGCTGCAGAGGATCGCCAGGCGCGCGACGCGCTCGGGAACGTTGGCCGCCAGCCACAGCGCGGCCATGCCCCCGATCGAGAGCCCGGCAACGTTCGCCTGGGGAACCTCGAGTCGATCGAGGAGGGCGACGACGTCCGCGCCGAAGTCGGCGATCGTGTAGGGGCCGGGCGGCACGGGCGAGCGGCCGTGGCCGCGCAGATCGAAGCGGATCACCCGGAACCACCGCTCCAGCGCCGGCATGACGCCATCCCACACGAGCGAGGTGCAGCCGAGCGAGTTGGCCAGCAGGACGACCGGGCCGTCGGGGGTGCCGCGGACCTCGTAGGCGACGTCGACGGGCGGGCTCATTGCCCCGTCCGGTTGGCGCGCAGTGCGAGGGCCCGGTCGACGAGGGCGGCCGCGCTGCGGACCGCGACCCGCGGGTCGAGCAGGCGCGCGATCTCCTCCGGGGTGAGGTGGCTCCCGATCTCGGGGTCGCCCGTGAGGACCTCGCCAAACGGCCGTCCGCTCGCGCGTGCCTCATCGACCACCCGCTCCGCCGCAGCCTGCCCCTGACGTCCCATCGAGGGCAGCAGGGCGCTGGCCACGGCTTCGGCGAAGAGGAGTCCGCCGTGGCGGTCAACGTTCTGGAGCATTCGCTCCCGGTCGATCTCGAGATGCTCGAGGCAATCCCGCAACCAGGCCGCCCCTGAGCCCACGGTTCGGAGGAGCTCCGTCAGGGGCCGCCACTCCGCCTGCCATTCGCCGGCCGCCCGTTCGTGAGCCTGGACGCCGGTGGCCAGCAACGTCGCGACCAGACCGGGCGCGGCGCGGGCGGCGGCGAGGACGGCGACCGCCGCGACCGGGTTGCGCTTGTGGGGCATGGCCGAGGAGGCACCCCGGCCGGCGACGCCCTCGCGGACCTCAGCGACCTCGGTTTGGGCCAGGAGGACGATGTCGAGCGCCGGCTTGCCCAGCGCGGCGGCGGCAACACCGAGGCCTCCGGCCAGCTCGCCGATCCGGCTGCGCTCCGTGTGCCAGGGCAGGGGCGCTTCGGCCAGCCCCAGCTCGGCGGCCAGCAGGCGGGCCACCTCGGGATCCGCGTCGCCAAACGTGGCGCGCGTTCCGGCCGCGCCGCCCAGCTGGACCGCCAGGCGCCGGTCGGCGATCTCACGCAGTCGGGAAAGCGCCGCGTCGAGCCCCGACATCCAGCCCGCGGCCTTGAGTCCGAAGGACGTCGGAACCGCCTGCTGGAGGAACGTCCGGCCGGCCATCGGCGTGTCCCGGTGCGCCCGCGCCAGGTCGGCGGCGGCAGCGGCCGCGGCATCGAGGTCGGCCGCGATCAGGTCCAGCGCGCGACGGCTGACGAGCATGGCCGCGGTATCGAGGACGTCCTGGCTCGTGGCGCCACGATGGAGCAGGGAGCCGGTCGGCTCGCCCAGGCGAGCCTCGATGGCGCGGACGAGGGGCAGCACCGGGTTGCCCGTGGCTGCGGCTTCGCGCCCGAGCGCCGCGACGTCGAACGGTTGGGCGCAGGCGCGCTCGATGGCCGCGACCTCCTCGGCGCCGCCCAGACCTGCGCGCGCCAGGCTCCGAGCGAGGGCGACCTCGACATCGACCATCGCCTGCAGCCAAGCCGCGTCGGCGACCGCCTCCCGGACGGGGCCCCGGGCGAGGACGCCGTCGAAGAGCCCCTCGGGCACGTGATGATCAGAGGTCGAAGAAGACAGTCTCTCGGTCTCCCTGGAGCCGGACGTCGAAGCGATAGCCGTCGTCGGTCGCGGCGGCCAGGAGGGTCGCTCGGCGGTCCTCGTCGATCGCCGACAGGGCCGGGTCGCCGGACTGGGCCGCGCCGTCTTCGGGGAAGTAGACCCGCGTCACGACCCGCTTGAGCAGGCCTCGGGCGAAGACCGACACGGCGACGTGGGGTGCCTGGCCGCGTCCCTGTGGGTCGGTCACGATGCCGGGCTTGAGGGTCAGGAAGGCGTAGCTTCCCGTGCCGTCGGTCGGGCAGCGGCCATAGCCGCGGAAGTCCGGGTCGCCACCCTCCATCCCGTGATAGCGCCCCGCGGGATCCGCCTGCCACGTCTCGACCAGGGCATCGCCGACGGGTTCGCCAGCGCCGTCCAGCACCGTGCCCCGGAGCCAGAACGCGCCGGCGGTCCCCGGCGCGACGACGAACGGCCCGTCGGGCCAGGTCAGGGCCGGACCGAAGAACGGGCCGACCGTCTGCGAGGGGGTCGCCGCCTGGGTCATGCCTCGTCGTCCGTGGTCTCGAATGGCGTCGCCTGCCGTCCGCGAAGGACGATGTCAAAGCGGTAGGCGAGGGCCCACTCGGGCACCGTCTCGTGGATGTCAAACCTGGCCATGACCCGCTCCCGGCCCTTTGGGTCGGGGATCGCGTTGAAGATCGGGTCGAGGTCGAGGAGCGGATCGCCCGGAAAGTACATCTGGGTGACGAGTCGCTGCACGAACGCCGTTCCGAACAGCGAGAAGTGCACGTGGGCGGGACGCCAGGCATTGGGGTGGTTCCGCCACGGATAGGCGCCGGGCCGGATCGTGGTGAAGCGGTACCGCCCGGCGGCATCGGTGAGGCACCGCCCGATCCCGCTGAAATTCGGGTCGAGGGGCGCCGGATGGTCGTCGACCTCGTGGGCGTAGCGTCCGGCGGCGTTGGCCTGCCAGACCTCGACCAGGCTGTTCCGCACGGGTCGCTCGTCGCTGTCGAGGACTCGCCCGAACACGACGATCCGCTGCCCTTGTGGCTCGCCGCCATGCTGCCCGGTCAGATCCGCATCGTGCGGTCCGATCCGTTCCGAGCCGAAGACCGGTCCGCTCAGCTCGGTCAGCGTCTGGCGGAGGTGGACGAGCGGCCGGCTCGGTGCCCGCAACCGGGTCGAGCCGTACGCCGGGTAGAGATACGGGGGTTCCGAGACGGTCCGCGGGGCCTGATCCGGAGCTTGTGCTGACACAACGGCCTCCCTTGCCGCCGAGCACGCCGACATCGGCGGGACGAGGTCTAATGGTATGCCATAAGGATCGAGGTCCATTGGCCGGGTACCAACGCGCGCCAGTGCGGGGACCTTCAGGTGGGTCGCGAACGGCCCGTCCGGGCCTAGGCTCCCCCGGTGCGCCCCAACCTGTCTCGCCACAATCGCTACCTGGCCGCGATCGGCGGGCTGGCCGCCCTGGCCATCCTGCTGGTGGCTCTGGCCTATGGCGCGACCGAGGCGGAGCGCGCCGACATCGACCAGGACGCCGTCCGGGCGACCGCGATGCGGGACATGGCCGCAAACCTGGCCGATGCCATCCGCGACCAGGAGGCAGCGGTCCACGACTACCTGCTCTCGCACCAGGCTGCCTCGCTGGAGCTCTACGACAGCGCGCTGGTCGCCGAGAGGTCGGTCGCCCAATCGTTCCGCCAGGCCGCCTTCGAGCTGCCCGAGATGCAGGGCGCCATCGACGACCTGGAAGCATTCACGCTGGACTGGCGGACAACCGTTGCGGAGCCGGCGATCGCGGCGGTCAAGCGCGGCGACGCCTCCCTCGATCCGTACACCAGCACCGCGTCGGACGACCACGAGGCGATCGACCGGGCGCTCGAGCCGCTGAATTTGCAACTCGACGAGCTGGACGTGGCCCTCCGGGCCCGCGCGTCGAGCCTGGCCACGACGCGGACGGTGGCGACCGCCTTCGGTCTGGCGGTCATGGTCCTCGCCGCCAGCCTCGCGCTGTGGCTCATCCGCCGCTACGGCAGCGCCCTCGAGCGCGAGGCCATGAATGCCGGCGTCCTCAACCGCTTCACCGAAGTGACCTCGTTCGCATCGGATGACACCGCGATCGCGGCCTCGAACCTCGAGGCACTCGCGCTCCTGGTCGGCCCCGACGCCTCGGTCACCCACGTCCTCAACCGGTCGAAGGACCGGGCCGTGCCCGAGGCGATCACCGGGGCCGCCATCGCCGAGGTCGTCACCATGGGCGACCTGACCCACTGCGCCGGGCTCGTCCGGGGCAGCATGTACGTCGTCGACGATGCCTCGGAGCCACTCAGCGTGCGCTGCCCGATCTATCCGGTCGACCACGGCACGCTGGCCTGCGTCCCGCTGGCCAGTGGCGAGACCGTGGGTGCGGTCCACCTCTACTGGGAGCGGCCCAACGCGCTGCGCCTGGAGCTGCGCTCGAGCGTCGTGCGCATCGCCGAGCACGCCGCCCTGGGCATCGGCAATCGCCGCCTGCTGGCCGCCCTCCAGGGCCAGGCCAACACCGATGCGCGGACCGGTCTGGCCAACAGCCGCGCCTTCGATCGCGCGCTCGAGCAGGCCCTGGCCGAGCGGACGACCGACGAGTCTGTCAGCGTCCTGATGCTCGATCTCGATCACTTCAAGGACTTCAACGACCGCTTCGGTCATCCGGCCGGCGACGAGGCGCTGCGTGCCTTTGCCAGCGTCCTGCGCGCCTGCATGCGCGATGCCGACGTGGCCGCCCGCTACGGCGGCGAGGAGTTCGCGGTGCTGCTGCCCGACGTCGACGCCTCCGTCGCCCGGACGATCGCCGAGCGGATCCGCTCGGAAACCGAGGCCGCGGTCATCGTCCTGGGCCCCGGTCAGACCGCGCGGATCACCGTCTCGATCGGCGTGTCCACGGCCCCGGCGCAGGGGATCGATCGGGTCACCCTCCTGCGTGTCGCCGACGAGGCCCTCTACCAGGCCAAGGACGGCGGCCGCAACCGGGTCGAGTCGGCCGCCGACGGCGCGAACGGCGCTGCGGGCCGGCATTCAGCGCGGACCATCGCCAAATCGGCGTGACAGGGCCAACGCTGCGAACCTAGTCTGGTTCGGTGTCCGAGCCGATCATCCGCGCCCAGAACCTGGTCAAGACGTTCCGCACGCCGACGCGACAGACGGGCCGGTTCGGCGCGCTGCGGACCCTGTTCACGCGCGACTACACGCTCAAGTCGGCGGTCGACGGGATCAGCTTCGCGGTCGAGCCGGGCGAGCTGATCGGCTACATCGGCCCGAACGGCGCGGGCAAGTCCACGACGATCAAGATGCTGACCGGGATCCTGGTGCCCACCTCGGGCGAGCTCATGGTCGCCGGGCTCGTGCCCTGGCGCCGACGCGAGCAGAACGCGCTCAACATCGGGGTCGTCTTCGGGCAGCGCAGCCAGCTGTGGTGGGATCTGCCGCTGATCGAGTCGTTCGACCTGGTCGCCCGAATGTACCGCGTCGCTCCCGCACGCTACCGACACAACCTGGGCCGGTTCCGCGAGCTGCTGGGCCTGGACGAGTTCATCGACACTCCAGTTCGCCAGCTGAGCCTGGGCCAGCGCATGCGCGGCGATCTCACCGCGGCCCTGCTCCACGACCCACGGATCGTGTATCTCGACGAGCCCACGGTCGGACTTGACGTCCTGGCCAAGGCGCGGATCCGGGCGTTCATCGAGGAGATCAATCGAGATCGAGGGGCGACGGTGATCCTCACCACCCACGATCTCGCCGACGTCGAGCGGCTCTGCCGCCGGATCATCCTCATCGACCGGGGATCGGTGCTGTACGACGGAACGGTCGAGCGTCTGAAGGTGTCCTACGCACCCTATCGCGTCCTGGTCGTGCGCCTGGCCATGGACCGTTGGGACGAGGCGCGCGACGATCGGCCGCTCGAGCTGCCCGGGGTCGAGCTGGCGAAGCACGAGCCCGGGGAGCTGTGGCTGCGCTTCGACCCGGCCGCCATCCCGGCCCACACCCTGATCGGCGAAGTCGCGCGACGCTACCCGGTCCACGACCTGTCGATCGTCGAGCCCGAGCTCGAGTCCGTGATTCGGGAGCTCTACGAACGGCCGGCAGAGACATGACCGCGCTGACCTCGACGCTGCCGGCCTACCTCAAGCTCGCGAGCCTGCAGGCCCAGGTCACCTATGCCTATCGCTTCGAGGTGGTCGGCGGACTGCTCGTCGTCCTGCTGCGGATCCTGCTCCTCAAGGCGATCTGGAGCGCGGTCTACGACGGACGGACCAGCGTCGACGGAGTGGCTCTGCCCGCGCTGATCACCTTCGTGACCCTGGGCAACCTCCAGCTCATGCTCATGCGTCCGATGCTGGTCTGGTACGTCCAGCGCCGGATCCACGAGGGCCAGATCGCGCTCGATCTGGCCCGCCCCGTCCCGTTCCTCGGCCAGCTCGTCGCCCAGCAGATCGGGTCGACGGCGGGCTTCGTGCCCTTCCTGGCGGTGTCCATTCCTCTGGCGTTCGTCGTCGGCAACCTGGCCCCGCCCGCGTCGTTCGGCGCGGCGGTCGCCTACCTCGCGAGCCTGCTCCTGGCCTATGCCATCGCGACCCTGATCGGCCTGCTCATGGGCCTGGTCGCGTTCTGGACCATCCAGGCGCTGGGGGTCGGGGTCATCTACGAGTTCGCGATCCAGTTCTTCGGCGGCGCTCTCGTCCCGCTCTGGTTCTTCCCGCCCATCTTGCGATCAGTCGCCGAGCTGCTGCCCTTCCAGGCCCAGGTCTTCATCCCGATCTCGATCTACACCGGCGCGATCTCGGACCCCGCGGCGATCGCCCGCGCGCTCGGCCTGCAGCTCTCCTGGGTCGCGGCGTTGTCGGTCATTGCCTGGCTGGTCTGGCAACACGCGCGGCGAATCGTCACGGTCTATCGAGGCTGAGATGGCCAGGCTCACGCTCGCCGCGGCGCTCTGGTTGGCGGGTCTCAGAAGTGCCGTGCAATACCGCACCGACACCTTCATCGTGATCGCGATGGCCCTGGCCTTCCAGGGAACCGGGTTCGCGTTCGCCTGGGTCGTCCTCTCGCGGTTCGAGACGTTGGCCGGCTGGACCCTGGGCCAGATCGCCTTCCTGTACGGGCTGCGGCTGATCGTGCACACGGTCGCCGGCGTGATCACGGGTCCGTTCTTTGGCATCGAGTGGCAGGTGCGCTCGGGCGAATTCGACCGCTATCTGATCCGGCCGCTGCC
>JAXDKT010000203.1:0-51440 GCA_034666965.1 Chloroflexota bacterium | reverse complement strand
AGGATGCGCTTCGGGATCGGTCAGAAAACCGACTACACGCTCGAGGAAGTCGGCAAACAGTTCGCCGTCACTCGCGAACGTATCCGTCAGATCGAGGCCAAGGCGCTGCGCAAGCTGCGCCATCCGTCGCGCTCGCGCAAGCTCAAGGACTACCTGGAGTAATTGCCGGCCCAGGCCTCCGGACCTGGCCGCAACCAGCCGGCGCTACCCCGGCGCCGATCCTGGCTCTGGGCCGAGGGCCACCGGCTCGCCGGCGGCCGACCAGTCGCTGTACGAGCCCACGTACAGGATCGGGTCGGGTAGCCCGGCGACGCGCATCGCCAGCGAGGCGTGGCAGGCCGACACGCCACTGCCGCACGACGTCACCACCGGCGCCCCGGTCGCGGCCGCGCCGGCGGCGACCGCGGAGTCGGCCAGCGCTTCGAACCTCGCACGCAACTGGGTCGCCGGCAGGAAGACACCGCTCGCCTCGACCAGGTTGCCGTCGGTGGGGGCGTTGACCGCCGTCGGGATGTGGCCGGGGTAGGCATCGATCGGCTCGACTTCGCCGCGATAGCGCGGTGCCGCCCGCCCGTCGAGGAGGACCACCTCGCCCATTCGGTCGCGCAACGCATCGCGCTCGATCACCTTGGTCCACCGGTCGGAAAGCTCGAGTCGGGCGGGCGTGGCTGGCGGCGCCGGAACGTCCAGACTGAGCTCGCCACCGGTTGCCAGCCACGCCCCGATCCCGCCGTCGAGGACCGCCACGCCGCCGCGCTGGCCGAGATCGTCGAGCATCCACCACAGCCGCGCGGCGACCCAGCCACCGACGTCGTCGTAGGCCACCACCAGGTCATCCGAGCCGATCCCTGCGCGGGCCAGCCGCGCCGCGAACTCCGTCGGCGGCGGAAGGGGATGGCGCCCGGCGCGACCCGGGCCTGGTGGCAGGGCGAGGTCGCCGTCGAGGTCGAGGAAGATGGCGCCGGGAAGGTGCCCCTGGTCATAGGCGCGACGACCCGCTCCTGGCTGACCCAGTACCCAGCGGACATCGACGACGCGGACACGTGGCTCACCCACGAGCCGGGCCAGCGCCTCGACCGCGATGAGCGGCCCGCTCCGCGCCGGTCGCCCGCTCTGCGCCGGTCGCCCGTTCTGCGCCGGTCGCCCGCTGTGCGGCGGTCGCCCGCTCCGCGGCGGTCGCTGGCTCATCGTCCGCCGGCGGTGAACACGTCCGCCAATCGACGGCCGCAGCGGATACAGGTCTTCATCCCCAGCTCCCACGACGGGGCGCACTGTTCGCAGCCGATGTCCTTGCCCTCGCGCCAGACCTGGGGTCCGGCGGCGCGGACCCACGTCGGCTCGGGCGGTTCCTCCTCGCCCGCCTCCGCCGAGGGCGTTCGTCCTCGAGCGGGCCGTCCCGAGCGGGCCGACTTGGGTGCGTTGGCCGACTTGGGCGCGCGGGCCGGCCGTGCCGGGCGACGCGGTCGCGGGACGCGGACGCGGGAGGCAACCAGACCTCGGACGGAACCGACCAGCCAGGCCCGGGCCACGGTCCCCAGCGAACGTCCGTCGTCGGACTCGGCCATCGCCCTCGACTTGCGAACCAGCCCGAGCATTGCCAGGGCGGCCAGGGCGCCGACCAGGACCGGCAGCAGGAGTTCCAACATGACGCTAGGGTGTCATGGATGAGCGCGCGTGAGGGCACCGGCCGGTGGTAGACGCCCTGCCCTGGTTCGTGCCAGGCGCGGCGATCTCGCTCGTCGCGGGGGTCGTGACCGCGCCGGCCGTCGCCCGCGGACTTCGCGCCCAGCGGCTTCCGGCGTGGCTGCTCGTGTTCGGCCTGGGGATCGTCCTCGCGGCGACGCTGACACCGGTGGGCGGGGTCTTCGACGATCCGGCCGCGATCGCTCGGACGTGTGACTTCAGCCGGATCGGCATCGCTCCCCTGGGCGACCTCCTCAGGCTCGGTGACACCAGCCTCAACGTGCTCCTGTTCGTGCCGCTGGGGATCGCGCTCGGGCTGCTTCCCGGCTCCCGTCGGAAGTGGATCGTCGTCGGCGCCGCGATCCTGCTGCCATTTGCGATCGAGACCCTGCAGCTGCTTGCCCCGATCCTGGCCCGGGGCTGCCAGAGCGCGGATGTGGTCGACAATCTGACCGGCCTCGTGCTGGGGATAGTCGGCGCGACCGGAGCCCGTTGGCTCCTGGCGGGGCCCGAAGCTCGGCGCTGACCCGACGGCATCACCCTAGTATTGCGCCCGGGGCGCTGTCCCCGTGGACCGCACCCGAAGCCAGCGCCGGGAGACGGCCCGGTGCGCGGTGTTTGACCGTCGCCGGCCCCGGTGCGATCCTTGCTACGGACATTGCCGGGACGCCGCGAGGCGATACCGATTCTCCGACGACCAAGAGCACACCCGTCGCAAGACGGGGCCGCAAAGCCATGGGACTCGACGAGTCAGCCAGGCTGCCGAAGGGAGCTCCTCGGATGCCACCCCGTCTCCGCGCCCCACAGCGCCTGGCCCAGCGACTCACCGACCGCCTCTCGAGCCGTCCCGACGGGCGCCGCGTCCCCGACTGGCTCACCTTCGGTGGGACCGCCGCGGTCATCGTCGCGCTGACCTTCGGCGCCGTGGGGACCTGGCGCTCGGACGCTTCGCTGGACGAGGCCGGGCTCGTGGCGTCGACCAACTCGGTCACCGTCGGAGCCTCGGCTGACGCCCAGCTCCGATCGCATTTTCCGCGGCGCAACTATGGCACCGGTCCTCGACTCCGGTCGCGCCTGTTGGCGGGCGACAACCAGCGCTCGCTGCTCCGGTTCACCCTGCCCACGCTCGCGACCAACGTGGTCTCGGCCCGACTCCGGCTGTATGTCAAGAACGGCAGTCCCAATGGCGGGACGATCCGCAAGATCGCCGGCGCCTGGAGCGAAGGCTCGGTCACCTGGACCGGCGCGCCGGCTCTCCGCGCCGCCAGTGTCGGCCGGATCGGATGGACCGGCGCGAGCAATCGCTGGATCAGCGTCCCGCTCCACCTGGGCGGGCTGAAGTCCGGGGCGACGCTGAACCTGGCAATCGTCGGGGCGAGCAGCAACGGGGCGGAGTTCTCCAGCCGGGAAACCGCGAACGGGCCGCGCCTGATCCTGACCCTCGCCCCCGGACCAGCGGGCTCGACACCGCAGCCGACCCCCACCCCGCAGCCGCCCAGCGGCAGCAGCTACGCGGTTCCGGCCTCGATCGACGCGACCGGCGCGACCAACGTCACCGCCGCCCTCAAGGCCTTCGTCAACTCGGTCCCCGATGGCTCGACGATCAATTTCAAGTCATCGGCCGTCTACCGGCTGGACACGGCGCTGCAGTTCTCGCGGCATCACCGACTGACCTTCAACGGCAACGGCGCAACGCTCAAGGCGGGCGGGGGCACGACCGAGGTCAACACCCTGATCTTCGTCGGAAGCTATGGCGGGGCCAACACCGACATCACCATCCGTGACTTCAACCTCGTCGGCAACAGCACCGCACCGGGCGTCTATCAGAGTGGCCGTGAGGGGGCCCACGGGATCATCGTCGATGGCTCGATCAACGTGGACGTCAGCGGCATCACGGTGAGCGGGGTGTGGGGCGATTGCTTCTACGTCGGTGGTTGGGCGGACACCGTCTCCTTCCACGACTCGACCTGCAAGTCGAACGGGCGCAACGGCGTGACGATCACCTCCGGCCGCAACGTGACCATCCAGCGGGTGGCCCTCGACAAGAGCGGCTACGTCACCCTCGACATCGAGCCCAACCTCAGCACCGAGGGCGCCAACAACGTCAAGTTCATCGACAACACGGTCGGGACGTGGAGCGACTCCTTCTTCTCCGCATTGGGTGCCAGCGGATCCCAGATCGACGGGGTGACCATCAGCCGCAACACGCTCACCGCCAAACCGATGCGGGTCCACGTCTACCTGACGACCCGGCGCAAGAACATCGTGGTGACCGACAACACCTCGCACGTAGCGGCGGCCGGGCCGGTGATGCGTTTTGCCCACGTCGACGGTCTGACCGTCATGGGCAACGTCCAGCCGCTCAGCTCGGGCGCGCTCGCGAGCATCACCGACTGCACCGCGGTGACCTACCCGTAGAGCGGGTGTCGTCGCGTCGGGCATCGCCAGCTCGGGTGCGGCCGGCGGCCGGCGTTGGGGAGTGCGCTACGCTGGCGACGGATGATCGACCCCGTCACGCCTGAGGCGACGGCCCTCCCTCGGGGCGTCTCGCTGCTCATCGTCGCCACCGTCGGCAGCACCCTGCGCAGCTTTCTGCTGCCGTATGCGACCCACTTCCGCGGGCTGGGCTGGCGAGTCGATGGAGCGGCGAGTGCCGTCGCCGGTGACCCGGCTCTGGCCGGGGCCTTCGATCGGGTCCACGAGCTGCCACTGTCGCGCTCGATCCGCGACATCGGCGGGATGGTCCGCGCCGAGCGCGCGCTGGAGGACGTCCTCGAGTCCGGCTACGACCTGGTCCACGTCCACACCCCGATCGCCAGCCTGGTGACCCGCGTCGCAATGCGCCGGATGCCCGCTGCGCGCCGGCCCGCCCTGGCCTACACCGCGCATGGGTTTCACTTCCACAAGGACGGCTCGCCGCTGACCAATGCCCTGTTCGTGACCGCCGAGCGGACCGCCGGCCGCTGGACCGATCGTCTGGTGGTCATCAACGACGAGGACTTCGAGGCGGCCAGGCGGCATCGGATCGTGCCGGGCTCGCACCTGGTCCACATGCCCGGCATCGGCATCGACACCGGCGTCTATGCCCGGTCGGTGCTCGATCCGGAGGCGATCCGGCGAGCCCGCGACGTGCTCGGCGGGGGACCCGACGCGCCGCTCTTTGTCGTCGTCGCCGAGTTGAACGCGAACAAGCGCAACGCCGACGTCATCGAGGCGCTGGCGCTCGCGGCTGACCGGCGGGCGCACCTGGTGATGCTCGGCGACGGCCCGGAGCGGGCCAATCTCGAGGCGCTGGCCGCGCGGCTGGGTGTGGGCGACCGGGTCCATCTCGCCGGGTTCGTCGGCGACGTCCGGCCGGTGATCGCCAGCGCCGATGCCCTGGTCCTGGCCAGCCATCGTGAGGGGCTGGCCAGGTCGATCATGGAGGCCCTCGCGCTCGAGGTCCCGGTCATCGCCTCGACCGCTCGGGGCAACCGCGAGCTGGTCGGCTCGGACGGGGGCATCGTCGTGCCGGTCGGCGACCCGCGGGCGCTGGCGGGCGCGATGGATCGGATCGTCGCCGAGCCCGAGACGGCTCGCCGGATGGGCGCTCGTGGCCGGGCGCGGATGGTCGAGCGCTTCGACCTGCGGGCGGTCATCACTGAGCACGAGGCGATGTACGGCTCGATGCTGGCCGAGCGGGCCGGCAGCCACCGGGCCGGCTAGGAGCGGCGGGCCACCGGTCGGGCTCGCCGCGCCCGCGCCTCGAGCGTCTGCTGGATGACCGCCTCGGTCTGGGCGGCGCGGACGTCCCAGGAGTAGTGCTCGACCGCCGCCGCTCGTCCCCGGGCGCCCATGGCCGCCGCTCGTTCGGGATCGCCGGCGAGATCGGCCACCCGATTGGCAAGCTCGAGAGCGTCTCCGCTGGGGAAGACCAGCCCGCAGTCATGCTCGCGGACGATCGCGCCGACCCCGACGATGTCGGAGGCCACCACGGGCACCCCGCTGGCCAGGGCCTCGTAGAGCTTGACCGGCGACGGCGCAACCCGGGCACCGTCGAGGTCCGACGCCGGGACGAGGGCGGTCAGGCTGCCGGCGATGACGGCCCCCACCTCGCGGTAGGGCAGCGTGCCCAGCCAGCGGATATGGTCGTGGCGCTGGCTTGCCGCGACGACCACGTCACGTTGTCGCCCGTCACCCACGATGACCAGGTCGACGCCGGCCGGCCAGGCGGGTGAGCCCGCGGCATCGATGGCGACCTCGATGCCCTGCCACGAGGCCAGCGCCCCGACGAAGACGGCGTAGGGTCGAGGCGCCGGATCTCCGCGGCGGCTGGGGCTGAAGAGCTCGACGTCGGCGCCGTTGCCGACGACGTGGCAGGTGCCCGGCCGTCCCGTCAGCCCATCCACATAGGCCGCGATCGGCTCGGTGACGGCGATCGTGGCGTCGGCCCAGCGCAGCTGCGTGCGTGCCGCCCAGCCGAGCAGCCGATGCATTGGACGGAGCGCGGGCCACATGTCGTAGGCGTCGTTGGCCCCGCTGTTGACCTCCTGGATGACGGTCGAGCCGGCAGCCCGCGCCACCGCCGCAGTGGGCAGCGACAGGAAATGGAAGCGGACATACACGATCGGCGCCGGCCGGAACCGCGAGCGCGCCCAGTAGCCGACCTGGATGGTCGCCGCGGCCACCGCCCGGCGGATCCCGTCGAGCCGTCCGGGTTGGGGCTGCGCCGTCTCGATCAGGCGAACGGTCCAACCGCGCCGGCGCAGGCCGCCAACGATCTCGTTGACGTGGGCGTAGCTGGCCTGGCCCTGGCGGGTCGGCTGCAGGCACAGGTAGTCGAGCCGCCGGGCCGGTTCGGAGTTGCCGGTCATCTCCGGGCCGCGTTGACCGAGCCGGCGGGGCTGACCAGCCCGACCCCGCGACGACGGCCCCATGGACGCCGGACGGACAGCCGCGCCGTCACCTCCGACTGGAGAGCAGCGCCCAGCAGAACCCAGTACAGGTAGATCACCGGGTAGCCGAAGGGATCCATCGTCAGCCCGGCCACAGCGATCATCACGGTCATGAGCCGGAGCGTCAGCCGGTAGCGTTGGTCGCCGACCAGCAGCGACACCCCCAGCATCAGCGCCAGGCTTGCCGCGTACGGGATCGAGCCCTGGCTGAACGCCCGGAACCAGGTGCTGTCGACGGCCGAGCCCAGGAGCAGCTCGGGGGGACCCAGCGTGCCCAGCGGATAGATTCGGTTGAGGGCGGTGACCGCCGACCAGTAGTCGAGCCGGCCGGCCAGGTTGGGATCGGCCCGCGGGCCCTGGACGGCCACCTGGATGAGCGCGCCAAAGCGCTGGACGAGGGCGTTCTTGGGAGCGAGCGTCAGGGCCAGACCGATGGCCAGGCCGCCGGCGACGGCGAGCGAAACGATGGCCTTGAGGGCGCCCGGCGCCGACAGCCGGCCACGAGCCAGGGTCAGCGCCACCCCGACGACGAGGACCGCCAGCAGCGCCACGCCCGCGCCGCGCGACTGGCTGAGCAGCAGGGTGAGCACCGCCATGGCCACGCCCAGTCCGCGCAGACGCGCCGGGAGCATGGTCCAGGCCATGATCGCGGCCACGCCGGCCCACAGGCCCAGCTCGTTGGGGTTGATGTACAGGCCCAGGCTGCGCGCCTCGACCAGCTGGCCCAGGGCCCCCCCGACGGATCGGTCCCAGGCGTGGAATGGAAGGAACAGCTGCCAGCCGGGCCCCCGCGAGAGATAGATCGCCTGGCCCGCGGCGTACAGCAGCTGGGCGGCGATCGCAATCAGCAGCCACGGTGACCAGGGATGCCGGTCGGGTTCCGACGATTCCCCGTCGGACAGCGACAGGGCCGCTCCGAGGACCATGAACGACAGCGCCGTCGTGGCGGCGGTGATGGCCAGCAGCGTCCGCTCGGGGTAGCCGGTGAGCATCACCCCCAGGACCGGCAGCAGCGCGGTCAGGACGAGGTAGGGCAGCACCCCGAAGGCGAATGCCGGATGGCTCGCAAATGCGAAGGTGCGGCCGAACCCCTGGCGGGCGATTGCCACGGCCGCAAGCAGCGGCGCGACGATCACCACCAGGGCCAGGACGCCCCGACCGCCGGACGAGACGATCACCACCGCCCGGTCGGCCAGCACCGCGCAGGCGAGGATGGCGACGATCAGCCAGGTCGACCGATGCCCCCGCCGGGCCCTCACGCTGTCACGCATCGGAGGCCTCGAACTGCTCGCGTACGAGGGCCGCCATCTCGTTGGCCACGCGGCTCTCGTCGAATTCCGCCAGCGCCCAGTCGCGACCGGCCAGGTTGAGCTCCAGGCGACCCTCGTGGTGGGCGGCGCGGAGCTCCTCGAGCACCGCCACCAGCCCGTCGGCGGTCACCGGCCGGAGCTGGCGCGCGAACGGCACCTCGTAGGAGTGGACGACATGGCGTGCGTTGAACAGGCCCTCGATCGCGGTGTTGCCATAGGCATCGTGCTGGGGGATCCGGACGACGACGGAGGCCTGGGCATAGCGCTCACCCATGTCCTGCACCCAACCGTGCCAGCGGACGTTGGGCGGGGCGCTTGCCTGCGGCTCCCCTCGACCGACGATGTCGAACCGGACGTCGGGTAGGCGCCGGGCGGCCTCCAGGGTCTGGGGGCCGCCGTAGAACGCGAAGCGGTCGCCCGGCAGGTAGCTCAGGACGGTGAACTCGGTCGGCATCGGGGCCGGCTCGAGCGGGGCCGGCGACATCGGCAGGACGTGGGCGACCTTGGACCGCAGGCCGACCTCCTCGAGCTCGGCGACCAGCCAGGGCGCGGCCGCCAGGTGGAGATCGTCGCGGCTGCCCGACAGCGGCGCCCAACGCAGCGTGCCGGCGCGCGCCTCCGTGAGCGTGTTGAGCACGTCCGTCCCGATCCAGTAGTGGATGCCCTTGGCGTTCGGCAGGGCCCGGCGAAGGAGCCACCAGAAGGCATCGAAGAGGCGGCCCCGCGGCGTGGTCGCGCCGACCCGGTAACCGGCGCGCATGATGGCCAGCCGTTCCGACTGCGGCGGCCTCGCGAGGAGCTGGAGGTAGCGTCCTTGCGGCACGAACGTGGCCCGGATGTCGGGGGCATAGGTGTTCAGGCCCTGGGCGAAATGAAGCCCCCAGAACGGTTGACCGACGATCAGCAGGTCAATCATGGGTACCCGACAGCAGCGCTCTGGTCTCCGGGGAGAACCGCGCGGCCAGGCCGAAGGCGATCGCCCATCCCAAGCCGGCAACGAGCGGGACGACGGCCGGGGCGATCACGCCGACGACCCCGACGATCAACGCGAACGGTGCGGTCAGCGCCGCGATCCGGAGCGCCGGGCCAACGAGCTGCCCCAGGGTCACGCCGGCCACGCGCAGGAACCGCCAGACCGACGCCAGGCTGAGGAGGACACCCGCCGCGGACAGGATCACGATTCCGACTAGGAGGGAATGCACGGCGGCCCCGATCAGCAGGGCGCCCGCGCGCACGACCAGCTCGGCGGCGGTGAACGCCAGGCTCTCTCGCTCGCGGCGGCCGATCAACAGCAGGGCGCTGATCGGGCTGGCCACGGCCCACAGGACCAGCGACGGAGCCAGGACCTGCGCGAGCTGTCCTGCCTCCTGCCACTGCGAGCCGAAGACGGTCTGGATCAGGGCCTGCCCGCAGACCATCACGATGGCGTAGGTCGGGATCGAGAACGCGAACAGCGACACCGAGACGCTGTGGGCCAGGTCGTGGAGCCGGCGCGGATCCGCCCGACGGAGCGAAGCTTCGCCGAAGAACACCTGGCTGACCGCCGCCGCGACCAGCGACGCCGGCAGCACGAGGACCCGGTAGGCCAGGAAGAACTGGCCCGTGGAATCGAGGTCGAACAGGACCGGGATGAGCAGGAACGGAATCTGGAGCGAGATCATGTTGATCACCGAGGCCACGGTCATCACCCGCGCGAAGCCCCAGCGGGCGCGGCCGTAGCGGACCATCGACCGCCACGACCAGGCCGTCGAGCGGAGTGGCCCGCGCAATGAGCTGACCAGCTGCTCGATGCCCAGGGTCCGACCGGCGAGGTCTCCCAGCAGCAATCCGACGGGCCCGGCGTGGGCCAGCCCGAGGGCCACCTGGGCGATGACCTGGGCCAGGCCCTGGCTGGCGCGCATCCGGCCGAGAGCGCTGAACGAGCGTTGGTAGATCGCGAGCGACGCGAGTGCCTGGGCGATGCCCGCCACGAGCAAAGCGACCGGGAGGACCCACAGGGACGGGGTCAGCGGCGCGGCGCCCAGGCCCGCCGCCAGCTGACCGCCCCAGACCAGCACGACCAGCCCGAGGGCGGCGCTGGCGAGCAGGGCGAGGAGCACGCTCAGGGCCAGCAGATGGACCGCCTCGTCGACGTCGTCAGCGGTCGGGATGGCCAGGTCGAAGCGCAACGAGGCAACCGCGAGGAGGACGGAGATCACGGCGGTATACACGGACAGCAGCCCAAACGCCTGCGGATCGTAGAGACGAGCCAGCAGGGGAGAAGCCAGCACGATGCTGCCCTGGCCCAGGGCGGTGCCACCGCCCACGACCGCCAGGTTGCGCGCGATGCTGCCGTGGGGCAGGTGCAGTCGACCCACCGCGGGCATCGCCATCCTCACCGGGTTACTGCCGGGCTCCGCCGGGCGATCGGGTCACTGCGGAGCCGGCCGGGTGCGCCTCCGGGGCGGAGCCTTGGCCACTGCCGGGGGCGTTTCGCGGGCCACGGGACGTGGCGACTTGCGATCGGGCGCCTGCGCGACGGTGGCCCGGTCCGGGGGACGAATCTCGGGTCGCGGCTCGGACCGTGGCTCGGTCCTGGACTCGGACCGTGGCTCGGTCCTGGGCTCGGACCGTGGCTCCGAACGAAGCTCCGATCGAGGTTCCGACCGGGCCTCGGGTCGGGCCCCGGTGACGGTGCTGGTGTGGATCGTGGTCGGCCGCAGGCCTGGTCGAGCGGGCTCGATCCGGGTGGCCGCCGAGAGTGGGCCGTAGGCCGGCTCATCGGCCTGCTGGACCGGGCCGTAGTAGCTCTGATAGTCGGAGTAGTCGCGCTCGCTGAGTCCGTTGAGGACAACGCCCAGCACGCGGGCGTGAGCCCGGTTGAGGGCCTCCACGCCGCGTCGAACCGCTCCCCGTCGACTCCGGCCGAGTCCGACCACCAGGACCGTGCCATCCAGATAGGAGCTCAGGATGGCCGGATCCGCGACCATCTGGAGCGGTGGGCTGTCGACGATCACCAGGTCGTGCTGCTCGGCCAGCGCGACGATGAGCGCGCGCATCCTGGGCGAGCCGACGATCTCGGCCGGGTTGGTGGGCACCGGCCCGCTGGTGAGGATCCGCAGGCGGTCCTGGTCGGTCCGCCGGATGAGCCCTTCGATGCGCAGCTCGTCGTCGGACAGGAGCGTGGTCAGCCCGCGCTGGTTGGGCACCCCGAACAGGGTGTGGACGCTCGGCTTGCGCAGGTCCGCGTCGATGAGCAGCACCCGCCAGCCGGCCTGGGCGAAGACGATCGCCAGGTTCGCGGCCGTGTCCGTCTTGCCGTCCTCGGGACCGGAGCTCGTCACCAGCAGTGACCGAAGCGGCGTCTCGAGCGACGCGAACTCGAGATTGGTCCGCAGCGAGCGGTACGCCTCGGTCGTCGGCGAGCGCGGTTGGGTAAGGGCGGTCAGCCCATGACTGCTGCCCCGGACAAACCCGTCCCGGACGATCGTGCCCAGGGTCGGCAGGTCGACCGCATCGGCGATGTCGTCGGGGTCACGGACCGTGTCATTCATGGCGTTGCCGACCAGGACGATGGCGCCCGCCACGAACAACCCGACGATCGCCGCCAGCATCGTGTTCAGGAGCGGTCGCGGCGAGATCGGGTCGGCGGGGGCGGCCGCCGGCTGGACGACCGAGAGGAGGTTGGACGAGTTGGAGCTCGAGAAGCCGAGCATCGAGGCGTAGGTCGACCGAAGGCTGACCAGCCGAGCCTGGAGCGTGTCCAGGGTGGCCACCTGGGTGGGCGATGGGCTGGTCAGGGCGGTCAGGCGCTCGACGCTGGCCTGGATGGCGTCGATCTGCTTCTGGGTCGCCTTGAGACCCGCCTCGACCGACGCCTGCAGGTCGGCCTCGCGGCCCTGGACCGCGGGCGACGCGGAGATGAGCTGCGACGCGAGCGCATTGGCCAGGGCCGCCGCCCGGGCCGGGTCGCCGTCTTCGGCCCTGATCGTCAGCAGCGTGCTGTCGAGGGGCGCTTCCGCGGACACGCGCTTGGCGAGGTCCTCGGGGGTCTCCGAGAGCCCGAGCTGCTTGATGACGTTCTCGAGCAGCGGCCGGGTCGTCGCGACCGTGGCATACGTCGTCGACAGGCGCTGCGACACGAGCAGGGCGGTGTAGTCGGGATTCGTGCCCGAGAGCGACTGGCCGACGATCAGGGTCGCCTCGGCCTGGTACACCCTGGGCTGGAGGCTGGACACGACGAACGCTCCGGCGGCGGCGAGCACGACGCTGCCAACCAGGAGCGGCCACCAGGTTTGGACGATGTGAAGCTGGCGCCGGAGCGGCAAGGGGAGGACTCCGATAGGACCTTCTCCGGTCAGCACCGGAGTGGCACGGTCCGCCCGCGCCTACATCGCACTATAGCCGCGGAAGGTCATCATGCCGCCCGTGGAGGGCGAGTTCCGGTGCGTCCGAGCCACGCGGTGCGGACCGTGACCGAGGGCGCGATGGGAGGGATGGCGCCGCTCTTCGACACTCGGCCGGTATGATGCCCCGCATGAGCCCCGAGTTGACGTCGGTCCGACGTATCCCGCTGGCCCGGCCGTCGATCGGCGATCGTGAGCGGCAACTGCTGGAGCAGGTCCTGTCGAGCGGCGTCCTGGCCCTGGGTCAATTCGCCCGAGACTTCGAGGACGCCGTGGCGGCCGTCGCCGGGCGGGCCTACGGGGTCGCCTGCAGCAGCGGCACGGCCGGGCTGCACATGGCCGTCCGGGCGCTCGGCATCGCCGACGGTGACGAGGTCATCACGACGCCCTTCAGCTTCGTCGCCTCGGCCAACTGCCTGCTCTACGAGCGCGCCGTTCCGCGCTTCGTCGACATCGAGGAGGACAGCCTGGGACTCGACCCGGATCTCGTCGAGGCGGCCGCGGGGCCCCGGACGAAGGGCATCCTGCCGGTCCACGTCTTCGGCCGACCGTGCAAGATCGAGCGGATGGAGGCGCTCGCCGCCCAGCGCGGATGGGTCCTGATCGAGGACGCCTGCGAGGCGCTCGGGTCGCGCCAGGGCGACCGGGCGACGGGCTCTTTTGGGACGGCCTCGGTCTTCGCCTTCTACCCCAACAAGCAGATCACGACCGGCGAGGGCGGGGTGGTGGTGACCGACGATGCGGAGCTCGCATCGACCATCCGCAGCCTGCGCAACCAGGGTCGCGACGAGGATGGGACGTGGCTCAGCCACGTTCGGCTTGGTTACAACTACCGGCTGGACGAGATGTCGGCGGCGATCGGGGTCGCCCAGCTCGAACGGCTGGACGAGCTGGCCGCCGGTCGGGCACGGGTCGTGCGTGCGTACGAGGCGGCTCTCGGCGATCGCGAGTGGCTGCAGCTGCCCCGCCACGCTCCGGATGAGACCGTCGACTGGTTCGTGTACGTCGTCCGTCTCGATCCGACGATCGATCGCGGAATGCTGATGGAGGACCTCGACGCCCGCGGGGTACCGGCCCGCCCGTACTTCAGCCCGATCCACCTCCAGCCGTTCTACCGGGACCTCGGCCACAAGCCCGGCGATTTCCCGGTCACCGAGCGGGTGGCGGCCTCGACGATCGCGCTGCCGTTCTCGGCGGTCCTGTCTGACGACGACGTGGCCTACGTGGCCGCGATGCTGATCGAGGTCGTGGAGCGGCGATCCCGGTCCTGACCCGCGGCCGATCGGCCGACCCGGCGGTCAGACGTCGACGACGACCCGCTTGACGAACTCCCCGAGGAGATCGAAGCCGTCCCAGGTGGCGCTGAACTCGAGGGCCCGGCCGACCCGCACGAAGCGATCGATGCCACGGCCGTTGAGCCCGCGGGCGAGCTCGAGGACGGCATCCTCATCGAGGCCGTAGCAGACCGCGGTCTGATCCTGCGGACCGACCAGGCCCGCGAGCTCGGCGGCCAGGTCGCCGGTCACGAACTCGAAGAACAGGCCGCCGCCGCTGTGGGTACGGTCGTAGCCGGTGAGATCCGGCAGCTCGACCCAGGTGATCTCGTTCGAGGGCGTATCGATGGTGAGGCCGTCGTGCGCCGCCGCGCGCCGAAAGGCGAAGACCATCTTGGTGATGGCCAGGCCGGTCTCGATCTCGAGGGATCGCCGCGCGATCGCCTCCGAGATGGCCGAGTGGAAGCGCTGTCTGGCGTCCTCCGCGTCTTCACCGGACGTGGCTCGCCAGACGATCAGACGCGGTGACGAGCAGCCCGCCTGATCGAACCAGTAGGCATCGTTGAAGAAGCGATCGGCCAGCGCGGCGAGCTCCTCGTCGCTGCTCGAGCGGATGGCGGCCGCGTCCAGGAGCGCCAGCGAATGGCGGTTGGGGAAGGTCACGTCACGGCCCCGCGGCGGCAGCGGGAAGCGCCGGAAGTAGTCGACCGTCTCGTCGCCGCCCCACACCACGCGCACGTCGGCGATCGCCGACAGCCCGGCCACGATTGCGTCGTCGTGGTCGGTCCGGACCAGGCGATTGGCCCGGCGCAGACCGGCAAACGCGGGCTGGTCCAGGATGGCTGCGATCGTGTCGAGGAGCCGGCTGGCGAGCTCGGTCTCGCGGCTCGAGATCCGGACGACGCTCACGTTCCCGGCCAGGAGCGCCAGCAGCCAGCTGTAGGCGAACATCGTGTCGACGTTGGCCGGCGTCACGTGGAAGACGCGGCCGCGCGGCACCAGCAGGACATCCGGACCGCCGGACCGCTGGAACGACTCGCTCATCCGCCGGATGGACGCGGGTCGCAGCCAGTATCCGAGGCTGATGACCTGGGCCTGGCCGGCGCCCTGCGACGACGGATGCAGCAGCGCGCTGGAGAGCTCGGTGCAGAAGGCCACGGCCTCGTCGCCGAACGGGTTGGTAGCGCGCGCCTCGGTCAGCTCACGGGTGAACGACGGAAGGTCCCACGTCTCCGCGGAGATGGCCGATCGGATCTGGGCGGCCGTCTCAGCTGGGGCGGACATGGGTGTCGCTGCAACCGCGGACCTCGGCCTTGGGGACGCGGCCCCGGATCGTGAAGCGGCGCCCGGCGCGGCCGCACGGACAGTCGTCCAGGCCGTGGATCGTACCCAGGTCCTCGGTCAGGAGGGCGTGGCCCGGATAGCTCAACGGCAGCAGGCTCAGGACCTCGATGACGCCTTCGGTGCCGATCGGTGCCGGTAACCAGGTGCGCGGGTCCCGGACGATCACCTCGGCAAAGTTGGGCGGATGGAAGAACCCGGCGGGGCACTCGAAGAAGACGCTCCCGACCTGCTCGACCATCCCGTAGAAGTTGTGGACCCGCTCGATCCCGAAGACCTCGCGCAGGCGAACCTTGAAGCCCTCGTTCGAGACGCCCACGTCGACCAGCTTCTTCCAGCCGCCGCTGTGGATCAGGGTCGCCCGCGACAGATCGATCCCACGGTCGGCCAGGGGCTCCTGGAGGTACTGCCAGACCATGGCCGTGAACCCGAAGATCAGGAGGTCCTCGCCGGCATGACGCTCGAGCCAGGCCTCGACGGCGGGCAGGTCCAGGGACATGTTGCTGTCGAGCGCGAACTGGTGGTCCCGGCCGTAGCTCATCATCCCCAGGATGCCCACCCCGCGGGCGGTCAGCTGGCGACGGTCGGCGATGACGCCGGGATGATCCACGATCAACATCGGCAGCCGGCGCGGACCGAGGTAGTGCGTGACGATGCTCGACAGGGCCCGCGTCTGGAGCTGCGCCGTCTCGATGTCGAGGTAGATCCGGCTGGGCACCTGCCCCGTCGTCCCGCTCGAGGTCAGCACCTTGAAGACGTCGTCCTCGGGGACGGACTTGAGCTCGAGCCACTTGAACAGACCCACGGGCAGGTACGGGGTGGCCGCCAGGTCGCGGGCCCCGGCCGCGTCGGGGTAGGCCGCCGCGAGGATGCGCCGGTATTCGAGACACCGATCGCGATGGCGCTCGACGAGCTCGCGCATGCCCGCGTTCATGAGGGGCGCCTTGTCGTGCTCGCGGACGGAGTACTGCTCGGCCCCGACCAGCTGGGTCAGTCGGTCGTCCATGCGTCCACCTGGCGATAGTCGGTCTTGCCCGAGGAGGTCGTCGGGATCTCGTCGATGTGGCGGAACTCCAGCGCGCTCCGGTGGAGCCGGTAGTCCCGGGCGAATGACTCGGCCAGCGCTCCGACCGAGTCGTCCGACCCGAACGCGCAGAACGCCCAGATCCGGTCCTGCCCGCCGACCACCGCCGCCGGGCCGTGCTCGCGCAGCCGGGCCTCGATCTCGTCGAGGTTGACCCGCAGCCCGAACACCTTGGCGATTCGCTTGCTGCGACCGACCAGGAACAGGAACCCGTCCCCGTCGAGGTAACCCACGTCGCCGGTGCGGAGCACCCCATTCAGCTCGTCGCCGCGGGCAAGGTCGGCTGGCCCGTCGGCATAGCCGAGCATGACGTTGGCTCCCCGGTAGACGACCTCGCCGGTGACCCGGCCGTCGGTCGTCTCGGGGCTCGACGGCTCGATCGACAGCTGACCGCCGGGGATCGCCACCCCGGCCGAGCCGAGCTTGTCCGCCAGCCGGTCGGGTGGGACGTAGGCGATCCGCGCGGTCGCCTCGGTCTGGCCGTACATCACGAAGAAGCGACCGCCGCGCTCGGCCATGTGCGCCGCGTAGGCCTCGGCCAGGCGGCGATCGAGGGCACCGCCCGCCTGCTGGAGGGTGTGCAGCGACGGGAGGGTCATGTTCCGGAAGCCGACTCGCTCGAGCATCTGATAGGTATACGGGACGCCGGCCAGGCTCGTGCACTGGTACCGCTCGACGATCTCCCAGAACGGCTTCTGGATGAGCGACTCGCCGGTCATGACCACGGTCGCCTTGGCCAGCCAGTGGCTGTTGAGCACGGACAGCCCAAACGAATAGTGGATCGGCAGGGAGGTGATCGGCCGTTCCGACTCGGTCAGGCCCAGGTATCCGGCGATCGACGTCGCGTTGGCATCCAGGTTGGCCTGGCTCAACCGGACGAACTTGCTGCTGCCGGTCGTCCCGGACGTCGTCAGCATCACGGCAAGATCGGGATGGAGCGCCAGCCCGTCCGGGTACCCGGTCCGGGCCAGCTCGCCGCCCTCCGCGGCCACGACGCGCTCGATGGGCACGCCCGCGGAAGCGAGCTGCTGGCCGATGCCGACCGGACCGGCGATCCAGGCCGGCGCGTACGTCGTGACGAGGCCGGCAGCCGAGGCCGCCGGATTCTTGGCGTCGAGCAGGGCGATCGGCTGGTGGCCCAGGAGAGCCGCCGCGTAGGTCACCGCGCCGAAGAGGTCGTTCCGGGCAAACAGGAACAGGAGCTGACGCGCATCGCCCAGCTGACCGCTGACGTCGCGGGCCCGATCGATCAGCTCGGCGTACGAGAGGATCGTGTCCGACCCGGCGTCGATGACCGCCGGCCGAGCCGATGGCTCGAGTCCCAGCGGCCTCAAATCACCATCGACCCGTCGACGCCGATGACCTGCCCGGTGACATAGGCGGACGCATCGCTGGCGAGGAACAGTGCGACGTTGGCGACATCCTGCGGCGTCCCGATCCGGCCCATCCCGACGCTCGCCAGCCGCTCCTCGAAGCGGGCCGGTGGCAGCGAGCGGGTGAGGTCGGTGTCGATGAAGCCCGGCGCGATCGCATTGACCCGGATGCCGGCTGGGGCGAGCTCCTTCGCGGCCGACAGGGTCATGCCCACCACCGCCGCCTTGGTCGCCCCGTAGACGACCTCGCCGGGGTTGCCTCGGGTCCCGATGATCGACGAGATGTTGATGATCGAGCCCGACCCGGTCCGGCGCATCAACCGGGCGGCGGATTGCATGTTGCGGATCAGCGCCAGGGTGTTGACGGCGAAGGAGTCGTCGACGCTCGACTCGGCGATCATGCCCAGCAGGCCGTCGTCGAGGATCCCGGCATTGTTGACCAGGATGTCGAGCCGCCCGTAGGTCGCAAAGACGTCCTGGAAGACCCGCTTGACCGCGTCCTGGTCGCGCTGGTCGGCGAAGGCGGCCAGGCAGGCCGTCCCGTGGCGCTCGGTCAGCTCGGCCGCGAGGGCCTCGACCGCGTCCCGGGACGCTCGACCGTTGACCACCACCGCGGCGCCGGCCGCGGCGAACGAGCGCGCGATTGCGTTCCCGATCCCGCGCGTCGACCCCGTGACGTAGGCGACCTTTCCCTCAAGGCTCGAGTGCGAGGCCATGGTGGTCCTGGAGGATCTGCCTGGCTGCGGCGTAGCTGCTCATCGCGATGACGTCGTCGGTCTCCATCATGATCCCGAACTCGTTCTCGATGGCCGCGACGAGCTGCATGTGGGCGACCGAATCCCAGTACTCCGTCCGCCCGTAGGCGAGCGTGGTCAGGTCGTCTCCGTTGGTGAGGCCCAGGCCGCGCCTGATCGCGGCGTCCAGCCGTTGGGATTCGCTCATTCCCCCATCCATCTGATCCGTATCGATTGTGGGGTCGGAACGTCCCCTGTCGCGAGGGTACCGCGAGCTGAAGTCAGTATGGCCTGCCACTTTGGGCGGCGCACCTGCCCGGGCGACCTTGTGTCGACTGGATGCACCGCTCGCCGCGCCAGAGGGCGGACCACGCCGCCGAGGCTGCAGTGCCGCTCGGTCGAACGAGGCTATAGTGGGCCGAGCGATGACACGAACCAGCGCCTACAACGTCGGCATCGATATCGAGCGGGCCGGTCGATTCGAGTCCGTCGCCGACGACGACAACCTTCGGGCGCTGTTCACCGACGAGGAACGCCGCTACTGCGCGGGCGCGGGCGATGCCGCGGCAAGCTACGCGGGAACGTGGTGCGCCAAGGAAGCCATCGTCAAGGCGCTCGCACCGTGGGTCGTCCTCGATCCGCGGCGCGTGACCGTCGAGCGGACCGGCACCGACGCCCAGGTGGCGGTCTCCGGCTGGAGCGCAGCGGCCAGTGGCGTGACCGTCCGGGTCGCGATCTCGGATCGACGCCCGCTCGCGACCGCGTTCGCGTTCGCGTCCGGACCGGGCCGGACATGACGTCCGCGCACGGGGGAGGCGCGGCCCGAGCCGCGAAGCGCGTCATGGATAGCGTGCTGGCCGGCGTCGCGCTGATCGCCCTGTCGCCGCTGCTCCTGGTGGTGGCCATCGGGATCCGCCTGACGATGGGCTCGCCGGTCTTCTATCGCCAGACCCGACCGGGCCATCTGGGGCGACCGTTCCAGATCTTCAAGTTCCGGTCGATGTTGCCCGAGATCGACCGCGACGGTCAGCGCCGACCGGTCAACGAGCGGGTGACGCGCCTCGGCCGGCAGCTCCGGCGCACGAGCATCGACGAGCTCCCGGAGCTCTGGAACGTGCTCGTGGGCGACATGAGCCTGGTCGGTCCGCGGCCCCTGCTCATGGAGTACCTGCCGCGCTACTCGCTGGAGCAGAATCGGCGCCATCTGGTCAAGCCCGGGCTGACCGGGTTGGCCCAGGTCAAGGGCCGGCACCTGGTGAGCTGGGATGACCGTTTCGCCCTTGACGTGTGGTACGTCGACCACTGGTCGCTCGCCCTCGACCTGCGCATCCTGCGGGCGACGATGGCGCTCGTGCTCAAGGGCCATGGCGTTCCCGACCCGACCGCCGAGGGATACGAGTTCATGGGATTGGGCCCCAAGGAGTCGTAGCACAGCCAGGAGGCATGGATGGACCAGGTGGTCGTGTACGGCAACGGGCAGGTCGCGGGTCTGGCCCACTACTATCTGACCCACGACTCCGAGTACGAGGTCGTCGCGTTCACCGTCGGGGCGTCGTTCATCACGGACACCTCGATCAACGGGCTGCCAGTGGTCTCTGCCGAGGTGGTCCGCAGCGAGTACCCGCCCGGCACCTACAAGATGTTCGTGGCGATGGGCTATGGCCGGGTGAACAAGGAGCGCGAGCAGCGCTACGGGGAAGCCAAGGTCATGGGCTACGAGCTCATCTCCTACGTCAGCTCCAAAGCCACGATCTGGCCCGGGGTCGCGATCGGCGAGAACTGCTTCATCATGGAGGGCAACATCATCCAGCCCTTCGCCAAGATCGGAAACGACGTGGTCATGTGGAGCGCCTGCCACGTCGGCCACGAGACGGTCATCAAGGATCACTGCTTCCTGTCCGCGCACTCGGTGGTCTCGGGCAACGTCACGATCGAACCGAACTGCTTCCTCGGCGTCAATTGCACGATCAGGAACGCGATCACGTTGGGCCGCGAGTCGGTGATCGGCGCCGGGGCCGTGATCACCAAGGACACCAAGGAACGCGGGGTCTATGCCGCACCCAGAGTCGAGCCCCTGGCGCTGACGAGCGACCGCCTGCCCGGCCTGTAGCGCGGATGCTGCCCCCTCCGCTGGCATGCCTGGCCAGGTGCCCGTGACCGGCACGTTCACGCTCACCTTCGACACCGAGCTCATCTGGGGCAGCTTCGACTCGAAGTCGCCCAGGGAATTCGAGCGCCTGTACCCAGATATCCGGGGCACCATCGATCGGCTCCTGGCCTTGCTCGACCGGCACGAGGTCTCGGCGACATGGGCCGTCCTTGGCCACTTGTTCCTCAGCGAATGCTCGCGCGGCGATGGGGGTCTCGCGCACCCGGAGCTGGTCCACCCCCGGCAGAGCTGGCGGCCCGGAGATTGGTACGCGTCGGATCCGTGCACGGACCGCCGCAAGGACCCGCTCTGGTATGGCGACGACATCGTCGACGCCCTGCTGGCGGCCCGGATCCAGCAGGACATCGGCAGCCATTCCTTCGGCCATGCCCTGTACGGCGACGAGGCCATGACGCGCGCGGCGGTCGATGCCGATCTGGACGCCTGCCTGGCGCTTGCCGCCGAACGCGGCATCGAGCTACGGAGCTTCGTCTTTCCGCGCAACTCCGAAGGACATCACGAGGCCCTCAGGGCCCATGGCTTCACTGCGTTTCGGGGCATGGACCCAACCTGGCACGTGGGCCTGCCTGGACTGCTCAGCCGGGCGGGCCATCTCGTCGACCAGGGCATCGGGCTGGCTCCGCCCGTCTCGAAGCCCTACGAGAAGTTGCCCGGCCTCTGGAACATCCCCGGATCGGCCCTGGTGATGGATCGGACGGGGGGCCGCCGTGCCATCTCGATGGCGGCCCGGGTGCGCAAGGCGCAGGCCGGACTTCAGCGTGCGGCGGAGACCGGAGGCGTGTTCCACCTGTGGACGCACCCGTTCAACATCGCCAGCGATCCCGACTTTCTGCTGGCGACCATCGAGGCAGTCGTCTCGGACGCCCGAGCCGCGCGCGACCGCGGCGAGATCGCGATCGAGTCGATGGCGGTTACTGCGGCGCGGCTGTCTGCGTCGCCACCGGGGGAGTAGCTTCGGCGCGGCCGTGGGCTCGTTGACCGGCTAGATCTTGGCCGCGACCACCGGAGGGGTGATGTGACGCGGAAAGGCCACGACGTTGTCGGCTGCGACCTCGGGTCGCGGCTCGTGGTCGGCCGCCCCGCCCGGACCGGCCAGGTCCCCGACGAGCGCGAAGACGCCGCGCCGGAGCTCCTCGTCGTGCTGGCTGGTGGCCCAGCCAAGCAGCTCGGCGACCCGGACCTGGACGTCGACCGTCGAGGGCGGCGCGGCAGCGCGCAGGACCTTGGCGACCTCGGTGGGCTCAACCGTCTCGTGCTCGTAGAACAGGCTCTCGTGGAGCTTCTCGCCGGGCCGCAGGCCGGTGAACTCGATGATGACGCTGTCGGGCGTCCGGCCGGACAGCCGGACCAGGTCCTTGGCCAGGTCGAGGATCTTGACCGGCTGACCCATGTCGAGCACGAACAGGTCGCCCGTCCGGCCGAGCGCGGCCGCATCCAGGATGAGCCAGCCGGCCTCGGGGATGGTCATGAAGTAGCGGGTCATCTCGGGATGGGTGACGGTCAGCGTCTCGCCCCGTTCGAGCTGGCCCAGGAAGATCGGGACGACGCTGCCGGCCGAGGCCAGGACGTTGCCGAACCGGACCGAGACGTACGCGCGCCCGGTTCGCCGGGCGGCCTCGGCCACCAGCTCCTCGGCGATCCGCTTGGTGGCGCCCATCACGCTCGACGGCTCGACCGCCTTGTCGGTCGACACGAACACGAACCGGGGCACGCCGGCCTCGGTCGCGGCATCGAGGACCGAGCGGGTGCCGGCCACGTTGACCTGGACGCCTTCGGCCGGGTGCTCCTCCATCATCGGGACGTGCTTGTAGGCCGCCGCGTGGAAGATGACGTCCGGGACCGTGTCGCCGATGATCCGGGCCATCCGCTCGCGGCTGACCACGTTGGCCAGGTGGCTGTCGATCTCGCCGGCGCCCGTGCCCCGCAGCCGGCGCACCTCGAGCTCGCGGTGGATCGTGTAGAGCGGGCTCTCCGCGCGATCGACCAGGATGATCCGCCGCGGCCGGAGCCCGAAGACCTGGCGCGCCAGCTCCGAGCCGATCGAGCCGCCGGCACCGGTGATCATCACCGTGCGATCCCGGATGAGGGTCTCGACGGCCGGCGCGTGCTCGGTGGCGAGCGGCCGGCCGAGCAGGTCCTCGACCTTGACCCGGCGGGTCTGGTAGGCGTCGATGGTCCCGTCCAGGAGCTCGTGGATCGGCGGGACCGTGCGGACGTCGAGCCCCGCGGCCAGGCCCGCCTCCATGACCCGGCGGACCGCCGGCCCGCTGACCCGCGGCATCGTGATCAGGAGCATCTCGGCGCCGGTCGCCGCGACCGCCCGATCCAGGTGTGACAGGTCGCCGAAGATCGGCAGCCCGACGAGGGACTTGCCGGCCCGCGACGGGTTGTCGTCGAGGAACCCGACCGGCCGGACGCCGGCCTTGGGCTCACGCAGCGACGAGCGGGCCATGAGCGTGCCCGCGTCGCCCGCCCCGAACAGGAGGGTCGGGATCCGGCGCTGGGTCGACTGCGCTGTCGAACGATGGATGCGCAGCTCGGAGAGCGCCGGCAGAACCAGCCGGATGCCGCCCACGAAGGCCAGGTTGAGCATCCACTCGATGACCCAGAACGAGGTCGGCACGGGCTCGGCGGTGACGATGCCAAGGACCAGGACGAGGCCGAACGTGAGCAGCAAGGCGATGAACGAGCCGACGAGGGTGGCCAGGGCCGTCTGGATCAGGTCGTCGATGCTGGCGTAGCGCCAGACCCGGCGGTACAGCCCGAACCGGATGTTGACCAGTGGGCGGGCCAGAAGCGGCGTGAGGATGACCGGCATGAATGCACCGATCGCCGCGGGCACGAGCAGCGCGTCGGCGCGGAGGGCCAGAGCCAGGTAGATCGACAGCGCGGTTGCCGCGAGGTCGAACACGAACATGTGCCGGCCCCGAATGCGGCCGCCGCCGGCGGCCATAGCCCGGTCGAGGATCCGGCCGGCGATCGCGCGAAGCGGATGGATGAGCCCGGTCCTGAGTCGCAGGGTTGGCGGAACGTCGGTTGGTGTCACGGTTTGATCGCGACCAGATGGCCGGCCCACGGGCCATCACCATCGAGTCGAAGAGTCCCCCAGCTGCAGGCAAATGGCACGCGAATGGGTCTGGTCGAAGCCGGTGCCCGGGCTCTCGAATGACGCTAGTACCAAGGTACCGGGCGCCACATCAACGCAGTGATACCAACCGGCGAAAAAGGTGCATCCGCGCACCACATAGCCTACGCGCTGACGGCCGAATCGGTCGCCGCCGGGCGTGGACCGGCGTCACTCCGGGCGGTGCGCCCACCGCCGGAGCACCACTCGCAGCGGGCGGAGAGCGAGCGGCCCACTGACCGCTCCGTGCTATCCTCTGGCGCGGCGCGGCGACCCGCGGATGCCGCCCTCCGACCGCCCTCGGCGGTCCTCGCTCCGGCGTAGCTCAGTGGTAGAGCGGGCGGCTGTTAACCGCTTGGTCGTAGGTTCGAGTCCTACCGCCGGAGCCAATCCTCTCATCCGGTCCGGCCCACTATGATCGGCAGGCCATGGCCGCCGACACGCCGATCGACGCGTACCTCGCCCCGCTGCCCGAAGATCAGCGCGAGGCGCTCCAGCGGCTGCGGACGCAGATCGCCCGACTGCTTCCCAATGCCGTTGAGACGATCAGCTACGGCATGCCCGCCTTCAAGGTCGATGGCCGTGCGGTGATCTGGTTCGCCGCCTGGAAAGCCCACTGCAGCATCTACCCGGTGACCGACACCTTTCGGGCCGAGCACGCGGACGCCCTGAAGGGATATCGGGGCACCAAGGGAAGCCTCCACTTCACCCCTGACGCGCCATTGTCCGAGGCGCTCGTGGCGGATCTGGTCCGAGCGCGCCTCGCCGAGCTCGAGGGCGGCCTGTCGAGACGGCCGTCGCGATGAGGGCCGCATCCGTTGAGCCCTGGACGGGCGTCAGCGCCGGCGCGCGTGGCCTCGGCTACTCGGGGCGGATCAGCCCGTTCTCGATGGCATAGCGGGTCAGACCGCTGACGCCGTGGATGCCCAGCTTGTCCGACGCGTTGGCGATGTGCCGGCGAACCGTGTGGAGGCTGATGCCGAGCCGCCAGGCGGCCTCCGCCGGCGAGTGGCCCGAGGCGATGAGACCGAGGATCTCGCGCTCGCGCAGACTGAGCCCGCCACCCGCCTTGAGCCACCGGATCGAGTCGTCGACGACCGCCCCGGTCACACTGCTGTGGAGGTACCGCTCGCCGCGCCAGACCGCTCGGATCGCCTCGAACAGGTCGTGCGACTCGGCCCCCTTGACGAGGTAGCCGGCGGCGCCCGCGGCAAGCGCCTGGCGGACGGTTTCCGAATCGCGATGCATCGTCAGGACGACGATCCGGACGTCGCTGAACTGCGACCGAACCTCCCGGAGGAGGCGGATGCCGTCCTCATCGGCGAGGGTGAGGTCGAGCAGAAGGACATCGGGCCGCGTCGCCTCGACGAGCTCGAGGGCATCGGCCTCGCTGCCGGCATCGCCGACGACCTCGAATCCGGGCACCCCGGCGAGGACCAGTCGGAGTCCGTCCCGGACGACATGATGATCGTCGACGAGGGCCACCCGGATCGGACCGGCCGGTCCACGGACCGGTGCGGGACCCGGCCGTGCATGCTCGGCCGCCGACAGCGACGGCTCGGGTCCGGGCAGGGCAGGCTCGTCGGTTCGCGCCGGTCCGGTCGGGTCACCTTGAGCCGGCGAGGTTGGGCCGGAGTCGCGTGTGCGGGCGTTCGGTAGGGCGCGCATGGCTCAGCCCGCCGGATGCGGCGCGGGCGCGTCGCCGACGGTGGGCGGCCGATCCGCGACCGGAACGGTGGGCACGGGGATGGTCACGGTCACGATCGTGCCCGCCCCAGGGCTGGACTGCACCTCCACCCGGCCGAGCAGAATATCGGCCCGCTCGAGGAGACCGGCGAGGCCCATGCCCTGCTCCATCGCGGACGGGTCGAAGCCCACGCCGTCGTCTCCGACGGTGAGATGGATCAGCCCGTCGCGGACCTCCCCGTCGATCCAGACGTGCTTCGCATGACTATGTCGGGCTGCGTTGCCGATCGCCTCCTGGAGAATCCGGTAGAGGTCGATCTCGCGTTCCGGCTCGAGCAGCCCGGGCGGCAGGATCGCGGGGTCGAACCGGACGTCGACCGGGATCCCGGCGGTCTCCGCCAGGCCCCGCGTGGCAGCGCCCAGGCCGATCTCGCTGATCCGGGCCGGGCGTAGCCGGGTGGCCACGTCACGAGCCTCGTCGAGCGCCGTCGAGGCCAGGCCCTTGGCCTGGCGGATCGCCTCCCGCGTCGTGATCGGGGATGCGGACCTGTGGACCTCGGTCGCGAGCGCGGCCTCGGCGGCATCGAGGGTCAGGATCACCGCCGTCAGCGTCTGGCCGACCCCATCGTGCAGGTCCCGAGCGAGTCGCCGCCGTTCCTCCTCGTTGGCGGTGACGAGACGATCGCTCGCCTGGCGGTAGAGCGCGGCATAGCGCCGCGCGGTCGACGCCAGCCGATCGGCCATGATCGCGACGACGATCGAGATCACGATCAGAAGCGCCCAGTCGGTCAGGTCGAGAAGATCGAGCTCGAACCCCTGGCCGGCATCCATGGCCACCATCGCCGAGTCGATGACGATCACGACCGTGGCCACGACGATCCGGGCGAGCGACGCGCGCAGGCCGTACAGGAAGGCCCCGATGGCGATGGTCACCCACAGCGCATCGAGGATCAGGTCGGGATCGCCCCATTGGATCAGGGCGGCCGTGGCCAGGACGACCGTGATCAGGTTGAGCAGACGCCGGATTCCCGTCGGACCCAGCCCCGGCAACCCTCGTTCGCGCAGGATCCAGCGTCCCGCGACGCCAGAGCGGGTAATCATCGGCGGACCCCCTCAGTAGTGAATTTTGAGTATAGGAACGCCTCGATGTCCAGCCCAATGATCGTTCGGCCGACTCTCGGAGTCCGCCGCGGAAGCCAGATCGACGTCGTAGCCGGCGTCGTCGCCCAACAGTAGTAGTCGCGTCAACGCCCTCTGGCTCCGTCGGCCCGCACATGCGGGGACACGAGACCATCCGGCCGCCCGTGCGGGGCGCGCGCCGCACGGAGCGTCTCCAGGGGCGCGATCGGGGGGTGGGGATGATCTTGGAGGGAAGCCGGTCCGAGTCGTGCGCCGTTCGCGGCGCCGCCCTCGGCCGTGCGTGGAGGACGAGGCGATGATGGCCTGGATCGTCCAGTCGAGCCTGCGCTTCCGACCGCTGATCGTGGGCATCGCCGTGGCCACGATGATCGTGGGGATCGCCCAGCTGGGGTCCATGCCCCGCGATGTCGTTCCCGAGTTCGCGCCGCCCTACGTCGAGATCCAGACCGAGGCCCTGGGCCTGTCGGCGGAAGAGGTCGAGCAGCTGATCACGGTCCCGATCGAGGCCGACCTGCTCGCCGGTCTGCCCTGGGTCGACGTGCTCCGCTCCGAATCGCTCCCCGGGCTGTCGTCGGTCGTCGTCGTGTTCAAACCCGGCACCGACCTCTTCCGGGCTCGCCAGATGGTCGCCGAGCGACTGACCCAGGCCCATGCCCTGCCGCAGGTCTCGAAGCCGCCGGCCATGCTCCAACCGCTGTCGTCGGCGAGCCGGGTGATGATGATCGGGGTCTCCTCCAAGGAGCTCTCGCTGATCGAGATGTCGGTCCTCGCGCGGTGGACGATCCGGCCCCGGCTGATGGGCATCCCGGGCGTGGCCAACGTCGCGATCTGGGGCCAGCGCGAGCAGCAGCTCCAGGTCCAGGTGGACCCGGCTCGGCTGCGCAGCAAGGGGGTCACGCTGGGCCAGGTCATCGACACGACTGGCAACGCGCTGTGGGTCTCTCCCCTGAGCTTCCTCGAGGCCTCGACGCCGGGCACCGGCGGGTTCATCGACACGCCCAATCAGCGCCTCGGCATCCAGCACATCTCGCCGATCACGACGCCAGAGGACCTCGCCGCGGTGACCGTCGAGGATTCGCCGCTCCGATTGGGTGAGGTCGCCACCGTCGTCCAGGACCATCAGCCGCTCATCGGCGACGCCGTCATCAACGATGGCCCGGGCCTCCTGCTGGTGGTCGAGAAGTTCCCGGATGCCAATGTCCTGGACGTGACCCGGGGCCTGGACCAGGCCCTCCGGGACCTCCGTCCGGGCCTGACCGGCGTGGACTTCGACGCGTCGCTCTACCGGCCGGCGAACTTCATCGAGAGCGCCACCCAGAATCTGGCGATTGCGCTCCTGGTCGGGATCGTCCTCGTCGCGCTGATGCTGGGGATCTTCTTCTTCAGCTGGCGCGCGGCGGTGATCGGCATCGTGGCGATCCCGCTCGCGCTCGTGGCGGCGGGTCTGGTCCTGTACGCGCTCGGAGCGACCGTCAACTCGATGACGGTGGCTGGGCTGGTCATCGCCGTGGTGATCGTCATCGACGACGCGATCGTGGGCATCAACCAGGTGATCCGTCGGCGGAGCGATTCGGGCGAAGCTGACGACGACGAGTCGGTCATCGAGCTCGTCTTCCGGTCGACGCTCGAGGTGCGCCGGCTGCTCGTCTACGCCAGCCTGATCATCGGCCTGGCCCTCATGCCGGTCTTCTTCGTGGGCGGTGCCGCAGGTGCGTTCTTGCCGACGCTGGCCGCCGCCTATGCCCTTGCCGTGGTGGCCTCCATGCTGGTCGGCCTGACGGTCACGCCGGCCCTCGGCCTGATCCTGTTCGGCGGGTCGTCCGGCTCTGCGCCCGAATCGCCCCTGATCCGGGGATTGCAGGCGCGCTATGCCGCCCTGCTCGGCTCGCTCATGCGCCGGGCGCGGCCGGTCCTGGTGGCCGTCGGGGTCGTGACCCTCGGGCTCGCCGTGGTGCTCGGCGTGGCGCTCGCACCGCAGTTCGGTGGATCGCTCCTGCCGACCTACAAGGAACGCGATCTGCTGATCCATTTCGACGGCCCGCAGGGCACGTCTCAACCGGAGATGAACCGGGTCGCAGCCCTGGCGGGTCGCGAGCTGCGGGCGATCCCCGGAGTGCGCAGCGTGGGCGGCCAGGTTGGCCGGGCGGTCACGTCCGATCAGATCGTGGGGATCAACGCCGGCGAGCTGTGGGTCAGCATCGATCCGGCCGCCGACTACGACAAGACCGTCGCCGCCATCCGGTCGGTGATCGATGGTTATCCGGGCCTGCGCCACGAGGTGCGGACCTACCCGACCGAGCGGATGGACCAGGTCTTGGCGGGCACAGGCCACGACGCGGTCGTGCGGGTCTACGGCCAAGAGCTCCCCGTGCTCCGGGCCAAGGCCGATGAGGTCCGCCAGGCGGTCCAGGGGATCGATGGGGTCTCAGCCGCGAACGTGCTTCTGCCGGCCGAGGAGCCGACCCTCGAAGTCGAGGTCGACCTGGCCGCAGTCCAGAAGTATGGGCTCAAGCCGGGGGACGTTCGGCGGGCGTCGGCCACGCTCCTCTCCGGACTCAACGTGGGCAACCTGTTCGAGGACCAGAAGGTCTTCGATGTGGTGGTCTGGGGCGTGCCCGAGCTGAGGACCAGCCTGAGCAGCATCGGCGATCTGCTCATCGACACGCCCTCCGGCGCTCAGGTTCGGCTGGCCGACGTGGCCAAGATCCGGATCGCGCCCGCGCCCAGCAAGATCGACCGCGAAGGCGTGTTCCGCTACGTCGACGTCGGCCTGTCGGTCAAGGGTCGCGACGTCGGCGCGGTCATCGGCGACGTCAACGCTGCGATCCAACGGGTCGGCTTCCCGCTCGAGTACCGCGCCGAGATCCTGTCGGGGGCCGCCGAGCTCCAGGCCGGACAGCTCCGGCTGTGGGCGATCACCATCGCCGCGGCGATCGGGATCCTGCTCCTTCTGCAGGCCGCGTTCGGGAGCTGGCGGCTGGCCGTCCTCGTCTTCATCACCCTGCCCGCGGCCCTCGTTGGGGGTGCGCTTGGGGCTGTCCTCAGCGGCAACGCGCTCTCGCTCGGATCGATCGTCGGTCTGCTCACGGTTGTCGGGGTGTCGGCTCGGACCGGGCTGCTCCTGATCAGCCGCCTGCAGCGGCTCGAGCGTGAGGCGCGCGACGCGGGCGAAGCGTTTGGCGCCGTGGTGGTCCTGCGCGGGGCACGCGAACAGCTCGGCCCGATCCTGATCACCGTGCTCGCGAGCTGCGCGTTCCTCGCGCCGATGGCGATCGCCGACGTGACCGGGTTCGAGCTGCTCCATCCGATGGCCCTGGTCGTGCTGCTCGGGATGGTGACGTCCGCGCTCGTCAGCCTGTTCATCGTTCCTGCCCTGTATCTGACGTCCGGGCCGACGGCCGAGGCGGACACGTCGAGTCCGCTGCTGGCCGAGCAGCCAAGCCTCAGCCCGGCCTGAGGAGGAGACCGCCATGCGCTACGAAGGGGTCGAGATGTCGTACCGACGGTGGGCACTGGCCGCGCTTCTCGTGGTCCTCGGCCTGGTCCTGGCTGGCTGCGCTCAACCGGCGGCCGAGACGACCGGCGAGAACCCGCCGGCGGTCGTCGAGCCGATCGAGGGTTCCGAGCTGGCCACGATCACGCTGACCGCCAAGGCGGCTGAGCGGATCGGGCTCGTCACGGCCAAGGTCGCGGCGGCCCCGGCCGGCAACGCGACGGGCGCCACCGCGATCCCGTACAGCGCGGTGCTCTACGACATCGACGGCGCGACCTGGACGTTCACCAGCCCGAAGCCACTCGTCTTCGTCCGCCAGGCGATCGACGTCGATGCCATCCGGGGCGACATGGCGGTCCTCTCGGAGGGCCCGCCGGCCGGCACCGACGTGGTGACCGTGGGAGCAGCCGAGCTGCTCGGTGCCGAGCTCGGGGTCGAAGGCGAATGAGCGCGCGCGAACGGCGCTTCGGCACGGCCGGCTGAGGGGGGTCCCAGGCGATGCTCCGAGCGGTCGTCAGCTCGAGCTTGAGGTTCCGCTACATCGTGGTGGCGCTCGCGTCGGCGCTGCTGATCTTCGGCTTCGCCCAGGTGCGCGAGATCCCGGTCGACGTGTTCCCCGAGTTCGCGCCGCCCCGGGTCGAGATCCAGACCGCCTGCCTGGGGCTGTCGGCGGAGGACGTCGAGGCCCTGGTCACCGTTCCCCTCGAGCAGGCCCTCAACGGCGTCGAAGGGCTCGAGATCATGCGCTCGCGCTCGGTGCCGCAGCTCTCGTCGGTCGAGCTGATCTTCCACTCCGGCACCGACTTGCTGCGGGCCCGTCAGCTCGTCTCGGAACGGGTCACGGCGGTGACCCCGACGCTGCCGACCTGGGCCGCCCCGCCGATCATGATGCCGCCCCTGTCAGCGACCAGCCGGATCATGAAGATCGGGCTGTCTTCGTCGAGCGTGTCGCTGATCGACATGTCGATGGTCTCCTACTGGACGATCCGGCCGCGCCTGTTGA
Source organism: Chloroflexota bacterium (assembly GCA_034666965.1). Lineage (GTDB taxonomy): Bacteria > Chloroflexota > Limnocylindria > Limnocylindrales > CSP1-4 > Chersky-267. Next base: position 20,706 of record JAXDKT010000203.1, on the reverse strand, counting down.
GCGTGCCCGGAATCGCCAACGTCGCGATCTGGGGCGAGCGACTCAAGATGATGCAGGTCCAGGTCGACCCGGAGCGGATGAAGGCGGCCAACGTCTCGCTCGACCAGGTCATGGACGTCACCGCGGACGCGCTCGACGTCGGTCTCCTGAAGTTCTCGAACGGGGCCGTGATCGGAACCGGCGGCTCCGTCGACACGCCCAACCAGCGGCTCTCGATCCGGCACGTCCAGCCGATCGAATCGCCGGCCGACATGGCCAAGGTGCTGATCGACGAGCGCGATGGCAAGGCCCTCCGACTAGGCGACATCGCCGACGTGATCGAGGATCACCAGGCGCTTGCCGGCGATGCCGTCATCAACGACGGCCCGGGGCTCATGCTCGTCGTCGAGAAATTCCCGTGGGCCAACACGCTCGAGGTGACCAAGGGCGTCGAGGATGCCCTCAAGGACCTCAAGCCCGGCCTGACCGGGATCGACATGGACCCGACGATCTTCCGGCCGGCGTCGTTCATCGAGACGGCCCTCCACAACCTCAGCCTGGCGCTGTTCCTGGGCTGCCTGTTCGTGGTCCTCGTGCTGGGTCTGTTCCTGTTCGAGTGGCGCAGCGCCCTGATCAGCCTGGTCGCCATCCCGCTGTCCCTCCTGGCGGCGGGACTGGTCCTGTACGTCCGGGGCGAGACGATCAACACGATGATCCTGGCGGGCTTCGTGATCGCCGTCGGGGTGGTCGTCGACGACGCCATCATCGACATCGAGAACATCGTCCGGCGGATCCGGCTCCAGCGCCGGGCCGGCAGCAGCCAGAGCACCGCTTCGATCATCCTCGAGGCGTCGCTGGAGGTCCGCAGCGCGATCATCTACGCCACCCTGATCGACGTCGTCGCGCTGACCCCGGTCCTGCTCATGGGCGGCCTGTCGGGTGCCTTCTTCCAGCCCCTCGCCGTGTCGTATGGACTGGCGGTCCTGGCCTCGATGCTGGTCGCCCTCACCGTCACGCCGGCACTGGCCCTGCTGTTGCTCCAGCGGACGCCGCTGGAGCGGCGCGAGTCGCCGTTCGTCCGCTGGCTGCAGCGCGGCTACACCTCGATCCTGGCCCGGATCGTTCAGCGGCCGCGCTGGGCGTCGGCCCTGGTCATCGCCGTCGTGATCGCGGGCCTGGCCGTGTCGCCGGCCTTCTCCGAGTCACTCTTCCCGACGTTCAAGGAACGGGACTTCCTGATGCACTGGATGACCGTCCCGGGGACGTCCCATCCGGAACAGGTCCGGATGGTCGAGCAGGGGAGCCGTGAGCTGCGCAGCATCCCGGGAGTGCGCAACTTCGGATCGCACATCGGACAGGCCCTCCAGGGCGAGGAGATCGCCGGGGTCAACTTTGGCGAGAACTGGATCAGCGTCGACCCCGCAGCCGACTACGACGCGACGTTGGCCTCGATCCAGGAGACCGTGGCCGGCTACCCGGGGCTGTACACCGACGTCCAGACGTATCTCAACGAGCGCATCGACGAGGTCCTGACCGGGACGAGCGAGGACCTCGTGGTCCGGATCCACGGGCCCAACCTGGAGGTCCTGCGCGACCTCGCCGACGACGTCAACGACGTTCTGGCCGGTGTCGACGGGATCGTCGAGGCCCATCCCGATTTCGTGGTCGATGTCCCCCAGATCGACGTCGAGGTCAACCTGGCCGCCGCGGAGAAGTACGGGCTCAAGCCGGGCGATGTTCGCCGGGCGGCGGCCACGCTGATCGCCGGCGAGGAGGTCGCCGACCTGTTCCGGGCCGGCAAGGCCTACGACGTCCAGGTCTGGAGCACGCCGGCCACCCGCCAGAGCCTGACCGCGATCCGCGACTTGCTGATCGACACGCCCAGCGGTCAGCGCGTGCGCATGGGTGACGTTGCCGACGTCGAGATCAAGCCAACCCCGAACGTCGTCGAGCGCGACGGTGCCACCCGCCGGATCGACGTCGGCGGCAATGTCCGGGGGCGGGACCTCGGCGCCGTGGTCAGGGACGTCCAGGAGCGCCTCAAGTCGGTCACCTTCCCGCTCGGCTACGACGCCGAGCTCCTGGGCGAGTACGCCGAGCGCCAGGCGGCCGTCGAGCGCCTGTTCCTGCTCGCGATCGGGGCCGCCGTCGGCGTGTTCCTGCTCCTCCAGGCGGCGTACCGGAGCTGGCGTCTGGCGTCGCTGACGTTCCTCGTCCTGCCATCGGCCCTGGTGGGCGGCCTGCTGGCGGCCTTCGTCGGTGGTGGGATCATCTCGCTCGGCTCGCTGGTCGGCTTCTTCACGGTCCTCGGCATCGCCGCCCGGAACGGGATCATGCTGATCAACCACTACCAGCATCTCGAGGCGTTCGAGGACGAGACCTTCGGGCCGGCCATGATCCTGCGCGGGGCGCGCGAGCGGCTGTCGCCGATCCTGATGACGGCCCTGGCAACCGGCCTGGCCCTGGTGCCGTTGGTCGTCCTGGGCGATCTGCCCGGTCACGAGATCGAGCACCCCATGGCCATCGTGATCCTCGGGGGGCTGATCACCTCCACGCTCCTCAACCTGTTCATCGTCCCGTCGCTGTACCTCCGCTTCGGACGGCGGCGGGTCTCGAGCTCGGCCAGCACCACGACCGAGCCGGTCTGAGGGAGTCATGGCCATGCTTCCCGGTCAAACCGTTCGCAGCCTGGCGGTTGTGACCGGCGCCGCGTTCCTGGTGGTGGCCGCCTGCGGCGCGAGCGTCACGCCCCGACCGTCGTCGACGGGCTCGAGCCCGGCCGGACCGGGTGCCAGCCCATCGGCGACCCCATCGGCGCCGAGCCCGACGCTCCCTCCGGCCTCGGCCCCGCCCTCGCTCCCGCCGGCCAGCGGGGAACCGGCCGAGCCTCTGACCGAGACGCTCGACCGGAGCACGTTCAATGACCCCACCACCATCGACAACGCCTGGTCTCCGATGCCGGCGGGCACCCAGCTCGTCCTCGAAGGCAAGGCCAACACCGACGAGGGCCGGGTCAGCCGCAAGGTGACGTTCACGATCACGGACCTGACCAAGGTCATCGATGGAGTGCGCAGCGTGGTGGTCTACGAGCAGGACTACACGGCCGGCGAGCTCGAGGAATCCGAGCTGTCCTTCTACGCCCAGGACGATGGCGGGACGGTCTGGCTGATGGGCGAGTATCCCGAGGAATATGACGGCGGGAAGTTCGACAAGGCGCCGACCTGGATCTCCGGCTTCAAGGATGCCAGCGCCGGGATCCTGATGAAGGCCGCGCCCACCCTTGGCGAGCGGAGCTATGCCGAAGGCTGGGGCCCGCAGGTCGGCTGGAACGACCGGGCCAAGATCTTCGAGATGAGCTCCAAGACGTGCGTCCCGACCGGCTGCTACGACGACGTCCTGGTCATCGACGAGTTCAACCCCGACGAACCCGACGCCCATCAGCTCAAGTACTACGCCCGCGGGGTCGGGACCGTCCGGGTCGGTTGGGCGGGCGCCCTCGAGGAGGAGCAGGAAGCGCTCCAGCTGACCAGGTTCGTCCACCTGGACGCGGGCCTCATGGCCAAGGTCCGCGCCAGCGCGATCGCCCTCGACAAGCACGGCTACCAGGTCAGCAAGGACGTCTACGCGAACACGCCGCCGATCGCGAGCCCGTCCTCCTACTGACCGAGCGGCTGGGGGGACGGTCGGGAACGCAGCCGGGTCGATCGGCACCGATCGGGTTCGGTCACCCCGGCAGTGGACCGACCATCGCCGTGTACCCGCCGCTGTCGTTGGGCTCGAGGGCGAAGTGGACGCCGACCTCCTGGGCATGGGCGATGGCCACGCCGGCGATCGCCTCGGGCCGACGCAGCCCGGAGATGCGGACGCGGCGGGCGGCACCGCCGGCCACCAGCCCGATCGCGGCGAGGACCTCCTGGAGGTCCGCGTCGATCGGATCTTGGGCGGGCGCGCCCGGGAAGCGGATGATGTCGTCGATGGCCACGTCTCGACCGTACGACCGGTCCCCAAGAGAGGGAGCGAAGACGGCGCCCGCCGGCGCTCAACGCGGCATCAATTCGTCGGGCGGTCGTCCTCCGGATCGCGAACGCGGTAACCGACGCCGGGTTCGGCCGCGATCAGGTCGCGCGCCCGGCCCGAGGGGTCGGCGGCGGCCAGCTTGCGCCTGAGCCGGCTGATGTAGACGTGCAGGTAGTGGCCCTCGTCGGAGTAGGCGTCGCCCCACACCGCGCGCAGGAGCCGTCCCCGGGTGAGCAGTCGACCGGGCTGGCCGAGCATGACCTTGAGCAGCTCGTATTCGCGAGGGGTGAGGTCGACCGGCACGCCGGCCACGCTGACCGTGTGGCGGGCCACGTCGAGGACGACCGGCCCCAGGGACACGATCCCGGTCGCATCCGCGCTTGGGCCGCCGGCCCGGCGCAGCACGGCGGCAATGCGCGCCCGGAGCTCGGCCATCCCGAACGGCTTCGTCACGTAGTCGTCGGCGCCGGCCTCGAGGGCGGCCACCTTGTCCGTCTCCTCGGCCCGGGCCGACAGGATGAGGATCGGCGTGGTCCCTTCACGCCGGACCCGCCGGACGACCGTCAGGCCGTCGCGATCGGGCAGCCCAAGATCGAGGACGATCAGATCCGGGCGTGCCGCCTCCCAGCGGCGGAGGGCATCGGCGACCGACCTCGCCTCGACCACGCGGTGACCATGGGCCTCGAGGTTGGCGGTGACCGCCTGGCGGGTCGGGTCGTCGTCCTCGACGAAGAGGAGGTGCGCTCCAGCGCCGGACCGCTCGGCGGTCATCCCGAGGATCGATCCGCGGTCGTCGGCTCGGCCGGCGGGTCGGCTCGGTTCCCGACCCGAGCGCCGGATCGGTCGCCGGGATCCGACCCTGGTTGCGCTTCAAGGGGCGGCGCCGGCGCCGCCGGCAGGACGACCCGGACCGCAAGACCACCCAGATCGGCGGTCTCCGCCCGGACGCTGCCGTGCATCGCCTCGACCATGCCGAGGACCACGCTCAGGCCGATCCCCAGTCCTCGGCGCGAGCCCTCGTCCCGGCGTCCGACCCGATAGAACTTTTCGAACAGGCGAGCCCTCGTCTCGGAGGGCACGCCCGGGCCACCGTCCTCGACGACCAGCTCGACGCCGTCGGGTTCGATCGATCGGGCCACCACCCGGATCGGCGCCGGTGCCGGCGCGTAGCGCACCGCGTTCTCGAGCAGGTTGGACACGACCTGGTCGAGCAGGACCGCGTCGACCCGAACGAGCGGCAGATCGTCGGGAATGGCGACTTCGACCGGTCGCGCGTCGGACGCCGACCGGACCCGTTCGACCACCGGCTCGACGATCGTGGCCAGGTCGAACACCTCGAGCTCCGGGTGCAGGCTGCCGCCCTCGATCCGGCTCAGGTCGAGCACGCTCGTCACCAGTCGATCGAGCCGTTCGGCCTCGGCGTCGATCCCCAGCGCGGCGGCCCGTCGCCGCTCTGCCGTCCAGGTCACCGCCGGGTCGATGAGGCTCCCCGTGGCGGCCCGGATGCTGGCGAGCGGCGTGCGCAGGTCGTGCGAGACCGAATCCAGCAGGGCCGACTTGACTGCCTCACCGCGGCGGGCCACCTCCGCCTCGGTCGCCTCGGCGGCCAGCTGCTCACCGCGCATCGCCTGGCCGATCTGGTCTGCGGCGAGCGCCAAGAGGCGGGTCTCCTCGCGGGTCGGCTCGCCGGCGGCCCGGGCCCGAACCGCCCAGAGCGAACCGCGGACGGTGCCATCGGCCTCCATCCGGACCCGGTACAACGCGACCGAGGCGGTCGTCCTGGAATCCGGGCCGGCCGGGCGTTCGCCGGACGGGACGTGGGACCGAACCCAGCGGGCGGGCTCATCGTCCGGCGTCCGGACGAGCGTGGAGACCGTCACCGCGCCGGGGCTGGGCGCGCCGGCGTCGGTGTCGGCCAGGGTCCGCTCGCGGGTGCCAGCCGTCTGTCCGATCCAGACCCGGTCCATCGAGGCATCGCGGGCCAGCCGCTCCACGATGGCCGGCGCCGCCCCGGCCAGGCTCGTCGTCGACAGCAGCCGGCTGACCGCGAACAGGGCTTGCGCTTCGCGCGCGAGCCGTCCGGCTTGCTCGGCCCGGCTGGCCCCCAGCGAGGCCAGCCGCCCAACCGCGACGGCGACCACGAGGAGCAGCACCAGGTCGAGCCACTCGCGTGGGTCCGAGACCGCCAGGTTCAGGCGAGGGTTGATGAACAGCAGGTCGTACAGGACGAAGGCGCCGATCCCGGTGGCCAGCGCCGGCAGCGTCCCGTAGCGAGCTCCCACGGCGACCACCGCGATGAGGAACACCGGTGAGGCGTCGAGGATGCCGATCTGGGGGCCCTCGAGAATCGCGATGGCCAAGACCCCGACGGCGAGGGCCGCGATGGCCACCAGGCCGGCCTCCGCCACGCGTCGCCGGTCGAGCCGGGTCGGGATCCGCAGGGCGAGCTTGGCGGGCGTCATCGGCCGGATGCTAGACCCTTTTGGACGGCTGGAATCGAGAAGCGCCCCATCCGGACGGAAGGGGCGCTTCGGTCGCTCGCGCGACGGGTCGGCCGATCAGGCGGCGTGGACCCGGCCGGCGCGCGGTCCCTTGGGACTGGCCTCGATCTCGAACTCGACCCGCTCGCCGCCGACGAGGCGGTCGAAGTCGATCGATGAGTCGAGGGCGCCACGATGGAAGAAGTAGTCTTTCTCATCGTCGGCGGTGATGAAGCCAAAGCCGCGATCGGCGATGACCTTCTTGATGGTTCCGGTGGCCACGATGACCCTCCGTCTCTTCCCGAACTAGAACAGCAGTCGCACGGCCCGTTCGAGAAGGGGATCGACCACGCGGAGCGCCGCCCACACAGCAGGGCGTACGGTCAGGATACCACGGGCGCCAAGCGTGCCCAGGGCGTTGACAGGGTGCCCCGCGGTGGTTCCAGCGGGCACCACTATGAGAATTCCCTCGTTGCCAGAAACGTGGCTCAGAAGTACTATCGCGGCCCCGTCCTGAGGATAGCCCGAATGTACCAGCATAGCGTCTCGGCCGAATCCGAAAGCCCCTCGATGGCGTCGCCCGACGCGAGCCAGGCCGCTCAGCCTGTCGACGCGCCCGACGCCGCCGAAACGCCGGAGCCGTCCCACCCGTTCCGCGACGAGCTCGCGCGGGCGATGCAGGTCGCGGCGCAGCGCGAACGCCTCCGCATCGAAGCCCGGATCGACGACGACGCCAACAGCCACGTGGCCAAGGTGCGGGAGCGTGCCTCGGCCGAGGCCGAAGAGCTCAAGCATCTCGCCGAGGACGACGTCAGCCGGATCCGGGCCTGGTGCAAGGCTGAAGTCGAGCGGATCCGCGCCGAGGCCGACATCCAGGTCGGCGAGCGGCGTGACCGCCTCGAGGAGCACCTGGGACAGCATGCTTCGATCATCGACGGGGAGATCGATCGGGTGTCCGAGGCGGTCGAGGGCTATCGCCACGAGCTCGAGGTCTTCTTCGTCGCCCTGTCCGCGGTCAAGGATCCCAGCGAGATCGCGCGCCTGGCGGACACGGTCCCCGGTCCGCCCGACTTCGAGCTGATCCGGGCCATTGCCCGGGCCGACGCAGTTGGCCGGCTGTCGGACCTCGAGACCGCCGCTGGGACGGACACGCCGGTTACCGCCGAGGCCCCGGTTGCGGAGGAGGCGCCGCTCGCCGAGACCACGGCCATGACCCCGCTCGAGGCCGAGCCCGTCCCGGTCATGGATCCGGCGTTCGCGCGATCGTCCGAGGCGTCGACCTTCCAGGCCACACTCGCAGCCGAGATCGTGCCCGCCGCCGAGGTGGTACCGGCCGCCGAGTCCCCGATCTCCGAGCCAATGCCGGCCGCCGAGCCGCCGATGGCTGAGGGGATGGCCGCCGAGGCACCGAGCGTCGCCGAGGCAACGCCGACCGACGCTCCCGGCACCGTCGCTGCGCCGGTCGCCGAGGCACCGAGCGCCGCCGAGGCAACGCCGACCGACGCTCCCGGCTTCGTCGCTGCGCCGGTCGCCGAGACCGCGACCGCTCCCGAGCCTGTCGGGGTCATGGATCCCGCTCTGGCCGAGAAGGCCGAGGCCGATGCGGCCGTCGACGCCGCTGCGGAGTCCCCGGCGCCCGAGCTGGTGACCGCCGGTGGCGCCGCCGCGGAGCCCAACGCCGCGACGCGGTTCCTGCGCAGTCTGACGGCCTGGGGTTCGTCGGATCACGGGAGCAACGGCCACAAGTAGGCGGCCGCCCGCCTCGCGGGCTGGCCGACGCCTGAGCTAACGCGAGCGCGGGGTCAGGTCGCGCTCAGGCTCACGTCGGGCCGCCCCCGATCCGCATCCGTGGCGGCAAAGAAGTCGCGTGGTTGCCAGCCGAAGAGCGGGGTCAGGAGAATCGCGGGCACCTGTCCGATCCGGGTGTTGAACCGGTAGACCTGATCGTTGTAGAGCTCGCGCCGGCCGGCGATGACTTCCTCCAGGCGCTCGATCTCGGCCTGCAGCGACGCGACGTTGGATTGCGACCGGAGGGCGGGATAGTTCTCGACGACCGCCAGGAGCGAGCGGATCGCCTGGCTCGTCTCGGCGGAGAGGGCGCCCTGTTCCGGCACCGGACGCCCGGGATCGTAGGCGTTTCGCAGGCGGGTCACCTGCTCGAGGACGTCGGCCTCGAAGGCCATCACGTCGCGGACCGCGCCGACCAGGTTGGGCAGCTCGTCGTGGCGCTGCTTCAGGGCAACGTCGATGTTGGCCCAGGCCTTGTCGACCCGCTGGCCGAGGGCGACCACGTCGTTGTAGGTTGCCAGGATGATGAACAGCGTGATCGCCCCCACCACCACGACGGCGAAGGCGGCCGCGGCGGTCAGCGGGATCACGGGAACACCACCAGACCGCTGAGCGAGGTGGCCAGGGCGACCGCCGAGACGATCGCGAGGATCGCCCCCAGGAGGCCCACGAGAAAGCGGCTCTCCTCGCGGGCAACGACCGCCCCCGGTGCTCCCAGGGAGACGAGCAGGCCAACGTCAGCGGCGGCGGCCACGATGAGTGTCTCGGGCTCGATGTCGAAGGTTCGGGCGAACCGGTCCGCCTCGGCCACGGTGGCCGCCGGAAGCGGGCTGGCGGCGGGGTCCAGCTCAGGCGCTCGGACGGGCCGGCCGATACCGAAGCCGGGGATCGCCGCGTTGCCCCACGCCTCGGCCGGGTCGGCCTCGAGCACACCCTGGGCGCGTGCCTCGGCGAGGTCGGCCGCGATCTCCGGATCGCCGATGGCGCCGCTCGGGTCCAGGCCGTCGCCGGTCGCGGCATCGGCACCGGCCGGGTCGGGCAGCTGGTCGAAGGGCTGGATCATGCCCACGATCGTAACGACGTCGCCCGGCTCGATCCGGGCCTCCTCGTATTCTCGTCGCCCGGCCAGGGCCAGGCCGGCCGGACCGCCGTCCAGAAGCCCGGCCACCGAGCCCGGCTGATCCGACGGGCGGTGGACCGTGAGCAGCGCGGCGACCTGCGTGTCACGATCCAGGATGCTGGGCTCGATCGCGCCACCCGCTCTGAGACTGAGCCCCACCGGCTCGTCGCCGAGCAGTCCGGTCGAGGCGTCGAACGCCGGAGGTACGAGCCAGTGCGCGCCCCGGGGGAAGACCCGCACGTCACCGCTCGAATCGCGGACGCGGAAGCCGACCGCTCGCTCCTCGCGCAGGATGGTTCGCTCCGAGCGGCCGGCGGATTCGCTGACCCTGGCCCGGTAGTAGACGCACGCCCGGCTCTGGAGCGGCGAGGTGAGGAGGAGCTCGGCCGGTTCGACCACGCCGCTGATTCGGGCCTCGCCGACCGCAACGGCACTGATCCTCGAGGTCGCCGTGTCGCCGATCCGGGCGGCGCGCCGCTGGCCGGCCATCCCCTTGGCGAGCAGGCCGAGCCCGAAGACGATCCCGCAGGCGGACAGGACGAGGAGCGGGCTGATGAAGGCTGGCATTGGGGCGGCATCCTAGGCAGCGAACGGTCCGGTCGTCGCTGACCCGAAGGTCCCGGATGCGTCGGGGCGGTCTGGCTCAGTCGACTCCGCTGCCGCCCGATCCGGGCCGGATCGATCCGACCACGAGGGCTACCCCGACGCCGACCAGCACCAGGGGCCAGAAGGCGCCCAGGTGGACCTGGGGAACGAGCGTCCGCAGGAGGAAATACCCGCCGACCAGGACCAGCACGATGCCCGCAATGATCGCCCCGCCGCCATTCCCGGTGCGGCGCTGCCGTGGACGCCAGCCGGAGGGCGGCCCGCTCCATGACGTCCCGGCGGGCGCGGGCGGCGGAGGTGGCATCTGACCGGGATCCGTCGGGGGAATGTTGGCCGCCGGCGTGTCCGACCTTGCGGCCGGCGTGGGCGGGACGCCCCAGGCGCCCCAGCGATCTGATCCGTCGGGTGCCTCGGGTACGACCAGGGCCATCGCGATGTAGAGCAGCAGGAAGATGCCACCGCTGAGGATCACGAGCAGGACCCATAGCACCCGGACGATCGACGGGTCGAGGTCAAACCGTTCGGCAACGCCACCCGCCACGCCGGCCAGCAGGCGCTCGTTGCGAGACCGGTAGAGTCGATCGTTCACCGGCAGCCTCCGTCGGGATCGAGCTCGATCGATCCGGCGTTGGCTGACAGCGAGAGATCGATCCGGACCGGCGCGCTGTCGTACCCGGGCGTCGTCCAGGTCGAGCCGTTTGCGACCAGCCCCCGCTCGGCGAAGTTGTTCGAGGCGAGGGTCGAGTTCGAGACGACCCGCAGGGCAGTACCGGGCACCAGGCACAACCCCAACTGCCCGGCGTTGACCGTGGCCGAGCCAGTCAGGGCAGTGGCCGGCAGCAAGATCCGGGTCTCTCCCGCGTTGAGCGTGTAGGACAGCGTGCCGACGTTGGCGCCGCTGAGATCCATCCTCGTCCGGCCGGCGTTGGTCGTCATCGCCAGCGCCCGCAGGTGCATGCCGGCCAGGCCGAGCTGGGCGCTGCCGGCGTTGAGGGTCGCCCGCAGATCGACGGTTGGATCGGTCGGCAATCCGACCTTCCACGACTCGCCGTCCTCGCCGCCGAACGGACCGAGCAAGCCCCGCTCGGCCGACCGCACCTCGAGCCGGTCCGGCCCTGAGGCGACGACCGGGTTACGACCGCCCGGCGTGCTGGCAATGAGGGTCCAGGCGCTGCCAGCCACGGCCTCCACGGTCAGGTCGCCACAGCTCATGTCGAGGTTCACGCTGGCACTCGGGCCAAACGTTCCGGCGATGGGCGACACGGCCACGCCCGAGCGCCCCGAGGTGCAACCCAGCTCCAGGCCGTCAGGGGCGCCGCCGGCGAGCAGGCCGCCGAACAGCAACCCGAAGGTCGCCGCGACGATCAACCCGCCCAGGACGTGGACCGGCGTCCGACGCAGGATCAGGCCGACCCCGATCCCCACCAGGATGAGCGGCCAGAAGCGCCACCAGGAACCGACCTTGGCGGGATCGATCCAGCCTTGCGCGACGGCCAGCGGGACGGCCCCGAGGACGATGAAGAAGACGCCCCAGCGGAGGAACCTGGAGTCGATTCGCATGTTCCACCATGGTAGCCTGCCCGGAGCCGTACAGCCGTCGAAGGCCACGATCGGGAGGGACCATGTTGCTCAGCGCATGGCGGACCGCCGACACGCACCCGGGCGCGATGACACCCAAGGTCGACGCGGTCCTGGCCCCCGTTCTCGAGGCTCTGGGCGCGGCGTCCGATCCGGATTGCTGGATCACCTGGGGCGACGAGCCGACACGCTGGTCGCTGATCAGCCCGACACCCGCTGGCCTGGCCAGCGTCCATGTCCGGGTCAGCGCTCCCCAGGAAGGACCGCGGGCGGCGGGCAAGCTGAGCCGCTGGAACCGGGTCCAGATCGGCGACTACTCCATCGAGAGCCACGGCGGTCATCGCCTGCTCAGCTTCCAGATCGACAGCCAGGTCATCCACGGCGTCGACGACGAATGCGGCCCGTTGGCGGCCTTCATCCTGCGCCTCCTCGCAGCCCTCGACGGGCGACCCGTTGGCGGGTGAGCGCGCGGCGTCGGGGTGAGCCGTTCGAGGCCGTCATCTTCGATCTCGACGGGGTCCTGGTCGATGCCGAGATCTGGTGGGACGAGGTCCGGATCGCGTTCGCCCGCCGTCACGACCGGCTCTGGACCGAGGCGGACAGGACGGCCATCATGGGCGCCAACTCATCTGGCTGGTCGACGCTCATGGCTGAGCGCCTGAACCTGCCGGATCTGCCCCGGGCCGCGATCGAAGCCGAGGTCGTCGCGGCGATGGTCGAGCGCTATCGGGCGGAGGGCGCGCCGCGCATCCCCGGCGCGGTCGAGGCGGTCCGTCGGGTGGCTGCCGAGCTGCCGATGGCACTGGCCTCGTCGGGCCATCCGGCGGTGATCGCGGCTGCCCTCGACGGACTCGGCATCGCCGACGCCTTCGCGGCCGTTGTGTCGTCGGACGAGGTGCCTGTCGGCAAGCCGGCGCCCGACGTGTATCTCCTGGCCGCCGCCCGGATCGGGGTCGTGCCGGAGCGCTGCCTGGTGGTCGAGGACTCGCTCAATGGCGTCCTCGCCGCGCGGGCCGCCGGGATGGAAGTCGTGCTGGTGCCCAACGCGGCCGTCCCGCCGGCGGCCGGGGCCCGTGAGGCCGCGTCCCACGTCCTCGAGCGCATCGATCAGCTCGATCCGGCGTGGCTGGCGACGGTCCTGTGAAGGACGACGAGCGAGCTGCCGGGTTGACCGTGTCGCCACCGACCGAGCCGTCCGCCATCCACCCGGTGCGCCAGCTCATCCGCTACAGCCTGGCGCGGCTGTTCGCCTCGATCGCCGTCCGGGCGCTCTTTCGCGTCCGCGTCGACCATCATGAGCGGTTGCCCGCCGGGCCCGCGGTCCTGTGCTTCAACCATCAGAGCTGGTCCGACCCGTTCGTGCTGATGGCGGTCCTGCCGTGGCGTCCCAGGCTGTACTTCTTCGGGCCGAAGGAGGCGAACATGTCGAGGGGCACGCGAAATCGGGTGATGATCTGGACCGGCACGGCGGTGCCGTTCAAACCCGAGAAGAGCGACCTCAGGGACGCGTCGCGCCGGGTCGCCGCCATCCTGGCCCACGGTGGCGTGCTGGCCATCGCCGGCGAAGGCCGGATCCATGCCGGGGAAGGGGAGCTCCTCGACCTCAGCGACGGCGCGGCATTCTTCGCCCTGCGAGCCGGCGTCCCCATCGTCCCGGTGGCCATCAACGGGACGAGCTGGCTGGCATTCGGCCGGCAGATCCGCGTCCGCCTCGGGCCTCCCCTGCCGGTTCGCGGACGCGCCTCGCGGGAGGCCGTTGACGACCTCACCGCCCGGACGTGGACGGCTCTCCACGATCTGCTCGGCGGCTATCCGGATCCCGCACCGCCGCCACCGGGCAGCCTGTGGTACCGCCTGACGGAGGCGTTCAACGAGTGGCCGGAGGGTGGCCGCCCGATCGACGCACCGGCCAGGGGAGCCTCGACCAGGCGCTGAACCTGCGATACTGCGCGCGACCAAACGAGTCGAGGAGGATCCGTGGGCGCCACCGGACTGGCCGCCGACCCGGCCGAATACCGGGCCCGGCTCGCCGAGCAGGACGATGCCCAGATCGACGCCTGGGCCAGCGAGCTCATGCGCGACATGGCCATCCGCCGCGGCGTGCTCCGGGTCCTGGCGGACTTCCGAGCCGCCGCCCGCATTGACGATCGCTCCCTCGAGCGGGTCTTCGCGGCCGGCGATGGCCCGCCGGCGTCCCTGGGTCACGACGCCCAGGGCCGGCTGATGGTGCCGGCGATCACCCTCCACTGCCTCGTGGCCGGGATCCGGCGCGAGACGTCCGATGGGCGCGAGCGGCTGATCGATTACCTCGTCGAGAATTTCGAGGAGCTCGTCTACGTCTGACCCGACGCCGGGCTCGTCCGACGTCCCGCCCATGCCCTGGTCGGCAGACGACTCCACGGGGCTGCCGCCGGGGCCGGCCGCCAGGATCGCCGGGCTCATTCGACTGGGGCACCCCTTCCCCTCCTCGCTGGACGGGCTCGTGACCGCGGTCCTCGCCCTGGTGGCGGGAGCCGGCCCCGCACGCGCGGCTCTCCTCGGGCTGGCCATGGTCTGCCTGCAGGTCTCGATCGGGGCGCTCAACGACCGCCTCGACGTGGAGCGCGACCGCGGCCGAAAGCCGGGCAAGCCGATCCCCGCCGGGCTGGTCGGATCGCGCGCGGCGCTGGTCGTGGTCGTGGCTGGCCTCCTCGTCGGCCTGGGGGCGTCCGCGCTGGCCGGCCCGGCCGTGCTTGTCGTGGGCGTGGTCGGGACCGCCGTCGGGTGGGCCTACGACGCCCGGCTCAAGACGACCGTCCTGGCCTGGCTGCCGTTCGCGGTCGGCCTGCCGCTGCTGCCGATCTACGCCTGGGTGGGGGCGACCGGCCGGATCCCGGCGCCGTTCGGGTTGCTGGTGCCGCTGGCGGTCGTCGCCGGGGCGGGGCTCGCCCTGCTCAACGGTCTGGCCGACATCGAACGCGACCGGGCCGCCGGTGTGGGCACGCCCGCGGTCCGCCTCGGAGCGCGGCGGTCCCGTCGACTCGCCGCAGCGCTGCTCCTGCTCGTCGGCGCCCTGGCCGCTGGGTCGGTGGTCGCGGTCGGGGCAGAGCCCCCGGCCTGGGTCGCAACCGTCCTCGGGCTCGGAGTGATCGTGGTCGGCCTGATGCTGGCCGGCTCGCCGTCCGCGGCTCGTCGCGAGCGCGGCTGGGAAGCGGGGGCAATCGGTCTCGGTCTGGTTGCGGCCGGCTGGCTGGGAGGCTTTGCCAGCCGCGGGCTGTTGTGAGCTCGGTCCGGACTACTCGTCGCCGCTGCGCACGAGGGCGATCGCGTTTTCGAGCCGCAGCTTGGCAATCGTCAGGTACTTGGCCAGATTGGCCCGGTCCACGGTGCCGATCGAGCCGAGGACGTCCGGCGCCCGGAGGACCCCGACGAATGCCTCGAGGGCGTCGGCGAGCTCCTGCTTGGCGTTGACCAGGGAGTCCTCCGACAACCGGGCATGCCCGCCCCGACGAACCGTGCCGGTCCAGGCGGTCTCAGCGTCGCCAGCGTGTCGGTCGATCGTCAAAGCGGCCGGGCGGCCGGTGGTCGCCTCGACCTCCTCGGAGTCGTTGGGCTGCTCGTCGGCGGCCGACTCGTCGGCCACGTCGACCGGCCGGGGGCGACGCCGACCTTCGACCCGCTCGCGGAGCTTGACCAAGGTCAGCTCGCCACGGGCGACCTGCTCGGCCAGTCGACGTCGCTTCTTGGGGTCCTCGACCTTGAGCAACTCATAGGCGTGGGAGATCGTGTCTTTGCGCACGGACACCAATTCCTGGATCTCCGGCGGCGCTCCGGCCAGCCGCAGCCGGTTCTCCAGGTATCCCTTGTCCTTGCCGAGCTTCTGGGCCAGGCGGCGAATGCTGTAGCCGTGTTCCTTGACCATCCGGTCGTACATCACCGCTTCCTCGAGCGGCGACAGGTCCTCGCGCTGGAGGTTCTCGATGATCGCGATCTCGAGCGCCGTGTCGTCGTCGAGCTCCTCGATGAGGGCGGGGATCGAGGCCAGGCCGGCCGCCGTGGCAGCGCGCCAGCGTCGCTCGCCGGCGACCAGCTGGTAGCGGTTGGTGGCCTCGAGCGGTCGGACCAGGACCGGCTGCAAGATGCCGTGCTCGCGGACCGACGCTGTCAACTCATCCAGGGCGCCCTGCTCGAACCTGGTCCGCGGCTGGTTGGGGTTGGCCTCGATTCGGTCGACCGGGATCTGCCGTATGCCAAGGGTCTTGGACGATGTCTCGGCCGACAACAGGCTGAGGACCTGCGGCCCGAGCTCGCGTTCCTCGGACAGGCGACGACCCACGGCTGCCCGGAAGTTCGGCTTAGCCAAGGTCGATGACCTCCCGCGCGAGTTCCCGATAGGTGCGGGCCGCATCCGAGGCACCGGCGTAGGCCGTGATCGGCCGGCCGGTCAACGGGGCCTCACCGAGCTTGACGGTGTTGCGGACGATGCTGTTGAAGACGTGATGGTCGCCGATCTCGCGCAGCTCATCGAGCATCTCGCGGCCGAGGATCGTTCGACCGTCGTAGAAGGTCGGGAGCAGGCCCAGGATCCGCAGGTCGCGGTTGAGCTTGGATCGGATCGTGTTGATGACCTTGACCAATGCGGTCAATCCCTTGAGGGCGTAGTACTGGGTCTGGACCGGGATGATCACGCTGCGCGCCGCGACGAGGCCGTTGATCGTCAGCAGGCCCAGCGTGGGCGGGCAATCGATCAGGGCAAAATCGTAGTGATCGTTGACCCAGCCATCGAGCGTCTCGCGCAGCGCATGCTCGCGGCCGATCGCACTGAACAGTTCCACCTCGGTCGAGGCCAGCTCGAGCGTGGACGGTGCCACGTCGATTCCGGTGGTCTGGGTCGGGATCACGATCTCCGCCATCGAGGCGCGCGAGTCGGCCAGGACGTCCGCCATCGACCGATCGACAGTGCCGAGATTGATCCCCAGACCAACCGTGAGGTTCGCCTGCGGGTCCATGTCGACACACAAGACTCGAAAGCCTTGCTCGGCCAGCGCTCCGGCGAGATTGATCGCCGTGGTCGTCTTGCCAACGCCGCCCTTCTGATTGGCGATCGCGATCACGTTCGTCACCGGGGCCTCACCTCGATCCTTCGATTGGGATCATCGCGTTCCGCGCGGGGCGGGCGCCCATCCTACTCCACCCTCGTCGCGCGTAACCACCGGACTTATCCACAGGGATCGCGAGTTGTTCACCGAATCTGTGGATAGTTCGGTCCTGGTCTCACCCAGTCCGGGACGACTATCATGAGCCTTCGGGACGATGCGAGCCGCCGTCCTTGCACAAAGACAGCGCCCGATGAGTCCGAGGAGGGACCGTGGCGACGAACGAGGAACGGATCGCCCGGCTGCACGCCATGCGCGCGGAGGCCCGGCTCGGTGGGGGACCGGAGCGCATCGAGCGCCAACATGCGATGGGCAAGCTGACCGCCCGCGAGCGTCTCGAGCTCCTGCTGGATCCCGGATCGTTCGTCGAGTTGGACGCGTTCGTGACGAATCGATCGGCCGGCAACGACGCGGAGGGTCCGCATTATCTCGGCGACGGCGTGGTTACCGGCCACGGCGCAGTCGATGGCCGGCCGGTGTTCGTCTTCTCCCAGGACTTCACCGTGTTCGGTGGCTCGCTATCCGAGGCGTATGCAGGAAAGATCTGCAAGATCATGGACCTGGCGATGTCGGTCGGCGCGCCGGTCATCGGTCTCAACGATTCGGGCGGCGCTCGAATCCAGGAAGGCGTCGCGTCATTGGGCGGCTACGCCGACATCTTCTTGCGCAACGTGCTGGCCTCGGGTGTGATCCCCCAGATCTCGGTCATCCTCGGGCCGTGCGCCGGCGGCGCGGTCTACTCCCCGGCGATGACCGACCACATCGTGATGGTCGAGGGCACGAGTTACATGTTCGTAACCGGCCCGAACGTCGTGAAGGCGGTCACCCACGAGGATGTCGACGCCGAACGGCTGGGCGGAGCTCATACCCACACCACCATCAGCGGCGTCGCTCACCTGGCCGCGGTCGACGAGGCCGAATCGCTCGACCTGGCGCGCCGTCTGCTCAGCCATCTGCCCCAGAACAATCTCGAGACGCCGACTCCGCGGCCAACGGACGATCCGTCGGAACGTGCCGATCCGGAGCTCGACGCGATCGTCCCTGACGACCCGATGAAACCGTACGACATGCGGTCCGTGATCGATCGAATCATCGATGATGGCGCGTTCCTCGAGCTCCAGCCCGGTTGGGCGCCGAACATCATCGTCGGCTACGCCCATCTCGGCGGCCGCAGCGTCGGCGTCGTGGCCCAACAACCGACGGTTCTCGCCGGTGCGCTCGACATCGACGCGTCCATGAAGGCCGCCCGATTCGTGCGGACCTGCGACTGCTTCAACATTCCGCTGGTGACCCTGGTCGATGTCCCGGGCTTCCTGCCCGGGGTGGCACAGGAGGACGGCGGGATCATCAAGCATGGTGCCAAGCTGCTGTATGCCTACTGTGAGGCCACGGTTCCGAAGCTCACGGTCATCACGCGCAAGGCATATGGCGGGGCCTACGACGTCATGAGCAGCAAGCACATCCGCGGCGACATGAACTTCGCCTGGCCGACGGCGGAGATTGCGGTCATGGGCGCCGAGGGTGCGGTCAACGTCATCTACAAGGACGCGATCGCAGCGGCGGACGACCCCGCGGCCGAGCGCGCCCGCCTCGTCGCCGAGTACGAAGCCCAGTTCGCCAACCCGTACGTCGCCGCGTCGCACGGATACGTCGATGACGTGATCCTCCCGTCGGAGACTCGCGCCCGTCTCATTGCCGCGCTGGACGTGCTGGCCGACAAGCGAGCGGTCAATCCCCGAAAGAAGCATGGCAACATCCCGCTCTGATCTCCCGGCCGATGACCGTGTCTTTCCGCAAAGACGGCCGTTCGAGCGCGTCCTGATCGCGAATCGCGGAGAGATCGCGGTCCGCATCATCCGGGCGTGCCGTGAGCTGGGAATCGGAGTCGTCGCCGTCTACAGCGATGCGGACCTCGGATCCGCGCATGTGCGAATGGCTGATGCGGCGGTTCGGCTCGGACCGGCTCCGCCCGGCGACAGCTATCTCCGCGCGGATCTCGTCGTCGAGGCGGCCCTGGCCACCGGCTGTGTCGCCGTCCATCCCGGCTACGGCTTTCTGGCCGAGCGCGCGTCGTTCGCCGCGGCCGTCGAGGCCGCCGGGCTGGTCTTCGTCGGTCCCGATGCGCGGACCATCGCCGCTCTGGGCGACAAGCTCGCCGCCCGGCGCGCGGCGACCGCCGCTGGCGTGGCGGTGGTCCCCGGGACCATGGAACCGGCTCCGATCGATCGGCCCGATCAGGTCGCGGCGGTCGTCCGCTCGGCGGACGAGGTCGGCTACCCGCTTCTGGTCAAGGCCGCCGCGGGCGGGGGCGGCCGGGGGATGCGTCGCGTGACCGCGGCCGAGGAGCTGCCCGGGGCCCTCGTGGCTGGATCGCGCGAGGCGGCCGCCGCCTTCGGAGACGGATCGGTCTACCTGGAGCGGGAGATCCTGCCCGCTCGCCACATCGAGGTCCAGCTCCTGGGGGATGCGACGGGGCGGGTCGTCGCCATTGGCGAACGTGACTGCTCGATCCAGCGTCGCCACCAAAAGCTCGTCGAGGAGGCGCCCGCCCCGGGTCTGTCCGAGTCACAGCGCCGCGAGCTCCATGCCATGGCCGTTCGGGTGGCGTCGGCCACCGGCCTGCGCAACGCGGCAACCTGCGAGTTCCTCCACGACCGCAACGGACGATTCTGGTTCCTCGAGGTCAACACCCGGCTCCAGGTCGAGCATGGGATCACCGAGCTCGTGTCCGGGCTGGATCTCGTCCGCGAGCAACTCTGGCTCGCCAGCGGCGCCCCCTTGTCGGCCCAGGCCGTCGCCGCAGCCGAACGGGCGCCGACTCCAAGCGGGCACGCCATCGAGGTCCGCCTGTCCGCCGAGGATCCCGCCCGGTCCTTCGCGCCGACTCCCGGCTGGGTCGGACACTGGGCGATGCCGGCCGGGCCAGGCGTCCGGGTCGACACGGCCATCGGAGCGGGGGAGCGGGTCCCGCCCGACTACGATCCGCTCATCGCCAAGATCATGGTCCACGCGACGGATCGCGAAGCGGCGATCGACCGCCTTCGATGTGCCCTCGACGAGACCGAGGTCGGGGGGATCCAGACCACCCTGCCGTTCCACCGGCGGGTCGTCCGCGATCCGTCATTTCGGGCCGCCGATCTCTCGACCAGCTGGGTCGACGATCACTGGGATGGCCCGCGGGATCGGGCCGCGGCGGTGCGCCGCGCGCTGCTGAGCGCCGTTCTCCTCGCAGGCGACAGAGCTCCAGTGGCGGCTCCAGCTCGCAACGGCCGCCGTCCGCCCGGGCAGTGGCGCCTGGCCGGCCTGGCCGACGCGATCGACCGCGAACCGGGCGGATGAAGATGCCGGCCGTTGCCGAAGCCCTCAGGGCGGCCGTGGCCCAGGCCACCCGGCTCGACGACGATCCCGTCCTCGTTCTGGCGGTCGACGATCCGGCCCTGGCTGGGCTCCAGCTCGAGCGCCAGGGCCCCGGCCGAGCGATCCTGGTCGACGGCACAACCCGGCGTCGGATCCTCGTCGCCGGCGAGGGCCGCCGGACGCGCGACGGGGCGCTGGCTCTGGACGTCGTCGTGGACGGGTGGCGCGTGGAGGTCGAGCTCGAGCCCGCGCGCCGAGCCCTCCTGCGAGACCAAGCACGTCGCGGCCGAGCGGACGCCGGGGCGCTCGGGCCGCTCCAGATTCGAGCCGTGATCCCGGGCCGGATCGTAGCCGTGTCGGTGACCCGAGGTGACGCCCTGGAATCCGGTCAGCAGATGCTGGTCCTCGAAGCAATGAAGATGCAGAACGAGGTTCGAGCACCGCGCTCGGGCACGGTCGAGCAGATCACTGCCGTCGTGGGCCAGAATGTCGAGGTCGGCGACCTGCTCGTGGTGATCACATGAAGGACGACCGCGCACGGACCCGGCCGACGCCTTCCCAGCCGGGGCCGGACCCCGCCCGGGTCGCGTGGCGAGCTGGCCCGCGAGCCAAGGCCCTCAAGGCAGCGCCCGAGCGACGCGCGCGG
>JAXDKT010000202.1:0-5858 GCA_034666965.1 Chloroflexota bacterium | reverse complement strand
AGGAGATGGCTCGCGAGATCGGCTACTCCGCGCACACGAAGTCGAGCCTGATGGTCGGCCTGGGCGAAACGCGCGACGAGCTGACCGAGGCCTTCGTGGCGCTGCGGGCCGCGGACGTCGACATCCTGACGATCGGCCAATATCTGCGGCCCAGCCTGGCCCACCTCCCGCTCGAGCGCTACTACCACCCGGACGAGTTCGTCGAGATGAAGGTGGAGGCCACCGCCCTCGGCTTCAAGCACGTCGAGTCGGGGCCGCTGGTGCGCTCCAGCTACCACGCTCGCGACCAGGTCCCCGGCGCCGAGCTCAAGCGGATGCGCCGCCAGGCGACGCTCGACGCCGACGGGCGCGTGGTGCCCGCGTCACTCGCCGGCTGAGCCCTGCGCGGCGGCCGTTCGCCGGGCGAACCGATCAACGAGACCGCCCGCCAGCTGGCGTTCGCGCTGTAGCGAGCACCCGCGATATCCTTGGGGCATGGCCCTGCTGCCGCGCAAGATCCCCCTGGCCGACCTTCACTGCCACCTCGGCGGCGCAGTCACCCCGGCGATCATGTGGGGGATCGCTCACGCCCAGGGGATCAAGCTCCCGACCAAAGACTACTGGGAGTTCCGCGACCTGATCACGGTCTCGCCGCGGCGGGCGCGCAGCTTCGACGGATACCTCCAGCTGTTCCACTGGACCGAGCTCATCCAGTCCAGCCCGCTGGCCGTCGAGCGAGCCGTGTACGAGGTCATCGGCGGTGCCTACCGCAAGAACAACATCACCACGACCGAGCTCCGCTTCAATCCCATGAAGCGCAACCGCGGCGGGGAGCAGGACCTCGACCACATCATCGCCGCGGCCCTGCGCGGGATGGACCGGGCCACCCTCGAGTATCCGGTCAAGCCGGGGCTGCTCTTCTGCCTCGACCGGACCTTTCCCTTCGAGCTCAACGAGATCATCGTCGAGAAGGCGATCCACTGGCGCGACCGGGGCGTGGTCGGGATCGACATCGCCGGACCCGAGTCCGCCACCTTCCGGGTGGCCGACTACAAGCTCCTCTTCCGGCGGGCACGCCAGTTCGGTCTGGGGCTGACGGTCCACACCGGCGAGGCCGGACCGATCGACGAGGTCGCCCGGGTCATCGAGCTGCTCGAGCCCGATCGGATCGGCCATGGCGTGAAGGCCGCCTACGACCCACGGGCGATGGCGATGCTGGCCGACCGGGGGATCGTGCTCGAGATCTGCCCCACGTCCAACCTCAACACCCGGGTTGTCTCCGGCTGGGACGAGTTCCGCTGGATCTTCGACCAGTTCCGCCGGAGCGGGGTCCGGTTCACGATCAACACCGACGGCCCGGAGATGCTCAAGACCTATATCCGCGACGAGCTGGCCAGCCTCGGCCGGCTCGGGATTCTGTCGCTCGAGGACCAGTTCCGGGCGGCCGAGACGTCATTGGCCGCCTCGTTCGTGCCCAACGTGTCCGACGTCCCCAGGGCGGCTCACCGGCCGGCATCGCGGGTCGTCGTCGAGCGCGAGGAAGCCTGACCCGGGGGCGCTGGCCCGCGATCGTCAGGCGACGCTGTCGCGGACCCGGCGCAGGCCCACGTCGTGGAGAACCCGGCGGATCGAGCGGCGGACGCTCGAGGCCAGCGCCCGCGCGATCTGGCCGCGGCCGTCCTGCTCGAAGACGCGCAGGGTCAGGTGGGGGGTCTGGTCGGTGTCGCCCGGCGGTGTCGCCCGGAACGTGGCCTCGCCGCCGCAGGTCCGCTCCAGGAGCTCGCGCTTGGCGGCCGGGATCCGGAACCGCTCGAGGGTCTCGGGTGGGGTCGCCGCCCCGAGGAACCGCTCGGCCATGGACAGCACGATCCAGGTCGCCGTTCGGGCCCCGATCCGGTCGGCTCGTTCGGCGACGGCCGGCCAGTCGACCGTGTCGCCGTGGCGGCGGACCAGCTCGGCAACGTCGCAGTTCCAGCGCAGGCGCAGGGCCGACCGGCTGCGGTGGATGGCCAGGTGGAGGAGGGTGTCCTCGAGGCTGAGCAGGGGGACCGATCTGCCCAGGAACCTGCCCGTCCCCGCGCGCTCCCACAGCCCGTCGACGTCCGAGCGGAAGAACCGATCTGCCCAGAGGTTCCAGTGCAGCTCGAGGCGGACCTGGTCGGGTCCGCTGCCGACGTACCAGGGCGGGTCGTGGAACTCGTGGACGAGGGCCGTGAACGTCGGCTCGGGCCGCTGGCGGTAGCCCAGCTCGACGAGGACCTTCCGGCTGGCGGCCAGGTCGGCCGGATGGACGAGAACGTCCAGATCGGCCGCGCCGCGGGCGGCCAGGTCGCCGTACAGCTGATCCGCGACCACCAGGCCCTTGACCGGCATGGCGGCGACGTCCGCCGCGGCGAGGCCGTCCAGGACGCGCTCGAGGGCGGTGGCCATCTGGCCGTTGCGCAGGAGGGTCACGTGGCGCCGGCGAACGGCCCGCTCCAGCCAGACCGGGGAGATCGCGTCGCCGGCCGCCGGAGGCAGGGTCCGGGAGAGCAGCGGCAGCACGTCGTGGCGATGGCCGAGGTCCCACAGCCGGTCCCAGTCGAGCCCGCACTGGACCAGCGTCCGCAGGTCGGCGGCGGCGGCGGGCTCGAGCTGGGTCCGAGCCCCCAGGCACATCGCCCGGGTTTCACGGTCCAGGTCGTCGAGTCGGCGCATCACGGCTGGCTCAGTACTGGGCCAGGCTGCCGTCGGTCCGGGCATACCGGATCGCGGCGGCGCAGGCCAGCAGCCCGAGGCCGAGGTAGCCGAAGCTGAGCACGGTCAGGGCCACGAACGAAGGCAGCATCTGGACGATGCCTTCGCCGGCGAGGATCGAGCCACGCAGAACGGCCAGGGCGTGGGTCATCGGCAGGAGCTGCCCCAGCGCCTGCAACCCGCTCGGGAGGATGTCGGTGGGGTAGAACACGCCGCCGAGCACGATCGAGGCGCCCCGCAGCAGCCAGCCGACCGGGTTGCCGCGCTTGATGACGATGACCACGCCACCGGCCAGGAGGCCCATGCCGGTGAAGCCGATCATGGTCAGCAGCAGTGCGCCGACCGTGGCCACCAGGTCGGCATGGCCGAAGTCGGCGCCGAGCAGGGCCCCGGCGACGAGATAGGTCGCCGCGCCGAGCGTCGCCGAGGCCTGCAGCCAGAGCGACGACGACAACATCAGGACGGGCAGCCGCGACGGGCTGAGCAGCATCAGCTCAAGGGTCCCGGTTGTCTGGCTCTCGCGCAGGCTGCTGCCCAGGCCGCCGACGCTCTGGGCCAGGAACTCGGTCAGGGCGACCCCGACCAGCACGAACGCGAAGTAGTCGCCGCCGTAGCGCTGGATCTGGGACGTGGCCGCGTCCCCGAACGAGTGGCTGATGAAGAAGAACACCGCGACCGTGACCAGGGCGCTGCCCAGGCGCAGGATGAACCCCGCGCGGTAGCTGGTCTCGATGATCCGGTCGCGGCGGAAGAACGCCACGGGCACCCGCGCGGCGGTCGCGATGGCCGTCATCAGGCGACCGCCTTGGGGATCAACGTTGGGGCCGCCACCGAGCCCGGGGCCAGGGTGTGGACATAGATCTCTTCGAGCGAGAGCTCGCGGGTCTCGCAGCCGAGGACGTCCGCGCCGGCTCGCACCAGGACACGCAGGACGCCGGCCAGCGCGTCCTCGTCGGCGAGCGTCAGGCGGATGACCAGGGGCGCCGGGCCGGCGACCGTTGGGGCAGCCGGTGGACCGCCGGGCAGGACCGCCCGGACGCCGTCCACCTCGGCGAGGTCGACCCCGGCCGTTCCGGTGGCCGCGCCCAGTCGGAGCTCGCACCGGACGCCATAGCCGATCGCCCGGCGGAGCTCGGGCACGCTGCCTTCGGCCACGATCCGCCCGTCCTGGACGAACGCCAGGCGGCGGCACAAGGCCTCGGCTTCGGGCATCGAGTGGGTCGCCAGGACGACGGTCCGGCCGAGCTCGCCCACGATGTGCTTGGCGACGAACTCGCGAATGGCCACCGCCGAGATCGGATCGAGCGAGCGGGTCGGCTCGTCCATGAACAGGATCTCAGGCTCGCTCATCAGCCCGCGGGCGATGGCCAGCTTCTGGCGCTGACCGGTCGACAGATGACCGAACGGCCGGTCGAGATGCTCGGTCATGCCCAGCCGTTCGGCGAGGACCGCGATCCGGGCCGGGGCGATCGCCGCCGGGAGATGCTGCAGCGCGGCGAAGAACTCGAGGTTCTGACGCCCGGTCAGGCGCCAGTAGAAGGACCGCTCGTCGCCGCTGACGAGCCCGATCCTGGCGCGCACGGCGCGGGGATCGCGAACGATGTCGAAGCCGGCCACCCGGGCCGATCCGGACGTGGGCAGGAGGAGCGTGGTCAACATCCGGATGAGGGTCGTCTTGCCGGCGCCATTCTGGCCCAGCAGGCCGAACACCTGGCCGGGCGGGATGCGCAGGTCGATCTCGCTGACGGCGGTCCGCTCGGGGCGGCCGGCTGGAGCCAGCAGGTCACGATAGGATCGGAGCGGCCGGAAGCGCTTGGTCAGGGACTGGATCTCGATCGCGTTGGTCATGGTCGGCGCGCGCCGGGTTCCTCGGTTTGGTCTGGGGACCCGAAATGGGGCGATGACCTGGGTCACCGCCCCATCGGGGATCGATCAGGCGGGAAAGTTGTCGAAGATGCAGCGGTAGCCGGTGCAGACCGCCGCCTCGGTGACGAGCTCATCCTCGACATACGTCGCGATGATCTCGGGGCTCTCGTACTCCATGCACATCACCTCCCTTCCGCACGCGTCTCCTGGACCAGCCAGGGCATGAGTGCCGTAATCACTCGGGTCGGTACCCGAGACAGGGTGACGAGGGCAACGAGAACGGCCGGGCTCAGCCCGGCCGGGGCGTGACTCGCGATGTGGCGACTGCGCCGGGCGGCCCGGCCGCCCCACCACGAGACGACGGCGACGACCGCGCTCCGGGTGTCATCCAGCCCATAGCTGAGGACCCGTCCATCCGCGCTGCGGCGGATCGCCTGGACGATGCCCACGACGGACTCCGGCGCGATCGCCCGATCGGGCAGCGCCGCGGCGTCGCCCTTGGCGATGAGCCGGACCTGCGGCCGGCCGGCGGCGTCGGTCACGATCCGATGGGCCACCAGCCGGTGAGCCACGAAGGTCGCGCCGACGGCACACAGGATGACCTGGCCGGTCCGCTCCGGACGCGCCCCAAAGGCCACCAGCAGCTGGTCGCCGGGGTGGATGAGCGGTTCCATGCTCGGGTCGGTCGCTTCGATCCAGGATGTCGCCCGATCGCGTCGGCAGGCCTCGAACGCGCTCGACCGAGCCATTGGACCCGTTCCGGTCGTCATCGATCGGACCCGGCTCCGGCGCTCGCCCAGGCGAGGACGGCATCGACCGTCTCGTCGAGCCGGCCGGAGCGCAGCCGGAGGGCCGGCACGTCGGCCACGATCTGGGTCAGACGGGCGATGGCTCCGTCGACATCCCAGGCGGCCGACGGCGTCCCGCGCAGGAGCTCCATCGCGGCGATCGCCCCGGGGATCGGGCTCAGCTGGGGGGTGGCCTCTGGCGACGGCTCGCCGTCGAGCAGGACCACCGCGCCGATCCGGGCCGACCCGACCACCCGCGTCCCGAATGCCCGCTGGAGGTCCTCGGGGCCGACCGACCACTCGCTCCCGCCACCAAGCTCGTGCGCCGGTACGCTGGCGAGGAAGCTGAGCTCCGGGAACAGCGCCAGCGAGCTGGGGCGGATGTGCAGGCCCCGCGGATAGGCCGCGACGGTCCGGTTGTCCGGGGCCACCAGGGCCAGCTCATCGGAGAGCAGTCCCAGACCGCGCCGGACCAGCCCCAGGACGAGG
>JAXDKT010000201.1:0-15481 GCA_034666965.1 Chloroflexota bacterium | reverse complement strand
CCACGTTGATCAGCCAGGCGCCGGGCTTGACAGCGGCCAGCGCCGCCTCGTCGATCATGCCCTCGGTTTCGGGGGTCAGCGGCGCGGCCAGGACGATGAAGTCCGACTCGGCCAGGAGCGCCGGTAGTCCCTCGGGGCCGGTCACCCGCTCGATCTGCGCCACGCCCGCCTCCGACGCCACGCTCGCCTCCGGCGCGGACGCGGAGTCCTCGGTGCCGGCGCGTCGTCGGGTGGCCACGACCCGGCAACCGAACGCACCGGCCAGGGTCGCGACCGCGCTCCCGAGCGATCCGAGCCCGACGATGCCCACGGTCACGTCGCGGAGCTCGGTGCCCTCCAGGGGCTGCCAGGTTCGCTCGCGCTGGAGCTCGAGCAGCTGGGGCAGCCGGCGGCTGACCGCCAGGATCATCATCAGCACGTACTCGGCGATCGGCTGGCTGAACACGCCCCGGGCGTTGGTCACGACCAGCCCGCGCTGGCGGCCGGCCGGGGTCAGCACCCGCTCGACGCCCGCCGAGGCCGAATGAACCCAGGCCAGGCGTGGCGCCCGGTCGAGCAGGCGGTCGAACGCCTCGGCCGAAAGGAACCCGCGTAGGAGCACCTCAACGTCGTCGAGCGGGCCGTCGGCCAGACCCTCGATCGAAACCGTCACCAGGCGAGCACCCGGGGCGGCCGCCCGGATCCGTTCGAGGTCGCGCCCGCGATAGCGCGCCGACAGGATGGGGCTCAGGGCGATCGCGGCCGGGACGCCGCCCGGTCCACGACCCGGTCCGGCCACGTTCCGTGCGCTCACCTCAGGCCGCCATCACGCGCGCGAGCCAGCGCTCGGGCGCCTCGATCTCCCCATCGCGGGGCAGCGATTCGGGCCCGGACCACAGCCGATCGAGCGCCGGCTGACCGCCGCCCGCCGCGATGGCGGACACGAAGAGCTCACCCTTCTTGTACTGCTCGAGCTTCATGTCCATTCCGGTCAGGCGCATGATCGCCCGCTCGAAGCCCGATCGGCGCGCTTCGCGGCGGGCGTGGAAGCGCTCGCTGATGAGCTCGACGTCGGGGACGAGCTCGCGGCCGACCTCGTCCATGACGTAGTCGCTGAAGCCCTCGAGCAGGCTCATCACCGCCTGGGTCTCGCGGAAGAGACGCCGCTGTTCGGCACTCATCAGGCGCTCCATCCAGTGCTCGCTGCTGCCATCGCCGCGGAGGGCGCGGCCCACCCGTCGGAGCACCTCCGGGGCGAGCTCCCGGGTGCCGCTGGAGAAGGCCGCGAGCTGGCGTTCCAGGCGATCGGCCAGATACGGTCGCAGCCAGGGGTGGGCCTCGAACTCGAAGGCGTGGGTCGTCTCGTGGAGCGCGATCCAGGTCCGGAACGCATCGAGCGGCACGCCCAAGGTCGACGCGGTCTGGCGGATGTTCTCCTCGACGAACAGGAGCCGGCCCGGTGTCGTCTCGGCGCTGAGCAGGGCCAGGTCGTACTGGCCGAGGACCCGCGCGCCCATGAAGCCGAGCATGAACCCGATCTGGCGAGTCGCGATCCAGCGGTTGACCAGGGCGACCGAGGCCTGGCCGATGCCGCCGCCCGCCGGCAGGATCTGGTCGAGGAGCGTCCCTTCGAGCCGGCCGATGAGGGCGGCGAAGCTGGCCGAGTTGGCCCGTACCCAGCCCGCCCGGTCGACCACGCCCGAGCGGCTGACGACCCCCGGCAGCTCGGTCCCGAGCGCCTCGCTCAGCCTGGGCACGATGCGGGTCATCGTCTCGGCGTAAATCGGCTCGGTCGCCCGGAGCTCGGCGGCCGAGAGGGCGCCCGGCGCATGACGCAGGCGACCCTCGGCGAACCGTTCGGCGGCGGGCCAGTCGATCAGCCCGCGTCGCGCCGATCGCTCCATCCGCCGGCCGACCACGGTCGCGGCAACGCCGAGCGCGGAGCCGACGAGGAAACCCGCTTGCCAGACACGGTCGTCGCGACCGCCACGGTCGCGGGTCAAGGGACGGCCTCGCCCAGGTCGACGGTCTCGACGTCGACGAAGTCCGGGCCAAACAGCCGGCCGGCCAGCGCCCGGAACGCCGCCGCGTCGCCCGTCGTCAGCTGGCGATGGCTCGCGCCTTGGCCCGGCACGACGGCCCTGGCCGCGTCGCCTGGGTTCGGCGGCGCCTCGAGGCCGTTGGTGGCCAGCAGCTCAACCAGGGCCGACGCGGTGGCGCTGGCGGAATCCACGACGGCGACGTCCGGGCCGGCAACGGCCTCGATCACCGGCCGCAGGAGCGGGTAGTGGGTGCAGCCCAACAGCAGGGTGTCGACGCGGGCCGAGGGGGGCAGCGGGAAGATGAACTCGCCGGTCGAGTCGCGTTCGCCGAGCAACGCTGCCAGCGAGTCGCGCACGGTGGCCTCGACTTCGGGCCCGGTCAGCAGGCCAGCCTCGACCATCGGCACGAACGCGGGGGTGGCGTGCTCGTAGACCTCGACCGCGGGGTTTTCCTCCTTGATCGCGCTGAAGTAGGCGTGCGAGCGGACCGTCGCCGGGGTCGCGATGACCCCCACCCGCCGGACGCGGGTGGCCAGGGCCGCCGCCGCCGCACCCGGTCGGATGACGCCCAGGATCGGCAGGCGATAGCGCCGACGGGCCTCGCCCAAGCCGACCGCGGTCGAGGTGTTGCAGGCGATGACGACGGCCTTGACGTCTGACTCGACCAATCGGTCGAGAGCCTGGCGGGTGAAGGCCAGAACCTCCTCGTCGGAGCGGGTTCCGTAGGGTGCCCGGGCGTTGTCGCCCAGGTACAGGGTCGACTCGCCGGGCAGCCGCCGGACGATCTCGCTCAGAACCGTCAAACCGCCGACGCCGGAGTCGAAGACGCCGATCGGGCGGGGATCCATCACGTCAGTGACGCGCTCCAACGGCCGGCCGATCGCCGGCCAGGAGCTGCGTCGCGACGTCCATGATGTCCTGGCTGATCTTGGCCGACGGCTCGGCCAGCACGAACGGCACACCGTCGTTGTTGGACTGGACCACCAACCGGCCATCCGACACGACTCGGTGCTCGGGCACCCGACCGATGGCCGCGGCCAGGTCCTGTTCGGCGATGCCGCCAGGTGAATCGGCCCGGTTGACCAGGTAGCGGACCTTGCTCGCGGGATAGCCCAGCGAGCGGAAGGTGTCGGCCATGACCAGGGTGTTGTGGATCGTGGTCGAGTCGAAGGTCACGACCTCGAGGATCGTGTCGGCGGCATCCAGCAGCGCGAGGGTCCGCTCGTCCAGACCCACCGTGGTGTCGATCACGATGGCGTCGTAGATCCGACGCATCAGCGACAGGATCTTGTCCAGGTCCCGGACGCTGATCATCTCGTGCTGCTCGACGCGCGGCGGAGCCAGCAGGATGTCGATGCCCGATGGATCCCGCCACAGGACGTCGGACAGGTCGCCCTCGGCAATGCGGTCGGTGGGCAAGTCCACGATCGAGGGGGCCGTCACCGGGACCCGAAGCAGGGCCCGCAGGTCACCGAACTGGAGGCTGCCGTCGATCAGGGCGGTCCGCCGGCCAGCCTGGCCCAGGGCAACCGCCAGGTTGAGGGCGATCGTCGTGGTTCCAACCCCGCCCTTGGGCGCGAAAACCGTGATCAGACGGGCGCTGCCCGTCGCCTGGGTCTCCTGGAACTGGGCCTGTACGCCATGGATCCGGCTGATCAGGTCGTAGCCCGAGAACGGCATCGACAGGACCGCATGGATCCCGTTGTCCGGATCGGCCTGGATCGGCTTCTGGGGCACGGTCAGGACGATGACCGGCACCCCGATCCCCGCCCCGTGGAGCTGCTCGATCAGGGCGCCGCCTTTGAGCCGGCCCTGGAGCAAGGCGTCGACGATGACAACGTCCGGTCGCAGCTGGGCGATCTGGCCGGCCACCTTCGCGCCATCGGCGATGACGTCGAGGAGCTTGATCTGCTGCTGTGAGTTCAGCAGGCTCCGGATGTACTGACCGACTTGCGGGACGTCCTCGACGACGAGCAAGCGGACCTGATCGGAAGCGGCCATCTGGCGGACTATACCAAGCCGCCGTCGCGGCCCGACCCGTATCCGATGGGCCGGCCGCAGGCCAGCCGGAGGTCCCGTCAGCGTCGCACCGCCACGAGGACCGCCCGCTCGGCGCCGGGGCCGATCGGCTCGAGATCGTACCCGCCCGCCACGACCTCCACGCTCAGGCCGGCGGCCTCGGCGGCGGCCCGCAGCTCGTCGGCACCGACCAGGCGGATCCGGTCCGAGCGAAGCCAGCGGGCAGGCGCCTCGCCCTGGCCACCCTCGTCGTAGATCGTCGTCAGCTGGATCGTCTGGCTGGCCGCGTCGTGAAGCGCGGCGCCGGTCTTGACCACGGTACGGCCTGTCTCCGGGTCCGCCCGGGTGTATTCGAGGATCAGCCGCCCGTCGTAGCGGGCGAGGTCCTCGGCATCGGGCAGCCAGACGTCCACCACGCCGATCCCACCCGGCTCGAGATGATCGGCCAGCGTCTGGATGGCGGCTGCCTGGTCGGACCGGTCTCCGAACGTCAACAGCGAGTTGAGCGCCACGAAGGCCAGCCGGTAGCGCTCCGCCCGGCGCAGTCCCCGGGCGTCTCCCTCGACCAGCTCGAGCCGGGCACCGACGTCCGGACCGGCGCTCGCTGCCCGAGCCCGCGCCCGGGCCAGCATCGCCGGGTCGAGATCGACCCCCGTGACCGACCAGCCAGCCGCGGCCAGCGGGACGGCCAGCCGGCCCGAGCCCACACCCAGCTCGAGGATCGGGCCGTCGGCCCGCGCGGCCAGGGCCAGATAGAGCTCGAGATCGCCCGGGTCGTCGACCAGATCGACGTCATACAGGCGCGCCAGGGCGACGGCGGTCGGATCCAGCGCTCGCTTCATGCGACCTCGCCCGTGCCCGACACCGACCCGGCCCGGAGCGTCAGCGCTCGAACCGGACGGGGCGACCGGCCTGCTTCTTCACGGCGAGGGCACTGATCGCCTCGAGCGCGGCCCGGTTGGCGATCATGGCGGTCGTCTCGGCGTGGTCGTATGGGGGCGAGACCTCGACGATGTCCATCCCGCACAGATCGACCGCAGCGACGATCTGACGGATCGCCCGCAGCACCTCGCGGCTGAGCATCCCACCCGGCTCGGGCGTACCGGTCCCCGGCGCCAGGCCCGGATCGATCACGTCGATGTCGAGGCTGAGGTAGACGCTGTCCGGCCCGTCGAGGGCCTCGGCGATCGCGGTGGCGACGACCGCCTCGGACCCGCGTTCTTCGATCTCGGTCATGAAGTGGTAGCGCAGCCCATGGGCCGTCATCCACTCGAACACGTCGACCGGCGGCCAGTACCCGCGCAATCCGACCTGGACGAAGTTCTTGCCCAGGACCGCGCCGGATTCGATCAGGCGGCGCATCGGGGTGCCGTGGCCGGCCAACACACCCCAGTCCTCGTTGGCGGTGTCCGCGTGCGCGTCGAAATGGACGATCCCGATCGAGCCCGGACGACGGACCTCGGCGATCGCCGTGGCCGAGGGCCAGGTGATCGAGTGATCCCCACCCAGCACGATCGGGATCGCGCCCGTCTCGGCCACCTCACGGACCTTGCGATAGATCAGGGCGTGGGCGCGCTCGATCCAGGCCGGAACGACGTTGGCGTCGCCGGCATCGACCACGTCCAGGACCTCGAACGGCTCGATCCCGAGCTGGAGCGAGTGGATCGAGCCCGAGGTGTACTGGGCCTCGCGGATGGCCCGCGGCCCGAAGCGTGCCCCCGGCCGGTGGCTGACCGCGTCATCGAATGGAGCGCCGATGATGGCCACGTCGGTCGCCCGGCGGCGGAGCTCGACAGGGTCGGTGATCCAGGGCAGCTTCATGAACGTGGTCGGCCCGACGTAGGTCGGCAGGTCGAAGTCGCTGTAGACCTCGAATTCGCGATCCCACCCGTTGAGCGCGGCGAAGTCGGGACCGGAATCGGGTTCGTGGCGCTCGGACATCGAGGTCCTCCGGGAGACGGGCCGGTGCGGCTCGCGTCACGAGCCACCGGTCGATCCAGGTACCGTCTCTGGGGGCGCCGCCGGTTCGCATCCAGCGTCCAGCGGGGCGCGCCTGGCCCGATGGTAGCACCGGGCGGTGTGCGCTTCGGAGGCCGCCCTCAGGCGGTGGCCCTGAATTCGCTCCAGGCGGCCTCGACCAGGGAGGGATCGGCGAATAGCTCGTAGGCGGTCTGGGCCACGAGGGTAGCGGCCAGCAACGTCACCTCGTCGGCAAGCGGTGACGCCGCCGCGTCCCGAAAGTCGATCGAGTGACCGGGCACGCCTTCGGGGCAGATCGCGATCGATGGGTGAATGGTCGGGACGACCAAGCTGACGTTGCCCATGTCGCTGCTGCCCAGGTTGTCGGAAGGCGCGTGATCGGCCACGCCGTAGGCCGCCATGTTCGCGCCGAAGCGGTCGCCCAGGACCCGGTTGTGCTTCATCGTCGACGCACCTCCGTCGAAGACGACCTCGACCGAGCAGCCGGTGGCCGTCGCCGCGGCCTCGCACATTGTCCGGAACTGCTCGCGCATCTCGAGGTACTCCTCCTGGCGCGGCGAGCGGACCATGAACCACGCCTTGGTCCGGCTGGGGATGATGTTGGCGGCCGTGCCACCCTCCTGGACGATGCCGTGAACACGGGCATCGGGGCGAAGCTGCTGGCGCCACAGGCCGACGGAGCTGAACAGCAGGATCAGCGCGTCGAGCGCGTTGCGGCCCATCCACGGCTCGGAAGCCGCGTGCGCCTGCCGGCCGTGGAAGGTCACGTAGACGTCCTCGCTGGCGAGCAGCCGACACTCGACGTAGGTGGCGTCCGAGGGGTGGTATAGGAGAGCCGCATCAAGGCCGTCGAACAACCCGTCGCGGATCATGATGGCCTTGCCCGAGCCGCGTTCCTCGGCGGGCGTGCCCAGGAACACGATCTCGCCGGCCAGCTCCGGGGCCAGAGCCGCCAGCGCGATCGCCGCGCCGACGCCCGAAGCGGCCATCGTGTTGTGGCCGCAGCCGTGACCCAGTCCGGGCAGCGCGTCGTACTCGGCCAGGATCCCGATCCGCGGGCGGGTCCCACCCAAGCCGCCGGCGAGACGGCCGCGCACAGCCGTGCCCAGGCTGCCGGCGGGATGCTCCACCCCATACCCGTGGCGGGCCAGCGTCTCAGCCACCCAGGCGGCGGCCTGGCGCTCCTCGAAGGCCGGCTCCGGATTGGCGTGGATCCGGTGGGACAGCTCGAGGATCTCGGGCCGATGCGCCTCGACCGCGGCCGCGATCCGCCGCTTGGCCTCGGCGAACGGTTCGGTTGGGACGGCGCCGATGAGATCGAACGTCTCGACGGTCACAGGTACTCCTTCGGCGGCACGCCGGCCGCGGTTCAGCGATCGACGGAGAGCGTCGCCTCGGCGACCGACACGATAACCAGAACGAACAGGACGATGGGCAGGCTGAACGCGCCCTGCAGACGAAGGACGACGAAGACGGCCACCACGACGGCGACCCAGGCGCCCCGTCGGACGGCGCGGACCCAGTCGCCACGATAGGCGATCCGACCGTGGCGCCCGAAGACGACCAGCCAGAAGAGCGGGATGCAGGTCAGCCCGATGGCGACGCCCATCAAACCGGCGCCGACCAGACCGGCACCCGGATCCGTGCGCGGATCGCGGGTCGTGACGACCAGGGCGACCAGGATCCAGCCCACGGCGGCGAGGCCGAACAGGCCCAGATTGGTCATCCGATCGCGGGGATCCACGCGCTGGAGTCTAAGGCCCGGGCATCTCGAGGGCGCCCTCCAGATCGGTCAGTTGATCGAGCACGAGGTCGGGCTCGACGTCGCCGTCGGGCTCGCTGCCGGGCAACGGCGAATCGGCCGGACGGCCGAGCAGGTGGGCGGCTCGCCAGCCGGCCCGCTTGGCACCGACGACGTCCGCCAGCCAGTCGTCGCCGACGTGGAGGATGGCCTCGGGTGCGGTCGCCAGCGCGTCTTCCGCGGCCGCGAACATCCGCCCGTCGGGCTTGATCGCGCCGACCCGTTGCGAGACGACGACCGCCCGGAGGTGCTCCGCCCAACCGGCGTTCTCGACGAACCGGTCGATGGTGGCGGCCAATGGCCAGTTCGAGCAGATACCCAGCGCGAACCGGGCCGCCAGCCGCTCGAGCAGCGGGCCGACCTCGCCCGGCGCTCGGATCGTCTCGACGAACGCCTGGGTGTAGTCGGCCAATGCGGCGTCGACCTCGTCCGGCGTGCTCAGCCGGGCGGCGCTGACATCGTCCCAGCGGGCCGGCCGATCCGGGGCGGGCATCCCCCGCATCCGGGCCAGGACCCGGACGACGCGTTGACCGAGGTCGACCTCACGCATGCGGGGCACCTCCTCGGCGAACTGACGCTCGCGCTCGGCCGCCCACGCCGCGCTGAACTCGCGCTCGTCGAACGGGCCGGATCGCGCCACGACCGCGCCGCTCATCCGACCGACGACCGCGTGGAGGTCCGCCCGCCCGATCGGCACCAGCGTGTTCCCGAAATCGAAGCTGATCGCCCGGATCGGAGACGTCGTCCGGATCACCGGGCAACACTCGCCGGGCAGATGGCGCGGAACGGACAGTAGCCGCAGGCCAGGGTGTTCGGACTGGGTTCGAACGCGCCGGCGCGAATCCCCGTGGCGGCCGTGGCGATCGACGCTCGTCCCCTGGCCAGGCGCTTGGCATCGACCACCGCCCGCCCGACCAGTCCGGTCTCCAGGAAGTGGAGCTGGACCGCATCCGGCAATCGGCCGGTCATCGCTTCATATCCCATCGCGTAGATGGTCAGCTGGAGCGACTCGCGAGCCCGCTGGCGCGCCTTGAGCGGGTCGCGCACGTCGCTCGACTTGTAGTCGGTGATCGTGACCCGCTCGCGGGGCAACAGGGCCAGGGTCGGCTCGACCACGTCGGCGGTCGGCATCCGGGGCTCGACCGGCGGCGCTGCTTCCTCGTCGGAACCAGCCGCGATCGGCTCGATATCGACCCGATCCCAACGGCCACGGACGCGGTCGCCATCGAGGACGAACGAGAAGTCGCGCTCGACGTAGGTCGGGACCACGCTCCCTGGCCGGAGCTGGTCGGCGCGGAAGCGGCGCAGCGCCGCCTTGCCGGCGGTCAATCGGGCCTCCTCGTGCTCGCGGGTCAGGAACCCCTCGTTCGTCCACGCGGCCACGAATGCCGCCTCGAGGTCCGCCTCGGCCATGATCTCGCCGTGCCCCTGGCGCCGGTGGAACTCCTGGACCGCTCGGTGCAGAGCGGCACCGTAGACGAGCGAGTGATGCGGCGCGACCGGGAGCCGGACGACGTGCCCGTACTTGTACTTGAGCGGGCAGGTCAGGTAGTCGTCGACCTGGTAGAAGCTCAACGACAACGGCTCGCTGCCCGGCCGCCGGGGAACGACCGGCCGATCCGCGCCCCCGAACGAGGCCAGCCGCTCGAGCGAGGCCGTCGCAGGACCGCGCGTTCCACCCGCCTCCAGGCCGGGCAGGTCGAGCGCCTCGAGCACGAACGGCGATACCCGTCGAGCGCGTCGTCCCCCGTAGTCCGCGGCACTGGTCAGGATCAGCTCGTCCCGGGCGCGGGTCATCCCGACGTAGAACAGGCGACGCTCCTCGCGCAGGTGGGCGTCGCCCGCGACCGGGCCGCGAGCCAGGAGCTCCGCGGGGACGGCCAGCGCGGTACGCCGATTCGCGGCCGGAAAGCGCCCGTCGACCAGGCCCACCATGAACACCGTCGGGAACTCCAGGCCCTTGGCCTTGTGAACGGTGACTACGGCAACCGCATCGACGTCCCCGTCGAGCTCGGCCGTGGGCGGATCGTCGCCGGCCTCGATCAACGTCTGGAGGTGACCGACCAGGAATGACGGACGATCGTCGGTCAGCAGGGCCGACTGATTGCGCACGATGTCGAAGAAACGGGCGATGTTGCTCAGAGTCTCCTCGGATGTCGCCCCACCCGCGGCCAGGCGGGCCAGCAGCCCTGAGTCCCGCAGGAACGCATACAGCAACTCGCCCGCGGACCGGCTGTGGGCCAGCCCCGCGTAGCGCCGCAGGTCGGCCACGATCCGACTGACCGCCAAGCGGGTGGCGGTCGCGACCCGAAGCAGACCGGGCTGGCGGTCCAGCTCCTCGAGAACGCTCCAGACGGGCCGGTTGCGACGTCTCGCGCTGGACACGATCGCGGTCAGGTCCTCACCCCCGAGGCCATAGACCTCGGACGCCGCCAGCGCGTAGACATCGACGCTCGAGTCCAGGTCGACGACCGCCCGCAGGAAGGCCAGCAGCAGGCGGATCTCGGGTCGGGCGTACAGACCCGAGCTCCCCGAGAAGCGCCACGGGAGACCGGCCACGTTGAGACTGCGCAGGACCGCGTCGGCCTCGGCGTTGGAGCGCACCAGGACGGCGTGGTCGCGCGGTGCGGCACCGGCCAGGATCCGTCCGCCGATCTCGCGGGCGACCCAATCGGCCTCGTCCGAGCCCGTGGCGAAGGCCTCGTGGCGCACCGCGGGGGGACGTCGGCCGGCCGGCGGCTCGGGCCGCTGCGCCCGCAGCCGCTTGTCGATCCCGGCCCGGGCCTCGAGCCGGTCAGGGTCGTTGAACCGGATCAGACGGTGGCTGGCCGTCAGGATGCCCGACCGGGAGCGGTAGTTCCGGCGCAGGACCACGGTGCGGGCCGCCGGCCGGCGATCCCGGAACTCGAGCAGGTTGCTCATCGCAGCACCGCGGAAGCGGTAGATCGACTGATCGTCATCACCGACGACGGTCAGGTTGCGGCCGGGACCGGCGACCAGCTCGACGAGCTCGGCCTGGGACCGGTTGGTGTCCTGGAATTCGTCCACGAGGACGTACCGGTACCGGTTACGAATCTCCGTCCGAGCCGCGGGCGACTCGCGCAGCAGACGCAGCGCGAGGGCGACCTGATCGCCGAAGTCGATGAAGCCGGCGGCGCTGAGGAGCGCCTGGTAGCGCGCATAGGCCCGCGCCAGCTCCAGTCCCTCGGCCGCCGACTCGACCGCCGCCGCGGCCTGCTCCCGAGACTCGTCCGCGGCGCCGTCCCGGGCGGCGAGCGCGGTGAGAAGGTCCGCCTGCCCGATCTGGCCATCCGCGTGGGCCAGGTAGGTCGCCGGGTCGATGTCCTCGTCCTTGAGCCGGCTGAAGTGGGTCGCCAGGGCCGCCAGGAAGCGGGTGGGGTCGGCCAGGGGGCGGAAGCGATCGAGCTCGAGCTCGAACAGCCGCTCGCGCAGGAAGATCACCACGTCCGGGCGGGCCAGGACGCGGACGTCGGGCGCCAGGCCGAGCTCCAGGGCGTACTCGCGGATGAGCCGGTCCCCGAACGCGTGGAACGTGGAGATCGCCGTGTCGGTGTAGCCGTACGGGACGAGCTGGTCGACCCGGACCTGCATCTCCGCGGCCGCCTTGTCGGTGAAGGTCAGGGCCAGGATCTCCGAGGGCCGGGCCCGGCGGGTGGCAATCAGCCAGGCAATCCGGCGGGTGACCACTTGAGTCTTGCCGGTCCCCGCCCCGGCCACGACCAGGAGCGGACCCTGGTCGTGGGTCACCGCCCGACGCTGCTCCGTGTTGAGCCCTCCGAGGAGGGCCGAGAGACCGCCCGGACCGGCCACGTCATCGAGGACAGTCGGCGCACGATCCACGGCCTCCGACCAGACCGGAATCTGTTCCAGGGGCCGTGACCGGCGCGGCCGGACCGGCCGGCTCATCGTCCGGCGAACGGAACCTCGTCGAGAGCCGGTTCGGGTGGCAGGGGGCATGACCGCAGGATGGCACCCAACCGTGACAGCTTGCCCGTCACGACCAGCCGATCAGCGCCCGCCGACCCCGGCCGTAGCGCGCTCGGCCAGCGCGACCCGGCCCGCAGGCGTGCCCCGGGCGAGCGCCAGCGCCTCGGTCTCCTCGTCCGAAAGGGCCGCCTCGGGTCGGCCCGCCGCGATCGCCTTGGCGTAGATCCTGGTCCCACCGCGGGCATGCAGGCTGCTGATCACGATGCCGTCGCCGTCGGCGTCGAGCAGGGCCAGCGCGAAGCTCTGATTGCTGCCGGTGTCCTCGAACGGATTGAACCGGACGAGACCGATCCGCTGGAATGCCTTGCGGCCGCGGGTCTCGAGGGCGCTCGTCCGGCCGATCAGATCGTCCACCGCGTCGGCCACCTCGACCACCCGTCCCAGGTGGGCTTCGAGGACGCCCTGGAGGCTGCGACCGTCCTCGCCGCGGGTGAGCGCCTGGAGGTGGCGGTCGACGGCCATCGCCCGGCGCCACCCGGCCAGGGCCATGACCAGGGCGACGACGAGGACGACGATCACCAGCCCGACGACGGCGGTGAGGTTGTCCTGGATGAACGCGGTCACGTTGAGCGGCCTCCGGCGGGGTCCCGAAGTCTAGCAGGTGGGTCCGGCGGGGCGACCGATCGGACGGATGCTATCCTCTCCGCCGACGGCCCACCCGGACGAACCCTGGCCCGTTCCACCAGCCTGCGGAGGACCACCGAGTCGATGGCCAAGCGAGCCCGCGGAGCCACGCGCCGCCCCGGCCAGCGCCGGGCGATTCAGCGCTCCGGTCCGCGACCGGTCGTCGACCGGTCCGCGAGAGCCGCAACCGGGGCCGATGACGTCGCCACCGCCAGCGAGTCGACGCCCGCCATCGGCGCCGAGCCGGTCCGGAGCGCGCCAGCGGCTCGAACCCGCTCCCGCCAGACGTCGAGCGCGTTCGCCGCCGAGGCGGCCCAGGAATACGCCTACGTCGTGTCCGACGTCCGGCGAATCGTCACTGTCGCGAGCGGGATCATCGGGATCATGATCCTGCTCTTCTTCGCGATCGACCTCCTGGGGATCATCCGGATCTGACTTCGGACCTCGCTCGGGGCGGGCCATCCTCAAGACGGGCTAGCCCGGATCTCGCCGGACGGGCTGCCCGGCATCCCCCGAACGGCCTATCGACACGCTCCCCAATCGATCCTACGGTCGCCTCCGAATTCATTCGACGCGTCCAGGTGACCTCCGATCGAACGCCAGCCAGTCCGCAGCCGGTCGACCCTGCTCCTGTTCGTCCTGGGCGTGAGCCTGTCGCTCGTGGCGACGACGGCCTTCGCCCTGGTTTCGATCGTCTCGGATCGCCTGACCAAAGCCGCGATCGACTCGTCGGTCACCGCGGACGTGTCGCTCGTGCGGGCGTTCACCTCCAGTCTGACCACGGATGACCTGCGCACGTCCGGCGTCGATCCGACCCGGGTCGCGGAGATCGAGCACCAGATCGCCGCCATCGTCGATCGCTCGACCGAGGGCGACGCCGCCGGCATCGTCCACGTGAAGATCTGGAGGCCCGACGGGACGGTGCTGTACAGCGAGCGGTCCGACCTTCGACTCAAATTCCTCGGGGCCGACGACGAGATCGATGACGCGATCGCCGGGCGGGCAACGGCGTCGACGATCGAGGACGCCGGCAATGGCGAGGCCGCGACATCGGCGCTTCCGCCCGGGACCAAGGTCCTCGAGGAGTACATCCCGATCGAGC
The DNA here is from genome assembly GCA_034666965.1 of Chloroflexota bacterium. GTDB lineage: Bacteria > Chloroflexota > Limnocylindria > Limnocylindrales > CSP1-4 > Chersky-267. The sequence continues at coordinate 1,926 of JAXDKT010000201.1, read as the reverse complement.
TCGATGGGACGATCCCGGCCGTCTTCGAGATCTATCGCGATGCCACGCCGATCGTCGACGCCGTGGAGGCGGCCCGCGGAGACGTGGTCCGGGTGACCCTCGGCGCTGCGGCCATCCTGGGCATCCTCATCTATCTCATCTTCCGGGCCGCCCAGGCCCGTCTCACGCGCAAGACGGCCGAGCTGCTCGAAGCCAGCCGGCGGGACGCGTTGACCGGGCTGCTCAATCACGGGACCGCGGTCGGCGAGCTGACGACCCTGCTCGAGGGCTCGCGCCAATCGGGCGCCACGGTCGGGGTGGCCCTCATCGACATCGACAACTTCCGGCTGCTCAATGAGACCCACGGGCACGTCGCCGGCGATCGAGCCCTGGTCGAGGTCGCCAGCGTCCTCGCCACCGAGCTGTCCGAGGCCTCGACCGTGGGCCGCTTCGGACCGGATGAGTTCCTGGTCGTCGCCCCGCCCGGCTGCGTCCACGACCTCGAGCCCGCCATCGACCGCCTGCGCTCCGTGGTCGATGCGCTCAGCCTCCAGTTCGCCGGCTCGGAGCGGTTGCCGATCACCGTCAGCAGCGGCGTGTGCTATTCGCCGGCCAACGGTCAGGCCGCGACCGAGCTGCTGGCCGTTGCGACCGGAGCCCTGACCGAGGCCAAAGCCAGCGGCGGCAACGGGGTCCGGGTGGCCAACCTGACCACCGACGAGATGGCCGCCGCGGAGCGCTCCAGCTTCGACGTCCTGACCGGGCTGGTCCTGGCCGTCGACACCAAGGACCGCTACACCAAGCGCCACTCGGAGGACGTCGCCCGCTACGCCGTCTTCCTGGCCGACCGGATCGGTCTCGGACCCGATGAACGGCGCTCGGTGGAGCTGGCCGGGCTGCTCCACGACGTCGGCAAGATCGCCATCCCGGACGGCATCCTGCGCAAGCCCGGCCCGCTGACGCCCGAGGAGTACGCGGTGGTCAAGCAGCACGTCGGGCTGGGCGACGCGATCGTCCGAACGCTGCCCGACGTCGAGACCGTGCGGGCCGGGGTCCGTCATCACCACGAGCGCTGGGATGGCACCGGCTACCTCGACGGGCTGGCCGGCGAGGACATCCCGCTCGTCGCCCGGATCGTGGCCATCGCCGATGCCTTCAGCGCCATGACGACGACCCGGCCGTATCGCAAGGCGCTGACCGTCGCCGAGTCGCTCAAGCGCCTGCGCGCCGCCGCCGGCACGCAGCTCGACCCTCGCCTGGTCGCAACGTTCGTCAACGGGATCGAGACCGCCGCCGATCCGCCGCTCCCGGGCGACGCACGACCGGTGCGTCGATGGTGGGCGGCCTCCAGCGTCGCCTGACTGACCGACCGACGTAGACTGGCTCGGTGCCGAGCCGAAAGCCTCCGCCCGACCAGGTCGCCCTGTTCCAACCGCCGCCCGGGCGCCAGCCTCTCGCGGCCCGGATGCGCCCAGGGGACCTGTCGGAGTTCGTCGGCCAGGATCATCTCGTGGGCGAGCGCGGGCCGCTCCGGCGCTCGGTCGAGCGGGGCTATCTCGGATCGCTCCTGCTGTGGGGTCCACCGGGGACCGGCAAGACGAGTCTGGCCAGGCTGCTCGCGGCCGAGGTCAAGGCCCAGTTCGCGACCCTCTCGGCGGTCATGAGCGGCGTCGCCGACATCCGGGCCGCGGTCGCCGCCGCCCGCGAGCGGCTGACCATCGACGGCGGTCGGACGATCCTGTTCATCGACGAGATCCATCGCTTCAACAAGGCCCAGCAGGACGGGCTCCTGCCCCACGTCGAGGACGGCACCGTGACCCTCATCGGGGCCACGACCGAGAACCCCTATTTCGAGGTCAACGGCGCCCTCCTGTCCCGGTTGCGGGTGTGGCGCCTCGAGCCACTGTCCGACGAGGATGTCGCGACCGTGGTCCGGCGGTCGATCGC
>JAXDKT010000200.1:0-4066 GCA_034666965.1 Chloroflexota bacterium | reverse complement strand
ATCGATGATCGTGACCCCGCCGGCCTCCTCGATCAGGTACGAGTTGATCATGCCGCTACCGATTCGGCGGATGCCAGGTGCGATCTCCATGGGCGCGATCGTACCGTCCGCGTCGAGGCCGCCGATGAGCCGAGTCGCCGAGCCGGGCATCATGGGCTCGATGGCCGATCCCGTCGCAAACCAGCCCCAGCCGGCGCTCACCGGCGCGTCGATGGCAGTCGCGACCGACTGGCTCACCGCGCGCGACCCTGACCTCGCGACGATCGTCGAGCGCTTCGGGCGGCCGCCGCTGTGGGATCGCGAGCCGGGCTTCCCGACGCTGGTGCACATCATCCTCGAGCAGCAGGTCTCCCTGGCGTCGGCCCAGGCCGCGTTCGATCGGCTCCGGGCCGTGACCGACCCGCCCACGCCAGGCCGATTCCTCGAGCTGACCGACGCCGAGTTGCTAGCGATTGGGTTCAGCCGTCAGAAGGCGAGCTACGCTCGGGCCCTGGCCACTGCTCTGGTGGGCGGGACGCTCGATCTCGAGGGCCTGACGCTGCTCGACGACGATGCCGTCCAGCGGGCCCTCGTCGCGCTACCCGGCATCGGCCCGTGGACGGCCACGATCTACCTGCTCATGGTTCTCGGCCGCCCCGATGTCTGGCCGGTCGGTGACATCGCACTGGCCCACGCAGTCGCCGAGATTAAGGGACTCGAGCGACGCCCCGGTCCGCTCGAGATGGCCGAGTTGGGCGAGGCCTGGCGACCCTGGCGATCGGTCGCCGCCCGCCTCTTCTGGCACGACTACCTGAGCCGCCGCGGCCGCTAGTGAGCCAGGGCGCCGAACGCGTTCCTCTCGCTGCCGCGCCAAGACTCGTCACCGTGGACTTCCCTTCCGCCTACTTGCACGGTAGTCAGAAGTCGAGGGTGTCGGGACTCACGCGCCATACGTCCACGAGCCACCATCGAATAGCGCCTGGTGCCACGACGAAGGTCACTGTTACCAGAGATCCTGCAACTGTCAGAAGCACCCCGATCACCCACTCGGCGGCGACAGGGATCAGCGCCATGATGACGACAACCGGAGCCACCCACGCCAATGTCGGCACCCAAGGTGCTCCGCGGGTCAGCCACCAGAATCCGATGCATATGGCGGGAAGAGACTTGATCAGAACGCCCACGACAGGAGCAAATCCGAACAGGAGCGCGGCGACGGCGGCCTCCAGGACGCCCAAGCCGATGCAGGCGACGAAGGCGACGAGCTGCCCTCGGTTGGATGTGTTCACACAACGGACTCTACTTCCCGCGGTTCCGTTGGGCCGAGCTCGGAGCATCCAGCGCAGCATGAGCGGCCCGCGTTTGAGCAGGGCGCGGCACCTTGCGAGCCGCGGCTGTAGATGGAACCGCCTGTAGAGGGAACCCCGGCGCTCGACCTGGCACCAACCTCACGGTGCCGCCGGAGACCAAGTCTGCCCTCGGGTTCGCTATCCTCGGGGCGTGGACCCCGTCGACGGCGCGACGCCACCCGAGGATGCCGCGCAACCCGAGAGCGAGATCCGGGGCGAGCCCGAACCGCCGTGGATCTGGCTACCCCCGCTGAGCCTCATCGCGGTGGTCGTGGCCATCCCGCTGCTGTCGATCTGGCTGGCCGGTCCGGTCGGGGACCGTCTGGCAGTGGAAGTGCCCAAGGCTCTGCCGATCATTGATGCCTGGCGCGCGGCGGCGGTCGCGGCCATCGTGGGCGGACTGGCGTTGATCCTTGCGGTGTCGCTGGCAGTCGTCGTCAGTCGCGACCGACCTCGGCTGGTCCTCTGGATGCTCGAGACGGGCGTACGGATCGGCATCCTCGGCGTGGGCGTCCTTGTCCTTGTTCACGGCGTCCTGTCCATGGGTCTGCTGCTTGGAGTCGAGCAGATTGTGCTCGGGCGAGCCTTCCCGGCGACAGGCGGCGTGCTCCTGTTCGGCAGCTTCGCTGCCGCGGTCTACCTGACCTCGGCGACGCTCGGCAAACTCAACGAGCCGCTGCCACAGGCCGCGGCCATCAAGCTCGGGGATGGGGTCGGGCTCGGCCTCACGGCGTTGGTCGCCCGATTGGCCGAGCGCATGGGCGCCCCAGCTCCCGACCAGATTCTGATTGGTGTGCCGTTCGAATCCTGGTCGTCGGAGGCCTCGTTTGCCACGCTCGACGGAACCGTCTCAGGCCGGACCCTGTGCGTCTCCCTGCCTGGGCTTGGGTTCCTGTCGGAGGAGCATCTCGAAGCGATCCTGGCGCCTAACCTTGCCCACTTCCGCGCTGGCGACACGGTCTGGAGCGTTCGGCAAGCACCCGCGTTGAGCCATCTCGACCACGCCATCGAGACGCTGCGGGCTGAGTCGCAGGGGGTGGCTCGAATCGCCGCCGCCCCCGGAATTCGCTGGCTCGAATACGTTGCAGAGTCGTTCCTGGGACTCATCCATTGGGACCGCCGCCGGGTGGCGACGGTCGCCGACCTGGCCGCCGCCGAAGTCGTCGGGGCACAGCGGATGGCCGAGGCACTGGCGATCCTGGCGGCTGTAGAACCACTCGAGGACCGCTGGGCTGAGCACCTGCAGGCAGCGATCGATGGCCGCGCGGCCCAGCCCTTGCCCGACTTTGGGTCGCTGGCGGCCGCCCTCCGACTGCCCGAGCGGTCCGCTCTCGACAGCTTGCTCGGCGAAGACGCGAACGGTCTCGCTGAGCGCCTGATCGAGCTTCTCCGACCGATCGACGCCCGCGTCGTATTCGAGGCGCTCAACCCACCCCGGCTGACCCCCGGTACGCTCGCCTGGCTGCTCATTGGCATCGCCGGCTTCGTCGTCTTCTCCTACGCGATGATCACCGGCCCAATCGGCCAGATACCGATCATCGCCGCCATCCTGCTTTTCTTCTGGCTTCTCTACGCTCTTGTCTACCCGTACCTGCAGCGTGAGATCGCCCTCGACGATCAGGGGATCAGGATCCGGCCGTGGTGGCATCGGTGGATGGACCGCGATGCCGAGGACGCGAGATGGACTCAGATCTCGTGGGCCGACCGGCCCGAGCTGACGATCGGGATCGAGGCGATCGCGACCTTCGCGACGTGGGATCGGCGGGTCCGGCTATGGCTCGATCCCTGGCCCCGGCGTGAGATCTGGAAGCTCATCGATGGCCTCCGGGCTCGCGGCGTTCCGGTCCATTTCAGTGCGTCCGCGGAATCACTGGATGACGAGCGGCGGGCCGTCGTCTACGGGATCGGCAAGCGGCTCCTCGTGCCTGGGGTCCGGCGGACCACCGAGGATCGGCTGGTCGAGACCAATCCGGTCAAGGTCCTCGACGCCGACTTTGCGAGGCTCGTTACGGTTCTGACCGATCGGCTATCCGACCGCGTCCAAGGACTGGGGACGCGAGTCCGGCCGGTCGAGCCCGAGGAGCTTGCCCGGCTCGCCGGCACCGACCCCGACACGTTTGTAGCCGAGGCCAAGAGGGTCACGATCGGCGGCTACAAGAATGGCTGGTCTGTCCGCCTGGGCGATCAGCCGAGCCGCTGGAACGCCTCCGGTAACGTCGACGGCGAGGCCGCGGCTTGGGCCGTGTTCCAACTCCTGTCGCTTCGTCTCGGAGGGCCGCCAGCCCTTGGGGCGGACGAGGATGAGCCGAACGAGGATTTGGATGACGAGTTGGACGAGGAGGAGCCAGGCGCCGACTCGGACCTCAGGCCTGGGCCCGCTCCCGGTCCTTGAGGATCTGGCCGGCGGCGAGCTTGCCCGGGGCGCCCATGACGCAGCCACCGGGGTGGGTGCCTGAGCCGCACTGGTAGTAGCCGTCGATCGGGGTCCGGTACTGGGACCAGCCCGGGGCGGGCCGGAAGAAGAACATCTGGGGCGCCAGGAACTCGCCGGCGAAGATGTTGCCCTCCGACAGCCCGACGGTCCGCTCGATGTCGAGCGGCGTCCGGATCTCGCGCTGCAGGACGAGGTCGCCGAAGCCCGGGAAGAACGACTCGATGGTGGCCTGAACCGTATCGCCCAGGTTCTCCTTCTCGGTGTCCCAGTCGCTCTCGCGCAGGTGGTATGGCGCGTACTGAAC
>JAXDKT010000199.1:0-5312 GCA_034666965.1 Chloroflexota bacterium | reverse complement strand
CGTCCGCTGGGAGGTGGCCACGGCGATCGCCGGGATCGTCCTCGGGATCGACCCGTTCGACCAGCCCAACGTCGAGGAGGCCAAGGAGCACACCCGCAAGGTCCTGGCGGCCTACGAGAGTGGCCAGGCCGACGCCCCTCACGACGACGCGGTTTTCGTGCCCGCCGATGATCCGGAGCTGGCCGCGTCGCTGCGCAGCCACCTGGCGAGCCTCAAGCCGAACGGCTACGCCTGCCTCCAGGCGTACATCGCGCCCACCCCTGCCCGCGACGAGGCGCTCGCTCACGTCCGGGTGCTCCTGCGCGACCGGACAAAGCGCGCGACGACCTCGGGCTATGGGCCGCGATTCCTGCACTCCACCGGGCAGCTCCACAAGGGCGGCGCGCCGATCGGCTGGTTCCTCCAGTTGACCGCCGATCATCCGGTCGACCGGCCGATCCCGGGCAAGCCCTATACCTTCGGTCAGCTCATCGATGCTCAGGCCGCCGGCGACCTGAGCGTCCTGCGGAACCACGACCTGCCGGTCCTGCGGATCCACCTCGGCCCCGATCCCGACGCCGGCCTGGCTGCGCTCGAACGGGCCCTCCACGCGGCACTCCAGGAGGCCTAGCCATGCGTATCGGGTTCATCGGGCTCGGCCGGATGGGGGCCAACATGGTCCGCCGCCTGCTGCGTGACGGTCACGAGGTCGTCGCGTTCAATCGGACCGCCGAGAAGACGCGCGAGATCGCCGGCGAGGGCGCGACCCCTGCCTTCAGCCTCGAGGAGCTGGTCGCCAAGCTGGAGCCGCCGCGAGCGGTCTGGGTGATGGTCCCGGCCGGCGACGCGACCGAGGCCCAGATCGACGAGCTGAGCAAGCTCCTCGAGCCGGGTGACACGATCGTCGACGGCGGCAACACCAACTTCCACGACGACGTCCGGCGCCACGCCAAGCTGGCCGGCATCGGCCTCAAGTACGTCGACGCCGGGACCAGCGGGGGGATCTGGGGCCTGGCCAACGGGTTCTGCCTGATGGTCGGCGGGGAGGCTGAGGCGGTCGGGCCGCTCGAGCCGATCTTCCGCTCGCTGGCCCCGGTCGACGGCTACCTCCACGTCGGCGGCCCGGGCTCCGGCCACTACGTGAAGATGGTCCACAACGGGATCGAGTACGGCCTCATGCAGGCCTACGCCGAGGGCTTCGAGATCATGCATGCCAGCGACTACACCCTGGACCTGGCCGCGATCTCCAAGCTCTGGAATCACGGCTCGGTCGTGCGCTCGTGGCTGCTCGAGCTGGCCGAGCGGGCGTTCACCGCCAACGGCCAGGAGCTGGACCACCTCAAGGGCTGGGTCGCCGACTCGGGCGAGGGCCGCTGGACCGTGCAGGAGGCGATCGACCACGACGTCCCGGCGCCCGTGATCACCCTCTCGCTGCTCACTCGCTTCCGGTCGCGCCAGGAGGATTCGTACGGCGCCAAGGTGCTCGCGGCGTTGCGCAACGAGTTCGGCGGCCACGCTGTCAAGTCCGAGTAGCAGCCGCCCGTGAGCACGACCGCCGATCCGAAGCCGGACAAGGCGGCACCCGCAAGCCGCCCGGCCAAGGACGCGCCGCGGACGATCCGCGAGATGCGCCTCATCCACAAGGGCAAGCGACGCGCCGCGACACCCAAGCTCGAAAACCCGCTCCGGGAAGGCCTCCGCCTCGAGCGCGTGCCCGATCCGGTCTGCCTGGTCCTCTTCGGGGCGACCGGCGACCTGGCCCATCGCAAGGTCATCCCCGCGCTGTATCAGCTGTGGCGGACCAACCTGCTGCCTCACGAGTTCATGCTCGTCGCCGTCGCCCGCCGGCCGTACGACGACGCCAGCTTCCGGGCCGAGGTCGCCAAGACCCTCGAATCCTTCTCGCGGGTGCCGGTCGAACCCATGCCGCGCGACGAGTTCCTGGCCCGGACGGTCTACCACCAGGGCGATTTCTCCGATCCCGACATGTTCGACCGGCTGGCCAAGCGGCTCGATGAGATCGATGGGGAGCACGGGACTCTCGGCAACCGGCTCTATTACCTGGCCACCCAGCCGTCGGCCTTTACCGAGGTCATCGCGCAGCTGGGGCGAGTCGGGCTGGACCACGAGCACCACGGCGGTGGCTGGCGCCGGATCGTCATCGAGAAGCCCTTCGGACGGGACCTCGAGTCGGCCGTGCGGTTGAACCGCGAGGTCCTCAAGGTCTTCCGCGAGAAGCAGGTCTACCGGATCGACCACTACCTGGGCAAGGAGACCGTCCGGAATCTGCTCGTGTTCCGCTTCGCCAACGGCATCTTCGAGCCGCTCTGGAACCGACGCTACGTCGACCATGTCCAGATCACCGTCGCCGAGTCGCTCGGGGTCGAGAATCGGGGCGCGTTCTACGAGGAGACCGGCGCCACCCGGGACGTCCTCCAGAACCACCTGATGCAGCTGCTCAGCCTGGTGGCGATGGAGCCGCCGGCCACCTTCGAGGCGGATGCCCTCCGCGACGAGAAGGTCAAGGTCCTGCGGGCCATCGCCCCGCTGACCTTCGACGAGGTCCGGACGAACGTCGTTCGGGGCCAGTACGGCCCGGGCTGGGTCGCCGCCCAGCAGGCCCCCGGCTACCGGTCTGAACCCGAGGTCGATCCCGAGTCCGAGACGGAGACCTTCGTGGCCGCTCGATTCGTGATCGACGACTGGCGCTGGGCGGGAGTGCCCTTCTACGTCCGCACCGGCAAGCGCCTGCCCAAGCGCTCGAGCGAGATCGCGATCCAGTTCCGACCGGTGCCCCATCGCCTGTTCAAGGACAGCTCCGACGACCCCGAGCCCAACCTGCTCGCCCTGCGCATCCAGCCCGACGAGGGCATCCTGCTCCGCTTCGGCGCCAAGGTCCCGGGTCTGGGCCTCGACGTCCGCGCGGTGAACATGGACTTCACCTACGGCTCGGCGTTCAACGTCGATTCGCCCGACGCCTACGAGACGCTCATCCTCGATGCGCTGCTGGGTGACGCCTCGCTCTTCACCCGGGCCGACGAGGTCGAGGAAGCCTGGAGCATCGTCACCCCGATCATCGAAGCCTGGCTGGACATGCCGCCGCCCGACTTCCCGAACTACCCCGCCGGGACGTGGGGCCCACCCGAGGCCGACGAGCTGATGGCTCGCGAGGGACGACGGTGGCGCAGGATCTGACCACGGTCGGTTCGGCCCGGCCGGGCGAGCCGATGCTGCGCTGGACCTCGCGCGCGGCGACGATCGACGACATCGAGCGCGAGCTGGCCAAGATCTGGGCGATGCCCGCGATGACCGCCCGGGCCGAGGGCGATGAGCGCCATGTCGCGGCCCGGACCAGCGTGATGAACCTGGTCGTCGTCGCCCGTCAGCCGGAGATCGGCGAGCACTGCGCGGCGATCATCTCGCAGCTCACCGGTCGCCACCCGTCGCGGACCCTGATCTGCTCCCCGACCGATCCCGACGGCCCGGGTTGGCTCGACGCCCGGATCACCGCCCACTGCATGCTCGCCCGCGAAGGCGCGACCGAGACCTGCGCGGAGACCATCTACGTCACCGCCGGCGGCGACACCGGCCGGCACATCGCGGCGATCGTCGAGCCGTTGCTCATCCACGACCTGCCGGTGACGGTCTGGTGGCCGGGCGAGACGCCGCTCGGCTCGCGCCAGGCGACCGACCTGCTCGCGGACGCCCAGCGCCTGGTCATCGACGGGTCGGGCTGGACCGGCGACGGCCTGAACCGGCTGCGCGAGGTGGCCCGCCTGGTCGATGCCGGGCAGGTCTCGGTGTTCGATTTCGCGCTGGTCCGCCAGTCGCGCTGGCGAGAGGCGATCGCCTCGACCTTCGACCTCCCCAACCTGCTGCCCTTCCTCCGCAGCCTGCGCCGGATCGAGGTGACCTACGGCAGTCACGACCAGCTTCACCGGCCCGGGACGACGAACATGGTCAAGCCGCTCTACCACGTCGCCTGGCTGGCCTCGCGCCTGGGCATGTCGGTGGTCCGACCGCTGGTCCCGCTTGGCCCGCAGACCGGGGACCCGGGCTACGGCGGGACGCTGCGCTACGGCCGGGTCGAGGTCGCCGTCGTGCTGCGGCCGGCGGCGAGTGAGATGCCCTCGGGCACGACCCTCCGGGTGGAGCTCCTGGCCAAGCGACGCGGGTCCGAGCTCCGGGTGGACGTGACCGCCGAAGCCGACATCGTGGCCGTCCGGGCCTGGCAGGACGGTTCCGACCTGCTCGACCGGCGCTTCCTCGCGCCGCGACGCACGGAGGCGGACCTGCTGGCCGAGGCGATCGAGGCACCCAAGCGCGACATCGTGTCCGACGGGGCGATCCAGATGGCGGCCCGGATCGTCGCCCCGCACGAGATCGAGGCCAAAGCTTGACCGATCCGCTCGGCCCACGTGGCGGCCGACCGGTCCTCCCGCTCGATCCCACGGACGGCGATCGGGCGGGCGAGCCCGAGGTCCGGGTCTACGCCGACGCTTCGATCCTTGCCCGTGCGTCGGCGGGCCTGCTCGTCGAGCGGGTCGTGGCCGCGGTGACGACGCGCGGGCGGGCCGACGTCGCCCTCACCGGCGGATCCACGCCCCGGGCCATGTACCGCCACCTGCTCGATCCGACGCTGTCCGGCCGGGTGCCCTGGGAGCGGGTGCACCTGTGGTGGGGCGACGACCGCTTCGTGCCCCGCTCGGATCCGCTCTCGAACGTGTTCCTGGCCGACGAGGTCCTCCTGGCACCCGGTGGCATCCCGATCCCCGCTGGTCACGTCCATCCCTTCCCGACCGACGAGGCGATCGCGGCCAGCCTCGGCCCGCAGTGGTGCGCCGCGACCTACGCGACGGACGTCGCGACGGCCCTGCCGTCGGCCGCGGGCTGGCCGGCGTTCGACCTGGTCCTGGTCGGGATCGGCGGCGACGGCCACCTGCTGTCGGTCTTCCCGGGCAGCCCGGCACTGGCCAGCGACCGTGTTGCCCTGGCCATCCCGGCGCCCACCCACATCGAGCCGCACGTCGAGCGGGTGACCCTCAACCCGGCCATCCTGCGCGCCGCCGGAAAGGTCCTGGCCATGGCCACCGGACAGGGCAAGGCCGACGTCGTTGCCCGGATCCTCGAGGGGCCGCGCGATCCGCTGGCACTGCCCGGGGTCCTGGCCCGGCGGTCGACGGCAATCTGGCTGCTCGACGTCCCGGCCGCCGCCGGGCTCCAGGCTCACCCCGGGGTTGCGGTGCAGCCGTGACGCCGGGCGCGACCACCGGCTCGACGGTCTCCCGTGACGGGACCGCCATCGCCTGGTTCCGCTCGGGTGGCGGCCCGCC
>JAXDKT010000198.1:0-3681 GCA_034666965.1 Chloroflexota bacterium | reverse complement strand
TGATCCCCTCGCCGTACATCACGTCGAACTCGGCGACCCGGAACGGCGGCGCGACCTTGTTCTTGACGACCTTGACCCGAACCCGGTTGCCGACCGCGTCGGTTCCGGTCTTGATCGTCTCGATCCGACGGATGTCGAGCCGGACGCTGGCGTAGAACTTGAGGGCGCGGCCTCCGGGCGTCGTCTCGGGATTGCCGAACATGACCCCGATCTTCTCGCGCAGCTGGTTGGTGAAGACGAGCGAGGTGTTGGAACGGCTGACCGCGCCGGTCAGCTTGCGCAGTGCCTGGCTCATCAACCGGGCCTGGATGCCCACGAACGAATCGCCCATCTCGCCCTCGATCTCGGCGCGCGGCACCAGCGCGGCCACGGAGTCGAGGACGACGCAGTCCACCCCGCCGGAGCGGATCAGTGTCTCGGTGATCTCGAGGGCCTGCTCGCCGGTATCGGGCTGGCTGACCAGGAGCTCGTCGACGTTCACCCCGCAGGCCCGGGCGTAACCCGGATCGAGGGCGTGCTCGACGTCGATGAACGCGGCCACCCCGCCGCGGGCCTGGGCCTCGGCGATGACGTGCTGGCAGACGGTGGTCTTGCCCGACGACTCCGGACCGAAGATCTCGGTGATCCGGCCGCGTGGGATGCCACCCACGCCAAGGGCCAGGTCGAGCGCGATCGAGCCGGTCGGGATCGAGGCAACCGACTGGCGCTCGGCCGAGCCCAGCTTCATGATCGAGCCACGCCCGAACTGCTTCTCGATCGAGAGGATGGCCGCGTCGACCGCCTTGGTCCGTTCGCCGACCGACTTCTCGCCGTTGCGCTCGAGCTCGCGGTCTCCGGTGATCGTCATCGCCTCGCTCCTGTCGTCATTCGTCGACGGAACGGCGCGACGGCGTCCGCCCGGTCGATCAGCTCTCTTCGGACTCCTCGGCCACGGGCTTCGGCTTGCGCGGCTTGCGGATCACCTCCACGTTCTGCGGCGGATCCATCAGCGGTTGCAGCTTGGGCGCGCCCTTGTCCTTGGGCTTCTTCTTGTGTTCGCGGCTGGGACGATCCCGGGAACCCATCGACGAACCTCCGCGACGTGGTCAACGGTACGAGGGACTCCTTCACGCCGACTGCACTGCCACTTCATCGGCGCTTATCCGGCCGGCGCGCGAGCGCAGCTCCGGGAGCATTCCGGGGAAGGTGCCGGCCCGCAGGGCGGAGCGGATCCTGGCCATGAAGTCTAGGGTGAAGGTCAGGTTGTGACAAGTCGCCAGACGGTACGCGAGCAGCTCCCGGGCACGGAACAGGTGGGCGATGTAGGCCCGTGAGAACCGCCGACAGGCGAGACAGGGACAGCCGTCCTGGATCGGCTCGGCATCGTCCAGAAAGCGCTGGTTGCGCAGGTTCAGCCGGCCGTCGGGGATCCAGACCTGGCCGGTCCGGGCGACTCGGGCGGGCAGGACCGAATCGAACAGATCGACCCCGCGGTGGACGGCCTCGAGCATGTCGATCGGCGAGCCCAGACCCATCAGGTAGCGCACCCGCGGATCGTCGGCGAGGACCTGCCCCGAGATGTCGAGCGCGGCGTTGCGCTCGTCGGCGGTCTCGTCCCCGGCCAGACCACCCAGGCAGATCCCGTCGAACGGGAGCGAGGCGATGAACCGGGTGCTGTCCGCGCGCAGATCGGGCTCGAGCCCGCCCTGGACGATCCCGAACAGGGCCTGGTCGGCCCGACGGTGGGCGGCCAGCGAACGCTCGGCCCAGCGATGGGTCCGGGCGGTGGCGTCGGCGACCACGGCCCGCGACGACGCACCCGGTGGCACGGGTTGGTCGAAGGCGACCGCGACGTCGGCCCCGAGCGCGGCCTGGACCGCGATCGCCAGCTCCGGGGTGAACCGATGGATCGAGCCGTCGAGGTGACTGCGGAACGTGACGCCCTCCTCGTCGACGACGCGCAGATCGCCCAGCGAGACGACCTGGAAGCCGCCGCTGTCGGTGAGGATGGGTCGGTCCCAGGCCATGAACCGGTGCAGTCCGCCGAGCCGTTCGATCCGCTCGTGGCCGGGTCGCAGGTACAGGTGATAGGTGTTGGCCAGGATGATCGAGGCCCCGACGGCGACCAAGTCGTCGGGATCCAGCGCCTTGACCGTGGCGTTCGTCCCGACGGGCATGAACTGGGGCGTCTCGACCACGCCGTGGGTCACGGTCAGGCGACCGAGCCGGCCCTGGGTCGAGCCATCGGCCGGCGGCGGGGTCAGGACCTCGAAGCTCGCCGCAGCGGCACCGGACGCGGTCACGACGGCTCCTCGGCCGTCTCGAGCGCCGATTCGTCCCAGAGCGGCGGCATCTCGGCTTCGGGCCGACGCCGGGGCGGGACCTCGTAGCCCAGTCGCTTGAGATGCGCCCGGCCGCCCTCGGTCAGGATCCGGCCCTGAGGCGTCCGATCGAGGAAGCCCTGGCGAAGCAGGAACGGCTCGTAGACGTCCTCGATCGTCTCGATCTCCTCGGACAGGACCGCGGCGAGGGCGGCCACCCCGACCGGCCCGCTGCCGAACTTCTGGGCGATCGCGGCCATCAGCTTGCGGTCGGTGGTGTCCAGACCGGCGTCGTCGATGTCCATCGCCCGGAGGGCCTCGTCGGCAGCCGCCTCGTCGACCCTCCCGTCGCGATGGACCTGGGCGTGGTCTCGGGTCCGCTTGAGCAGGCGATTGACGACCCGGGGCGTCCCCCGTCCGCGTCGCGCGATCGCCGCCGCCGCGCCGCGGGTCACCTCCACCCCCAGGATCCCGGCCGAGCGCTCGACGATCGCGGTCAGGTCCGTCTCGTCGTAGAAGTCCAGCCGGTAGGTCGCGCCAAAGCGGTCCCGGAGGGGACTCGAGATCCGGCCGGCGCGGGTCGTCGCACCGACGAGCGTGAACGGCTTGAGGGTCAGCCGCAGCGACCGGGCTGAGGGACCCTTGCCGATCAGCACGTCGAGGGCGTAGTCCTCCATCGCGGGGTACAGGATCTCCTCGACTGCCCGGTTCAGGCGATGGATCTCGTCGATGAACAGGACGTCGTGCTCGTCGAGCGCCGTGAGGATCGCGGCCAGGTCACCGGCGCGCTCGATCGCGGGCCCGCTGGTGTAGCGGACGTTGACGCCGAGCTCCCGGGCGACGATCGTGGCCAGGGTCGTCTTGCCCAGCCCGGGCGGACCGTAGAGCAGGACGTGGTCGGCGGCTTCTCCCCTGCCCCGCGCGGCCTCGAGCAGGACCGCCAGATTGGCCTTGACCTCGCGCTGGCCGATGTACTCGTCGAGGCTGCGCGGCCGGAGGGTGCCTTCGACGGCCCGATCCGCGTCGTCGAGCAGGTCGGCCGCAAGGATGCGCTGGGCGTCGTCAGTCATCCCGTAAACTGTACCACGATTCGGCCCATATCGTACAGATGTTCTACATGCGATCGACGGGTCACGTGTCTTGTTCCGCCACTGCGCAGGAACGACAATGCCGAGGACATGACGGGACCGGAGGACGCCGTCAGCGGGCACCGTAGGCCCGGATCAATCGCGCAGCAGGGTCCGCAACGCCGCCTTGACCCGCTCCTCAAGCCCCGCATCGGCCGCCGTCGGTTCGGCCAGGGCCGCTCGGGAGGCGTCGCGCGCCTCGGCCAGCGAGTAGCCCAGGGCCTGCAGCGCCGCGACGACCTCGCCCTCCCCCG
>JAXDKT010000197.1:0-5612 GCA_034666965.1 Chloroflexota bacterium | reverse complement strand
CGAAGTCGCTGATCATCCATCCCGCTTCCACCACTCACTCGCAGCTGAGCGACGAGGAGCAGGTCTCGACCGGGACGACGCCGGACCTCATCCGCCTGTCCGTCGGCCTCGAGCACGTCGACGATCTCATCGCCGACCTCGACCAGGCGATCCGGACCGCCACGGGGACGAAGGCGCGGGACGCCGTAACGGCATGACCGACGCGGGGAAGGCGACCTCGCGGTCGACCTCCCGGCGGCCGGCGAGCGCGCCATCCCGACCGGCTCCGGGCGCTCCGGCGCTCGGGACCGGTCGGCTGGAGACCGTCCAGCTGGGCTCGTTCAGCCTCGAGTCCGGGGCGACCCTGCCGGCCCTGACCGTCGCCTACCGGCATGACGGTCCGGGGCCGGAGGCGGCACCCCAGGCCCTCGTGATCCACGCCCTCACCGGCTCGGCCGATGCGGCCGGCGACTGGTGGGCGCCCCTCATCGGACCCGGCCGGGCGCTCGACACGCGCCGGGTCGGCGTCCTGTGCCTCAACCTGCTCGGGGGGCGCTATGGCTCGACCGGTCCGACGTCCGTGGACCCGTCGACCGGGGCCCGGTACGGCGCGGCCTTCCCGGACGTGACCACCCGCGACCAGGCCCGGGCCCAGTGGGCGCTCATCGATGCGCTCGGGATCGACCGCCTGGCTCTGGTCACCGGTGGCTCGCTGGGCGGGATGGTCGGTCTCGAAGTGACCCTCGAGCGGCCCGAGCGGGTCGCGGCGGTCCTGCCCATCGCCGCGCCGGCCGCGACCGGTCCCCTGGCCCTCGCCTGGGATCGGATCCAGCTGGAGTTGATCGAACGGCTCGGGGAGGATGGGCTGGCCCTCGCCAGGCAGCTGGCGATGACCACCTATCGGAGCGAGGCCGACTTCGACGAACGGTTCGGCCGCGCCGCGGGCCCGGATGGGCGGCCGCAGGTCGTCAGCTACCTCGACCACCAGGGCCGCAAGCTCGTGGAGCGGTTCGACCCCGACACCTACCGGATCCTCGTCGGGGCGATGGACAGCCACGACATCGGCCGCGGACGGGGCGGCGCAGAGGCCGCGCTCACACGGCTGGCCACGGCCGGGACCCGCCTGACCGGGCTGGGCATCGCCGGCGACATCCTGTACGGCCCGGAGCAGGTCCGGGCATTGGTCGCGGCGGCCGACGCGGCCGGGGTCGAGTCGGCCTATCGCGAGCTGCGCTCGTCCAAGGGCCACGACGCATTCCTGGTCGAGTGGCCGCAGCTGACCGGGGTCATCGAGGAGGCGCTCCGGGCCGCCCTGGCGGCTGCCGCCGCCTGACCGGCCGGATCACGTGCGGCGAATCGGACTCCGGGGGCCAAGGTTCCCGGCGCCGTCGAACGCCCGGACGTAGTATCTCGCCCCATTCCGGCGTTTGACCGTGACGGCGGTACCGCTGACCGTCTTGACCGGCGCGGCGACCCCGACCCGGTAGACCTTGTAGCCGGTGACGCCAACGGCGTCGTGGGCGGGCGTCCAGTACAGCCGGGTGGTCCTTGCCATGAGCTTGGCCTTGAGCGACTTCGGCGCGCTGGGCGCGGTCACGTCGGTGCCGGCCGGCGGAGTGGTCGCCGCGGCGTGGACGGCCTGACCCTCGTTGCCCGAGCCGTCGACGGCGCTGACCGTGTAGGCGTAGGTCGTGTGGGGCGCCCGGCCCGTGTCGTTGAAGCTCGTGCCGGTGGGCGACCCGATCGGCGCGCCGTCACGCGAGACCTGGTAGTGGTCGACCCCGACGTTGTCAGTGGCGGCCGCCCAGCTGAGGTTCACCGTCGTGGCATTGGGGGTCGTCGCCTGGAGCGAGCTCGGGGGGCCCGGCGCGACGGGGTCGACGACACTGACGGTGGCCGTCCCCGAACCGGCCGAGAGGGTGGTGATCCTGAGTCCGGAGACCGGATCGGTGAGGACCTGGCCGACGGCCAGCGGGGCATCCGCATAGGTGGCCGTGGTGGGCGTGGTGTCGACCAGCTGGGTCTGAACCACCGACCAGCTCGGGCTGGGCGCGTCCGGCGAGATCCGGATGGTCACGCCGTTGACCGCCGGCGCGGAGCTGCTGAAGTTGTCGAAGAACGTCCCGTGGGCCGACCGCAGGTCGAGGTAGAACCACGTTCCGTTGCCGCGGGCGATGCTCAGCAGCCGGTCGCTACCGGCCGGGCCGTCGAGGACCGAGCCGAGCTCGTAGGGCCCGCCCGGACCGACGGTCCGGATCTCGCTCGCCGGGAGCCAGCCGAACTGGCCCAGGTGCGTCGCGTGGTCGTGGGCCGAGCTGCTGCCGCCCATGACCGTGAACGGATCGCCGTACTCGGACGAGGTGCAGGTCGACGACAGCGACACCCGGCTGCCACCCGACGTGCAGCTCAGGCTGCTGGCGTGATGAACCCCGAAGTTGTGCCCCAGCTCGTGGGCGACGACGCGGAGGACGAAGGCGCCGTTGTTCCAGCTCCGGGATCCGGGCATCTCACCCAGACCGGCCCACTGGCAGGACGCGGCACGCGGAAAGGCGTACACGACGTTGGTGTACGAGCTCAGGTCCACTCCGGCCGCCACCGCCGCTGCCCGGGCCTTCGTCCCCCAGCTGAACGGATCGGCGCAGCTGGCCTTGCTGGCGGCGATCGTGTACCAGCCGAAGACGTCACCGCTGACCGTGACCGCGCCACGGGCCTCCTCCTCGAAGAACGGCGCGACGGCGTTGTCGTTGCCGAAGGCGACCGCCTCGGCGGCGGCCGGCGTGTAGGGCTGGCTCGCGTCGTCGCTGAAGTTGAACAGGATCACGGCCACCTTCTTGGTGCCGGCCGCTGCGGCGGTGCCCGTCGCCAGCTGGACGTGCTGACCGTCGGGCGCGGCCACGGCCGGGCTCCGGCGACGCGGCGCGGTGCTCACCCGGACGAGATTGAGCGGGTCGGCGGCGAGGGCCACCCGGACCAGCCCACCGGCCCAGGTCCCGCGGACGCGGACCCGGGCGCCGTTCCATGGTTCCGGGGGCGTGCCGTGGATGTCGAGGCCGATCGTGTCGGTCGCCGTCTCGATGGCGTAGGCGTCATGACCGACGCCGTCGGCGAAGTCGTCGACGTGGAACAGGCGCAGCCGGCCCGACAGGATGACCGGCGAGCCGTCGGCCGCGGACCCGTGCTCGAACGCCGTCCCGGCGACGGTCGGGTCATGGGCGACGGCGGGAGCGGCCAGGGCAAGCGAGCAGGCCAGGGCGGCGATGAAGGCGATCCTGCGTCGCATCGGTCCCCTTCCCTGCCTCATTGAAGCGGCCCAGACGGGATTGAATCGGCTCCAGTCGGGGCCTCCCTGAGTGTCGGGCCGGCGTCCGGCAGCGGGAACGGGCCCTTCGGGGCAGAGCGGGTCGATGATGGTCCGGTTCGGTGACAGGATGCACCGTCCGCCAGCGTGGCCGCGCCTGGTCAGAGCGCCGAGGGCTCGTCCGTCGGGCTGGGCTCGGGGGTCGGACTCGGCGTTGGCGACGGCGTCGGGGTCGGAGTGGGCGTTGGCGACGGCGACGGCGTCGGCGTCGGGGCTGGGCTCGACTGGAGCGTCCAGAGGACCTGGCGGAGGGTCTTGCGGCTGTCGTGGACCCGCCGGGCCAGCTCCCTGCCGACGTACCGGAAATGCCACGGCTCATAGGCGTAGCAGGTGACCGGCGTCTTGCCCTTCGGGTAGCTCATGACGAAACCGAAGCGCCAGGCGTTCTTGCGCAGCCAGGCCCCCTCGCGGGTCTTGCCCCAGTCGCTGTAGTGCCAGGCCGCGGCCCCGCCGACCGACTTGAAGTCGATCGTCGTCCCGAGCTGGTGCTCGGAGTGGCCCGGTCGGGCGCTGGTCTCGAGAGCCGCCCCGACGCCTGCCTGGCGAGCCCACTTGGCGAAGGTCCAGACCTGGGTGGAGTAGCTCCGGTAGGCCGACTCGACCGCCAGGCGCGCACCGGCGGCGCGACTCGCCCGAACCATCGCGCGCAGGTCGGCCAGGGCGACCCGCCGGATGGATCCGCCACCGGACAGCCCCGCGCGGGCGACCGGGACCATGCCCACCGGCCGGTAGGTCTTAGGCAGCCGGTAGGTCGTGTCGAGTAGCGAGCGCGACCAGTCGGCGCGGGCATGGTGCGTGGTGATCTTGTCGGCGACCCGGCAGCGCGGCACGGACGCCGCGTCCGCGGGCAGGGCGCTCGGCCCGAGGGTGGCCCCCGCCAGGGTCAGCGCGACCAGCAGGGCCATGACCGGACGGCGGCGGTCGGACGGCAGCGGTCGGTGGCGGAGGTCCATCGGTTCCATCGTTGCGCGGCGAGCCCCACCGGGCGTTGGCCCGAATGTACCCGACCCCATCGGACCTGCCGATCGGGTCCACCCGGCCGGCCGCCGAGGGGATTGGGGTATCATGCGCCGCGCGTCACTGGCGAGTGGCCAAGCGGTAAGGCGCCTGACTCTGGATCAGGAGATCGAAGGTTCGAATCCTTCCTCGCCAGCCAAACCACAACATGTAGGGTCTGGCCGACGGTTGGACCACAAGATGATGTGGTCTTGAGAGTGACGGACGGCATCAAACGTTCTTTAAGGCATGGTTCGTCATGGCCCTCATCTACTTCATGGGCACGATCTCCGGGGGCTCATCTCAACCTGGCAGTGAGCCTGGGCCTTCGCCGCTCGGGGCGACCCCCCTTGGCGTCGCATCCCCGGCTACCTCGTCGCCCAACTCGTCGGCGCGGTCCTTGCGGCGCTCTTTCTCAATTCCATGTACGGCGGATCCTCCACGGAGCGACCGAGCCGACGCCATCGATCACCCCGACCGTCGCCATCCTGGCTGAGGCCGTTTGCACCCTTCGCCTGGTCAGCGTCATCCTCGGTACGGCCCGCTGTGCCTCGCACTGTCGGGATCAACAACGCGATAGGGATCGGCGCACATCGGGCTCGTTCAGTGTGGGCCGCTCGGGCAACTGGCGCGTCGATGAACCCGGCCCGGTCTCGGCGCCCATGCTGGTCGGAGGCGATCTGACCAACGACTACGTCCATCTCATCGGGCCGATCCCCCGGGCGATGGTCGCCGTCGGCTTCAAGAACATCCTTAAAGGAAAGGCCACCAGGGCAAGAACCGAGGCTGCCCAAGGCAGCCTGAGAAGGCCCCAGGGGCCCTTGAGCTACTGAGCGCAAGGGAACTTCGCAGCCGTAGCTCCCCTGTGGGCGCACGAGGCCCATAGGTTTCAGCACCTCCAACTGACTAGACCGGGCGCTCGTGCGCCGTGGAGGCCCGCGGCGGCTCCTCCCCGGGCTTCGGCACGGTCCGTTCTGGATGCTCGCCGGGACGGCTCTTGCGCGGCTTCTGGCCCTGTGGCGGCTTCGCCGCGACCTTCTTGACCGGCGGAACCTGGTTGTCGGCCATTGCGAGTGCTCCCTTGCTTCAAGGTCGTCACCCGGATCGTCACACCTCGCGTGGGTGCCGCGGTATCGGCTTTGGCGCGACGCCTTACAGGGAAATGCAATCGCAAGGCGGTCGAGGCCCGCGGCACGCCAGATCGCAAGTGTTCGGCCTCAGCCTGACAAGCACGGCAGTTGGCCATGGACGCGTTATAGGTTGGAGCAGGACATTGCAT
>JAXDKT010000196.1:0-35363 GCA_034666965.1 Chloroflexota bacterium | reverse complement strand
CTCGTTGGTCGCGATCTCGAGGAGCGCCTTGCGCGTGACCCCCTCGAGGATGTCATCCGTGACCGGCGGGGTGAGGAGAACGCCATCGCGGATGACGAACAGGTTGGCCGCCGAAGCCTCCGAGGCGTGGCCGTCGGCGGTCATCACCAGCGCCTCGTCGAACCCGTTGAGCTCGGCCTCCGATTTCTGAAAGGCCATGTTGACGTAACCGCCGACGATCTTGCCCCGGGCCGGGATGGCCTCGTCCGCGTTGCGCCGCCACGACGAGGACATGACCCGCACGCCGGCGTCGGTGTCGATGTAGTTGCCGAAGGGCAGAGCGATGATGTACAGCTCGTGCTCGAGATGGTGGAGCCGGACGCCGATCTGACGGGACGACTTGTAGAACGAGGGCCGGATGTAGGCGTCCTCGCGGAAGCCGTTTCGGCGGACCGTCTCGAGGATCAGCCGGCTCAGCTCGTCGACCGGTGGCAGGTCGTCCATAAGCAGCATCGAGGCATTGCGCCGGAGGCGTTCGGCGTGCTCGCGGATCTTGAGGCCGTAGAGCGCGCCCTGCTCCGGGTTCCAGTACGCCCGAATCCCTTCGAACACCGCCGTTCCGTACATGAACGCGTGGGTCATGACGTTGACCCGGGCGTCGCGCATGGGCACGAAGGCGCCCTCGAAGTAACAGGTCAGGTCGTCGATCGCGACCGGTGGCCTGGCGGCGCTCGGCGCCGGCGCGGGACGGTCGGTCGGCTTCTTCTCGGTCAGCATGACGGCGGCTCCGATTCGGCTGGCCCCACGGGGCGTGGTCCCGTGGAGCGTCGGCCGAGTATACCAGCGGCCCACGGCCGTCCCGGCTGAGACCTAATCCCTAGCCGAGGACTCCGCTGAGCTGGGCGATCACCAACCCGACGTAGATCGCGTACAGCGGACCGCCAATCAGCAGCGTTCGTCCGGTCAGCTCGCGACCCCGGGCCAGCGGCAGGAACACGATCGCGGTCGACAGGAAGGCGATCCCGGCCGAGGCGAAGGCGAGCAGCGAGCCGCTCGTGATCGCCCACCCGGACGAGGCGAACAACAGCGCGACCGAGGTCGGGATGGCGCTCTGGAAGACCATCGCCCCGGTGATGTTGCCCATTGCCAGGGTGTCCTTGCCCTGACGGACCCAGATCACGCTGTTGAACTTCTCGGGCAGCTCGGTTGCGATCGGGGCGATGATCAGCGCCAGCAGGACCTCGTCGATGCCCAGGGAATGGGAGATCTCGGTCACCGCCCCGACGAACAGGTACGCGCCGCCGATGATGCAACCCAGGGCCAGGATGACCTGCAGACTGACGACACGCAGCCGCGGCGGCTCGGGATGACCCGGGGCCCTCACGTCGAGCCGGTGGAGTCGGAGTGGGGCAAGGTCCGGGTCGCCGCCCCCGGACTCGGCCTGGAAATGCTCGCGGACGTAGGCGCCATAGATGACCAGGAGCAGGGCCGCCACCACGAAGCGCGGCCAGGCCAGGTCGGCCGGCAGGAACGCCACGGCGATGGCCATGGCGTAGGCCAGGGCGAAGAAGCGCATGTCATGGACCAGGACGCTGCCGCTGACGTCGAGGCTCGACCCGGTCCGGCGCGAGCGCCGCGAGACCAGCACCGCCAGGCCGGTCACGAACATGGCCAGGGTGGCGAGCATGAACGGGGCGCCCAGGATCGCCCCGATCCCGACCTCGTCGGAGTGACCGCCGCCGAACAGGATCGCGATGAGCGGGATCATCGTCTCGGGCAGGGCTGTCCCGACCGCCGCGAGGACCGACCCGACCGCGCCCTCGGCCAATCCCAGCTTGTGGCCGAACCACTCGATCCCATTGGTGAACAGCTCGGCGCCCAGGAGGATCACCAGGAAGGCGATGACCAGCAGGATCAGGTCCACGGTCAGCTCTGCGCCGCCACGCCGAGAAGTACCCCGACGAAGACGACGACCAGGATCGCCGTGGCGATGGCGGCCATTCGACGCTCGCCCCCCGCGACATAGCCGATCAAGGAGGCCGCGACCCGGCCGAGCGGCGTTGCCAGGGCAACGACCAGGCCCAGCCACAGGTATCCCGAGGGCTTGAGGGCGACCAAGTCGGCTGGCAGTCGGGCCGGGTCGAACGCGGGACCGACCGCGAACGGCGACACGCCGCCGATGGCCATGAGCACGACCCCGATCGCCAACAAGCCCACGCTCAGGTAGGTTCCGCCGGTCAGGATCCGGGCGACGGTCCGATCGAGGTCGCGGGCGACGGTCATCGAAGGGCCCGTCCCGCCATCTGCCAGGCGGTGACCAGCAGGACGGCCACGAACAGCAGCCGCAATACCCGAACGTCGACCCGTTGAGCCGATCGCGACCCGATCGATGCGCCAACGAACACGCCGACCGCGGTCGGCCCGGCCACGTAGACGTCGATCCCCCCGCGGAGCAGGTAGATGATCGCGCTCGCGGCGGCGGTGATCCCGATCATCAGGTTGCTGGTGGCGGTGGCCACCCGCATGGGCACACCCATCACCAGGTGCATCAACGGGACCTTGACCAGTCCGCCGCCGATCCCGAGCAGCGCCGACACGACGCCGGCGAAGAGGCTTCCGACGATGCCCCAGCCCAGGTGCCGGACGACATAGGGCCGCCGCTCCGGCAGGCCGCTGGGGCGGTCACCTGGGACCGTCGGAGCCCTCAGAGCCGCATCCGCGACGGTCGTCTCAGTCGCTGGCTTCGGCTCCCGGCCGCGAGCCATGGTCAGCGCGGTGTAGATCAGGAGCAGGGTGAACAGGCCGGCCAGCACCCGCTCGGAGAGCAGGAACGCGATCAGGCCACCGACCATGGCTCCCGTCGCGGTGAACAGCTCGAGGGTCATGCCCAGGCGCAGGTCGGCGAGGTGACGCTCGAGGAAGACCCCGGCCGACGCCGAGCTCGTGACGATGACGGCGACGAGGCTGACCCCGACCGCCTCGCGCAGTGGCAGCCCGAAGCCAAGTGTGAGCATGGGCACGATGAGGAGCCCGCCGCCCAGGCCGAGCAGCGAGCCGAAGACACCCACGGCGACTCCGCCGACGATCATCAGGACCACGACGCCCAGATCCGGCATCAGCACCACCGTCCGACCGACCGGACGGCGATCAGGGTCGGAGGTGCTGTGGCGCGTACGGGAGGAGCGCCACGTGACGCGCCCGCTTGAGGGCCACCGCCAGCTCGCGCTGGTGGCCGGCGCACGTGCCGGTCTTCCGGCGCGGCTCGATCTTGGCCCGCTCGGAGAGGTAGCGCCGGAGGCGGTTGACCTCCTTGTAGTCGATCTGGACGGTCTTGTCGGCGCAGAAGGCGCAGACCTTGCGGCGACGCCGGTCGCGGTAGTAGTCGTCGCGCTTCTTGGCTCGGGCGATGGGCGGCATTGCGGTTCA
This sequence comes from Chloroflexota bacterium, assembly GCA_034666965.1. Taxonomy (GTDB): domain Bacteria; phylum Chloroflexota; class Limnocylindria; order Limnocylindrales; family CSP1-4; genus Chersky-267. Next base: position 31,958 of record JAXDKT010000196.1, on the reverse strand, counting down.
GGTCTCCGTTCGTCTCGGTGGGTGGCTCGGGATCAGAAGGGCAGGTCGTCGAAGTTGCCGTCGTCGAGCTTCTCGCCACCGCCGCCGCCATCTTCGCCGGATGCGGGAGCGGGTCGACTCGGCCGGGCGACCGGAGCGGCCGCGCCCTCCTCGGAGTCGTCGCGGGTCCGTCGCTCAAGGTTCGTCACCTGGTTGGCGACGAGCTCGGTGGTATAGCGCTTCTGGCCGGATTGGTCCTCCCACTGACGGGTCTGGAGGCGGCCCTCGACGTACACCTTGTTGCCCTTGCGCAGGTACTCGGCGGCCCGTTCGGCCTGCTGGCCCCAGACGACCACCCGGAACCACTCGGTCTCTTCCTGCCACTCCCCCGTCTGGTTCTTGTAGTTCCGATTCACGGCGACCGTGAACTGGGTGACCGCCTGACCGTTGGGGGTATAGCGCATCTCGGGATCGCGCCCGAGGTTGCCGATGATCATTGCCTTGTTGAGCGCCATGGCCCTTGCCTCCGGGTGGTGCTGGCCGGCCGGTCAGTCGATCGCGGCCGGAGCGGCTTCGCTCTCGGACTCGTCGATCCGCTCGCCGGACTCCTCCTCAACCGCCTCGTCATCGGACGAAGGCAGGTCGTCGACCTCGAGGTCGCCGTCCTCGCCCCCGTCCCGACCGCGAGCGGCCTTGGCCGGACGCTCGACCCGGGTCACGAGGTGGCGCAGCAGCTCCTCGGTGATCAGCAGGCCCCGCTCGAGCTCGGCGATCGACTCGGCCGGTGCCTCGAAGATGACGATATGGTACGAGCCCTCGCGATGGCGATCGATGGGATAGGCCAGTCGCCGGCGGCCCCAGGGCGCGACCTTGACGATCTGACCACCGGACGCGGCGATCTGGCGGGTGGTCCGGTCGACGATCGCCTGGTTGCGTTCGTCGGGGATGTCCGGCCGGAGGACGAGCATGAGTTCGTAGCGGCGCATCGTACGCTCACTCCTTCCTGTGGGATCGCCCCGCTGGCCGGGCCGGTCGCGCGTCAGAGCGCGTCGGTCGGTCCGTGCGGAGCCGAAAGGAACAGCCCCGAGTCTACCACGAGCGAACGGCGATCCCGGCACGGCGTTTCCGGCCGGTTCGGTCGCTGCTCCTGTCGGTTCTTTGGCTCCGGACGAGCCCGATGTATCCTGTCGTCCGTCCAGTCGACGATCCCACCCGCCTGGAGATCACGTGCCCGCCAGCTCCATCCTCCTGCTCGAGAACGACCCCGTCTCCGGAGAGGCGATCCGAACCGTCCTGGCCGGCGTGGGCTACGGCGTGGAGATCGTGGACGACGGCGGCGCGCTCCTGCGGGGCGCATCCGAGCACAGCCTGATCATCATCGACGTGACCGCCCAGGGCACCACCGCGGCCGAGATCTGCCGCGAGGTCCGGAGCACACCGAGCCTGGCGTCGATCCCGGTCCTGTGCATGTCTCCGATCGACGACGTCGAGGAGCGCATCCGCTTCCTGGAGGCCGGCGCCGACGACGTCGTGGCCAAGCCGTTCGACAGCCGCGAGCTCGAGGCCCGGGTGGAGGCCCTCCTGCTGCGCTTCCAGCGGTCGCGCGGGATGGCGGTCTCGGCCATCGGCGCCCGCCTCTCCGACCAGCCCCGCCGGCTTGTGGTTGTCTACAGCCCGAAGGGCGGAGTCGGCACGACGACGGTCGCGGTCAACGTCGCCGTGGCCCACGCTCAGTCGCGGGCGGGCCGGGTCCTGATCGTGGATCTCGATCTCCAGTTCGGCCAGGTGGCGACCCACCTCAACGTGAATCCCAGCCACACGATTGCCGATCTGGCGCGCGACGAGCAATCGCTGCGCGAGCCCGAGCTGTTCCGGACCTACGTGAGCCACCACCCGTCGGGCCTCGACGTCCTGGCCGCCCCCGGGTCGCCCGAGATGGCCGGCCTGGTCACGCCCCAGCACGTGGCCCAGATCCTCGAGACCGCGCTCCAGGCCTACGAGGGCGTGGTGGTCGACGCCGGTTCGACGCTCGACGAGCGCTCCATGGTCGCCCTGGAGTCGGCCGAGGTGGTCCTCCTGCCGGTCTACCCCGAGATCTCCGCGCTCCGGGCGGTGCACGCGTTCCTCGATTACGTCAACGAGGCCGGCTCGATCGGGGCCAAGACGACGTTCGTGCTCAACAACATGTTCGCCAAAGAGCTCCTCAAGATGCGTGACGTTGAGAGCGGCCTCGGGGCCAGGGTCGCTCTGACCCTGCCATACGATCCGTTCCTGTACCTCAAGGCGGTCAACGAGGGCGAACCAGTCGTCCTTGGCGCGGCCCGCACGCCGGTGGCCGCAGCGATGCTCAAGCTGGCCGTGGCGGCCTTTGGCGACGAGGCGTCCGACGCCAAGGCCGCCGCTGACGAGCGCAAGCCCCGTCGCCTCAGACTGCTCAAGCGCACCTGACGGGAGCGTGGTTGGGGCGGTTTGCGCCCCAACCCTAGCCTGGCGATCCCGGCCGCCCCGAGCCCCGCCCGATGTCGCTCGATTCCCGGCTGTCGTGCGCTACGGTCTCGAGACTCCGATCCGAGGGTGACCCGTCGTCTCGCGCCGGCCTCTCCCGAGTCCGCTTCAGATGGACCTCGACTCGAACCCAGATCGCCAGACAGCCGAACGCAGCCACCGCGATCGTCACCGCCAGGTCGGACGGACTGACGCTCACGTGACCTAGCGCGACTTCTTGGCCCTGCCTTTCGCCTTTCCGAGGTGAACGGGGTCACCCTTGGGAACGTCGTCGAAGGCCACCGTGCTTGCCTCCAGCAGATACGTCCTGCCGTCGCTCCCCACGCACAGGTACTCCACGCCATTGCCCTTGGAGCGAGCGGCGTGGACGATCACGTTCGCGATCGCGCCATCGTCGCCGGTGTACGTTGCGGTCAGCGACGATGGGAACGCAGCGAAGTCCATGGCTCCCTCCCTTGTGCCGTCAACTGGACGACTTCGCGGCGACTCTATCGCCGGTTTGTTAACGGACGGCGCAAGCTCCCGCTGCCGTCCCGGCGCGCGTCAGGCTGGCGACGTCACCGGGGATGGGGACCCTTCTCGGCCTCGATCTTGCGGGCATCGATCCGCTTCGCCAACCAATACACAAGCACAACGAAGCCCATGGCCACGGCCCCGAACAAGACCAGGCCCGGACCTTCCGTCGGCAGCGGGAGGGGCCGAAAGATGGCCTCTGCAGCCGAATGGCCGGGTTCCGCACCAAAGCCCATGGACAGTCCGACCGCCAATCCAATGACCGTTGCTGTAGCCGCAGCAGAAGCCAGGAGCGCTGCGGCCTGGAGCGCCACCCGGCCGCCGAGCTTGCGTTGCTGGGAAGCGGCCCGCGCTCCGCTACTGATACTCACGAAGATCATCCCGATGATCGCCCAAGACCAGTCGCCACCGACGTGGTCGATTCTGGGCAGCGCCATGGCGATGAGGAGGACGATGAGCAGAACGGCGAAGGCCCGTGTCGCGCGCCCGCGGCGCGGCTTGCCGACCAGATCCTCCACGAACCGAGTGCGCAGGACGTCTCGGGCCGATGGCTGTGCCACGATCGCTCCCCCACCCTGCGTTGCTTGACCGTCAGCTGTCGGGCCGAGTGTAGTTGGCGCCGCCAGAGCGACAAGGATCACGCTGGTGCCGAAGGTGAGATTCGAACTCACACGCCCTTGCGGGCAGCGGAGTTTAAGTCCGCCGCGTCTGCCGGTTCCGCCACTTCGGCCGAGCACAGCCTAACGCGAGGCAGGCCTCCGGCGGTCGCCCGTCCGACTCCGCCTCGAGGGGCGCCGCAGACGTGAATGAGACGCTCAGGAGGTGCCGCCGAAGTCGACGTCCTTGGTCTCGACCGTGCCGGCCGTCCGCCCCGGCGCCGTGTGGTAGGTCCAGTACAGGTTCGTGTGGGCGATGACCTTGTCCGGCGGCGGCGCCCCCCAGGCCGACTGGTCCTCGGTCGTGTGGGCGTCGCTGACCAGGGTCGCGTCATAGCCCCGGACGACCGCGCCATGGAGCGTCGAGCGGATGCACTCATCGGTCTGTGCCCCGGCGACGACGAGCCGGCCGACGCCGAGGCCCGACAGTACGGTCTCGAGGGTGGTTTCCTCGAAGGAGTCGGCGTAGTGCTTCTCGACCAGCGGCTCGGCCTCGTCCCGCGTCAGCTCCGGGACGATCTGCCAGTCGTCGCTCCCCCTCGCCAGCCCGTCGTCGGAGTGCTGGACCCAGACCACGGGGACCCGTGCCCGACGGGCCTTGTCGACCAGGCTGCCGACATTGGCGACGACCGCGTCCCGCTCGTGAGCCCCCGCCACGACACCGGTCTGGACGTCGATGACGATGAGGGCGGTGTTCGGCCGATTCTCGAGTGTGGTCACGATCTCCCGCGGGCTGTCTGGGGCCTGGAGTGTGGAGGCGACGAGCGGATTCGAACCGCTGAATAGAGGTTTTGCAGACCTCCGTGTTGAACCACTTCACCACGTCGCCGAAGAGATCCCGGCCGGTCAGGGACCCGCCGACCGGCGCCGCCCAGTTTACGTGGTCGTTGCCCCTCGAGGATTCGAACCTCGGTTAACGGATCCAAAGTCCGCTGTCCTACCACTGGACGAAGGGGCACCGGACGAGTGGTCGGCGGACACCGGCCGGCCCGACCGGGCGTCGGACGCGTGAGTGGAGCGGGAGACGGGGTTCGAACCCGCGACCTCAACCTTGGCAAGGTTGCGCTCTGCCAACTGAGCTACTCCCGCCGGTGCACCGGACGACCATGGTGGTGCCGAGAGCCAGGATCGAACTGGCGACACCGCGATTTTCAGTCGCGTGCTCTACCAACTGAGCTATCTCGGCCCGATGGCCTGACCAGGCTGGCCGCCCGTCGGCGAGGCGGAGAATACCATGGCGCCTCCGACGGCCTCAACCGAGGCTCGCCGTCACGCCGACCACCACGGCGTCCGCGACCTATTGACCGCTGCTGGCCAGCTCCTCGGCGGGGGTCTCGACCGGCGTCAGGCCGCGCAGCTGGCGGAGCCGGTTGATCCGGTCGATCAGGCGTGGATGGGTCGCGAACCAGGAGCTCGTCTCGCCGGTCTGGCCGAGCTTCATGATCGGGTTCGTGAAGTACAGGTGCTGGGTCGCCCGATTGGCGACCTCGAGGACCTCGGTATCGCCCGCGATCGTGGCCAGCGCTCGCTCGAGACCGACCGGGTTGCGGGTCAGCTCCACGCCCGACGCGTCGGCCAGGTACTCGCGCTGTCGGCTGACCGCCAGCTGGACCAGGCGGGCGGCGATCGGCGCCAGGATCGCCAGGACCAGGGCAACCGCCAGGATGATCAGCTGAAAGGCACCGCCGCCCTTGTCGTTGTCGCTCGAGCGGCCGCGCCCGCCCCAGAACGTGAAGCGCAGGAAGAAGTCGGCGAGCAGGGCGATGCTGCCGACCATGACCCCGACCAGGAGCGAGAACCGGATGTCGAAGTTGCGCACGTGCGACAGCTCGTGGGCGATGACCCCCTGGACTTCCTCGCGGTCCATCCGGCTGAGCAGGCCGCTGGTGACCGCGATCGAGGCATGCTGTGGATCGCGACCCGTGGCGAAGGCGTTCATCGAGGTGTCATCGATGAGGTAGACCTTGGGCATCGGCAGGTTCCCCGCGATGGTCAGCTCGCGGACGACGTTGAACAGCTGCGGAAACTCCTCCTCGGTGACCGCCCGGGCGCCGGAGGCGGCCAGCACGATCGAGTCGCCCTGGAAGTAGGACACGAGCGAGACGAGGACGCCGACGAACAGGGCCAGTACGGTCGCGCTCACGCCGCCCGACAGGCTGCCGGTCAGGCCATACCCGATCGCCAGCCCCAGGATGGCCAGGAGCAGGATGAGCCCGATCGCGAGCAGCACCGAATTCCGCTTGTTCGCGGCGATCTGGCTGTAGAAGGTCGAGGCCACGGATCCTCGGGTCGCAGACGACCGGCCGAACGCCTAGCGGAGCTGGACCTGGGGGACCTGGTCGGCCTCCGGCTCGGCGTCGAAGAAGTCGCGCTTGGTGAAGCCGAACATGCCCGCGATGATCACGGCCGGGACGGTCTGGATCGCCGTGTTGTAGTCGAGCACGGTCGCGTTGTAGTGCTGGCGCGAGAACCCGATCTGGTTTTCGGTCGTGGTCACCTGCTCCTGCAGGCTGAGCACGTTCTCGTTGGCCTTGAGCTGGGGGTAGTTCTCGACGACCGCAAACAGTGAGCGCAGGGCGCCGGTCAGCATGTTCTCGGCCTGGGCCTGCTCGGCCGGGCCTTTGGCGCCGGCGGCGACGGCGTTGGCGCGCGCCTCGGTGACCTTGGTCAGGACGTCCTGCTCGAAGTCCATGTAGCCCTTGACCGCGTTGACCAGGTTGGGGATCAGGTCATGGCGACGCTTGAGTTGGACCTCGATCTGAGCCAGGGCCTCGTCGACCCGCAGTCGCCGGCCGATCAGGCCGTTGTACAGGGCGATGACGAAGCCGACGATCGCCACGATGATGACGATCAGGATGAGCAGCGCTGGTTGCATGGTCCTCCTCCGCGTACGCCCGGCCTGGGCGGGCGAGCGCCACGAGCATAGCAGGCGCGCTGTCCGGGCCCGGATGCGGTCCTCCTGGTCGACGATCTCGATCAGGCGGGCCGGATGGCGTCAACCGCACGCGAGCGGGCTCGGCGCCGATCGTGGTGGGCGGTGAGGGACTCGAACCCCCGACATCCTCGGTGTAAGCGAGGCGCTCTGACCAGCTGAGCTAACCGCCCGGGCGAGGGCAGGATACGCCCGCCAACCCGGCCCCGGAATCGGGACGGCGGCCCCTTCGGGACCGCCGCGATCAATGCAGGAGTGGTGCCCAGGCCGGGACTTGAACCCGGATGAGTTGCCTCATACGCCCCTCAAACGTACGCGTATACCAATTCCGCCACCTGGGCTCGAATGACGCCGCGCGAGACTCGGTCGAGGGTGGTACCGAGGAAGGGATTTGAACCCATACGCCCTTGCGGACACTAGCTCCTGAAGCTAGCGCGTCTACCGATTCCGCCACCTCGGCGTGAGTCCCGGCCGACCGGTGATCGTGCTCACCCGCCGTCAGCGAGGAGCCATGTTAGCACATCCCAATAGCGATCAGCCGGATCGCCGAGCTCACGGACGACCGGTCCGCTGAGCCGATCGGACACGACCACCAGCTCTGTGCGAAAGGCGATCGGCAGGATGTAGGTGCGGTCGACGAGGCGCTGCTGGAGCTTGCTGTAGGCGGCCTTGCGAGCCGTATCGCTGCCCGGTGCCCGGGCTCGAATGAGGTCGCGGTCGAGCAGGACATCCTGGATGCCGCTGATGTTCGAACCGGCGCTGGTGGCCTGGGTCGAGGCGAACAGCGGATAGAGATCCGGGTCGAGCCCGATGTTGACGTCGATCGCGGCCGACTGGAATTTGCCCTTGCGCAGCCGCTCCTGGACGAACTGGGCCGGTGTCAGGCCGGTCACGACCGTCCGCAGCCCGAAGGCTGTCCAATCCGCGGCCACGGCCTGGGCCACCGCCATCGCCGTCGGGTTCGACTCGGCGTTGGGAGCGATGAGCTCCAGGACGTACGGCTTCTTGCCGCCGGGCGCGGCCCAGCCGCCCGTCCGCCGCTTCCAGCCGCCGGCCTTGAAGTCGGCCGCCGCCCGTTTCAAATCGAAGCGCACGGGCCGGCTGACGCTGGGGTCGAAGGCCCACGACGACGGCGGGATGGCCGAGTCGGCGCGGGTCGCGGCGCCGCCGAACACGGTGGCGATGAGCTTGGTCCGGTCGATCGCGGCCAGCAGCCCATGACGCACGACGGGCAGCCGCAGCTCGCCGTTGCCGGGTCGCAGGTTGAGAGCGATCGCCGTCAGGGTCGTGCGCGGGTAGCTCAGCAGGTGGTTCCCCGGGACGGCGGCGAGCTGACCGGCGATGTCCGCTGGCAGGCCCGCGGCCGCGTCGAGGTTGCCGGCCCGGTAGGCAGCGGCGAGCGAGGCGGCGTCCTGGTAGAAGTGCAGCGCGATGCCCGGCAGCGCCGCTTCGGGACGGTCGGTGGGGACGGGCGTGGGCGCAGCCGTGGGCGGCGATGCGGCCGCTGGCGACGATGGGGCAGCTGGCGCGGCTGCCGCGCCGGACGAGCCTGGTGCAACCGGCGAACCGCTCGCGGCTGGCGCCGGCCCGTCGCTCGGCGCGGAGGGGGCCACCGGATCGGTTGCGGGGACGTCGGCGGCGCTGGCCGGAATGAGGGTGGCCGATTCGGCGTTCCAGGAGGTCAGCACGAACGGTCCCGCCCCGACTGGCTGGACGCTGAAGGGATCGTCGGCGAGGGTCTCGATCGGCGTCTCGCTGAGGAGATGGGCCGGCAGCAGCCCGATCGTGGCCGCCTGGAGGAATCCGCCGATCGGTGTGGTCAGCTCGAACCTGACCGTCCGGGCATCGACCGCTGTCACGCTCACCTCGCGCCAGGAGGCCGCCATTGGACCGGTATAGCCCGGGCTCTTGAGCACGTTCACGGTGAAGACCACATCGTCCGACGTCACCGGCTCGCCGTCCTGCCAGCGTGCATCGGGCCGGATCGTGAAGGTCCACGTCTTGCCCTTGGCGTCGACCGTCCAGCCCGCGGCCAGATCGGGCCGGTACGTGCCATCCGGCCCCAGTCCGACCAGGCCACTGAACACGAGCGCCACCAGGTCGCGGTCGGCCTGGGTGCGGGCGGTCAGCGGATTGATCGAGCTCGGACGGCCAATCGTGCCCTCACGGTAGACCGCCGTGTCGGGGGTGGATGGGCCGGCCGAGGGTGAGCCAGCGGCGTCGCCGGAGCCGCCCGGGACGCCCGAGCCGATCGAGCCACGGGGCAGGGCCACGGCCAGCGACAAGACGATCAGCGCAATCCCGAGGGCGGCGACGATCCCCCGGTCGCGTTGGGTCAACGGACTTGCCTCCAGCGGTCGACGTCTCGGGGCCGGCGAGCCGCCCTCAGCGGGCGGTCACGGTATCAGGCGGCGGTCGAGGCGTTCGACGAGAACAGCGCGTACGAGGCCAGCGAGAACAGGACGAACAGCACCAACAGGACGATGGTGAACTGCCATAGCCGTCGTTCCACGCCGCGTCGACTCCGGTAGACCGCGCTGTCGCCGCCGAAGGCACCGGACAGGCCGGTCCCCCGAGCCTGGAGCAGGATCGAGATGATCAGGGCGATCCCGACGATCATCTGGCCGACGGCGAAGAGCGGGTTCACGGACGAACGGACCTCTGGCTTGAAGGGCCGTCGGATGGTAGCACAGGGTCCAGGAGCGACACCCCGACGACCCCCGGCCAGGTCGGCAGGCCGGCCAGCTCGAGGATCGTGGGGGTCACGTCGGCGAGTACCCCGTCGTGCAGACGGCGACCTTCCACCGACCGGCCAACGGCCACGATCGGGACCGGGTTGAGCGAGTGGGCGGTGACGGGCGCACCCGAGTCGTCACGCATCCGGTCGGCGTTGCCGTGGTCGGCGGTGACGAGCAGGACAGCACCGGGCGCCTCAGGTGCCTCGGCGTCGACGGCCTCGACCGCCGCCACCACGCGGGCCAGGCAGGCGTCGATCGTCTCGACCGCGCGGACCGTCGCGCCCCAGACGCCCGTATGACCGACCATGTCGGGATTGGCATAGTTGGCCACGATGAAGTCGTAGCGACCCGACTCGATCGCCTCGACCAGCGCGTCGGTCACCCCTGGCGCGCTCATCTCCGGTTGACGGTCGTAGGTAGCCACCCCCGGGCTCGGCACCAGGAGCCGGTCCTCGCCGGGCCAGGGCGCCTCCCGGCCGCCGTTGAAGAAGTACGTCACGTGGGCGTACTTCTCCGTCTCGGCGACGTGGAACTGGCGCCAGCCGGCCTGGGACAGGGCACCCGCCAGCGAGGGGACCTCATCGGGCGGGAAGGCGACCGCGACGGGCAGACCGGCCTCGTATTCGGTCATCGTCACGACCAGCAGGTCGCGCGGCGCCAACCGCCCGTCGGGGGCGGACCGGTCGAAGCCATCGAACGGCTCGTCGACCAGGGCGTGGATCAGCTGTCGAGCCCGGTCGGCCCGGAAGCTGGCATGGATGACCGGGTCGCCGTCGCGGATCCGCCCGTCGACACCCTCGACGATCGTCGGCTCGATGAACTCGTCGCTCTCGCCGCGGGCGTAGCCGTCCGCCACGGCCGCCAGGGCGCTGGGCGCCCGCCGCCCCAGGCCGTGGACGATCGCCCGATAGCCCTGGGCGGTCCGATCCCAGCGGTGGTCCCGGTCCATGGCGAAGTAGCGACCGCCCACGGTCGCGATCCGCGCGTCGGGATGGGCTGTGGCGAGCCGTTGCTCGAGGTCGGCGATGAACCCCTCGGCCGACCGGGGCGGCGTATCGCGCCCATCGAGCAGGGCGTGGACACGCACCGCGGGAACGCCCCGCCGCGCGGCCAGCTCGGCCAGGGCCACGACATGCCGATCGTGGGCGTGGACGCCGCCGGGCCCGACCAGGCCGATGACGTGCAGCCGGCCATCGGGCCGGGCGGCCCGGTCGCAGGCCGCCAGCAGGGCCGGTCGGTTGTAGAAGGAGCCGTCGGCCAGCGCCGCGTCGATCCGGGGCAGGTCCTGGAGGACGGGCTGGCCGGTGCCCAGGTTGAGGTGGCCGACCTCCGAGTTGCCCATCTGCCCGGCGGGCAGGCCGACGGATGCCTCCGAGGCCCCGAGCTGAGCGTGCGGCCAGCGCTCGATCAGGCCCCGCCAGGTGGGCATGGCCGCGGCCGCGATCGCGTCGGCGGCCGGTTCACGACCGATCCCGAAGCCGGCGAGGACGACCAGCACGATCGGCCGCGGCCGACGGACGGGCGGCGGACGGTCCCGCGCCCGCCCGTCCGGCACGCTGCGCCGGCGGCGCGGGCGGTCGCGGTCAGCCCGGCCCGGGACACGATCCCGGCCATCTCGTCGGGCTTGAGCGAGGCGCCGCCAACCAGCGCACCGTCGATCGCCGGCTCGGCCAGGAACTCGCCGATGTTGGCCGCGGTGACGCTGCCGCCGTAGAGGACCGGGATCGCGGCGGCCAGGTCGACCAGGCCGGCCTCGGCGATCGCCGCACGGATCGTGTCGGCCATGGCCGCGGCGTCGGAGCCGGTGGCGTTGCGGCCGGTGCCGATGGCCCACACCGGTTCGTAGGCGATGACCACGCCGCCGCTCTCGAGATCGCCGGCGGCATCGCCGAAGGTCGCGTCGCCAAACGCGGTCAGAATCCCGTGGACCTGCTCGCGGACCACGGCCGCGGCGCGGCCCGCCTCGCGTTCGCCGAGCTGCTCGCCGACGCACACGATTGGTCGAAGCGGTGCCTCGACGGCCCGGCGCAGCTTGCGCCCGACGAGCTCGTCGGTCTCGCCGGCATCCCGGCGCCGCTCGGAGTGGCCCAGGATGACCCAGGTCGCCAGACCGGCCAGCATTGGCGCGCTGATCTCGCCGGTGTAGGCACCGCTCAGCTCATGGTGGACGTTCTGGGCGCCCACCGCGACGCCGCTCCCGGCCAGCGCGTCACGGACCGCGGCCAGGCACACGAAGGGGGGGCAGATGACCCGCTCGACGGGACCCTCGACCCGGGTCCTGGCGGCGATCGTCGTCGCCAGCTCGCCCGCGTCGGCAGGCGTCGTGTGCATCTTCCAGTTGGCGGCGATGACGACGGGTCGCATGACCGGGATCATGCCAGAGCGCGACCGTTCGCTTCGGCCAGCGCCAGCCGCTCGAGCCGCTCGAGGGCGCGCTGGACCGTGGAGCGGTGCAGCTCCAGCCGGCTGGCCAGCTCGCCGAAGGTCGCCTCGGGCGTCTCGCGGCGGGCCGCGGCCACCGACCGGACGAGCTCGGGCTGGTCGGCCAGGCGTCCGTCGGCCTCGAGCAGCTCGATGGCGCGGAGCTGCCGGGAGGCGGCCAAAACCGCCCGTTGAAGGTTGGCCGATTCGGCGTTGACCACGCGGTTGATGTCGCCGCGCAGCGCCCGCGCGACCTGCCGACTCTCGAGCTCGAGGATGGCCGAGCCGGCGCCGACCCGGCGCAGGAACGTGCCCACGATGTCGGTGCTCTTCCAGGTGACCACCCCCCGGCCGCGGCGTAGTCGCCACGAGGCCGAGAGGCCCAGCGCATCGAGCCGATCGGCGAGGATCGGGGCCTCGTCGGGGGTCACCACGAATTCGAGATGAGCGCGCCCCGAGGCCAGGCTGAGCGATCCCCGGGCGAGGAAACGGCCGCGCAGCCAGGCGATCCGGCAGTGGTCCGCGGCGCGATCCCAGTCGAATGGCTCGCCGGCGGCTGCCTCCACGACTCGAACGTGGCGGGTTCGGCGTCGGCCGCCGAGAAGCCGCCCGGCGTCGGCGGGCTCGCGCCCGAGTCGGACCGCCAGTCGCGCGACCGCCGCCTCGCGGGTCGCCAGGGCCGTGCCCAGCCCGGCCGACTCGGCCGCCCGATCGCACGCCCGCGATGGGACGATCGCGGCGAGCTCGGTCCGGATCGCGCTGACCAGGTCGCGGTCGGTCCCGGTCAAGAAACGGGCTCGATCACAACGCGGACTCGGTGCCGGTCAACGAACGGGCTCGGCCGCGGGAAGGGCGCCCACGGGACCGGCCGGGCTCACCCCGTCACGCCGTCCGGCCGACGACACCGCGCCGGCGAGTCGCGCCGTCTCGCTCGGCGACGTGGAGGATCGCGGCGGCCAGGCGGGCCGGATCGTGGTGATGCGGGTCGTCGGGATCGGCCAGGTCGTCGAGGACCAGTCGCGGCGGACGCTCGACGGTTGGCGGCCAGCGCAGGCGGATGGCGTCGGGATCGCCATCCCCCACCCGGTCGGGACCGGCCCGGGTGCCCGTCCGGTTGTTGGCCAGGACGACGTCGACGATCCCGCTGGAGGCATGACGCTCGAGGGCCTCGACGTGGTCGGCCAGGTCGAACCCGCTCGTCTCGCCCACCTGGGTGGCCACGTTGCAGACGTAGATCCGGGGCGCCGGCGAGGCCAGCACGGCGGCGCGGATCTGGGGCAGGAGCAGCGCAGGCAGGACGCTCGTGAACAGGCTGCCCGGCCCGATCACCAGGACGTCGGCCTCGGCGATCGCGCTGACGGCGTCGGCGGCGGCGTCGACGCCGTCGGGAGTCAGCCACACCCGCTCGATCCCGCTGGTCGCCGCGATCCGGGACTGGCCGACGACTTCGGTCCCGTCGCTCAGGGCGGCGTGGAGCACGAGCGGCGTCGGTGACGCGGGCACAACCCGCCCACGAACGGCCAGAACCCGGTTCATCTGGCGGACGCCTTCCTCGAAGTCGCCGCCCTCGACCGCGGTCATTGCGGCGATCAGCAGGTTGCCCACCGCGTGACCCCCGAGGCTCTCGGGCACGTCATCGCCGGGAAAGCGGTACTGGAGCAGGCGGCCCATCAGCGACTCGGCGTCGGCCAGGGCCACGATGCAGTTACGGATGTCGCCGACCGGTGGGACCCCCAGCTGCTCGCGCAGCTTGCCCGAGGAGCCGCCGTCGTCGGCCACGGTCACCACCGCGGTCAGGTTGCTGGTGTGCTCCTTGAGACCGCGCAGCAGGGTCGACAGGCCGGTTCCGCCGCCGAGGGCCACGATCCGCGGCCCGCGGGCCAGGAAGCGCTTCTGGTAGATGACCTCGACCAGGGGGCGCTCCTCGTCGTCGGAGCGGTACGGCCCGGTCAGGACCCGGACGACCTTCCAGGCGGCGAACCCGAAGAGGCCCACGCCAAGCGAGGCGAGGATCGTTGCCCGGATCCAGTAGGGCAGGAACTGGAGGGTCAGCGCAGAAACGATTGATTGGACCGGCTCGTCCAGCCCCACGTCCCGGTAGACCTGGCGCAGGACGAAGGCCAGGCCCAGGGCGAGCCCGAGCTCGCCCAGGAAGACCACCGCGAGCCAGCGCTTGATCCCGATCCCGGGGGTCAGCCAGCGACGGAGCTCCGCGAGACCCGCCAGCCGACGGCGCACGAGGGCCATCGGCTCAGCTCCGCTCGAGCTCGCGGTGGAACACGGCAACCGTGCCAAAGTCCTGCTCGCGCAGCCAGGCCGCGATCGCCTCGGCGATGGCGATCGAGCGGTGGTAGCCGCCGGTGCAGCCGATGCCGATCGTCAGCCGGGTCTTGCCCTCGCCGACGTAGGCCGGCACGACGAACTCGAGAAAGCCGCGCAGGTACTCGAGAAAGCGTTGGGTGGTCGGCTGGTCGAGCACGAACTTGCGGACCGGATCGGTCAGCCCGGACAGCGAGCGCAGCTCGTCGATGTAGTACGGGTTCTGCATGAAGCGCACGTCGAAGACCAGGTCGGCCTCGAGCGGCAGCCCGTACTTGAAGCCAAAGCTGATGAGCTGGACGGCGAGGCGATCGGGATCGGGCGAATCGGCCAGGTGGGCGAACAGCTTCTCGCGCAGCTCGCGCATGGCCAGATCGCTCGTATCGAGGACGACGTCGGCCTCGTCGCGGATCGGTCCCAGCCGGCGCCGCTCCTCGGCGATCGAGCTGGCAATCCCCCGCGCGTCGGCCAGGGGATGACGATGGCGGGTCTCCGAGAAGCGCCGGATGATGACCTCGTCGCGGGCCTCCAGGAAGAACACCTGTGGCTGGATCCCGCGTCCTTCGAGCGCGCCCCGCATCGCAGCCAGGGCCGTCGGCGCGTCGCCCGCCCGAACGTCGAGCACGATGGCGGTCTTCTCGAACCGCTCGCGGTCCTCCGAGACCAGCTCCGCGAGCTCGGGCAGCAGCTCCCCGGGCAGGTTGTCGACCGTGGTGTAGCCGAGGTCCTCGAACAGCTTCGTGGCGGCCGTCTTGCCGGCGCCCGAGAGGCCGCTCAGGATGACGACGTGCTGGCGTTCCGGCGGCTGGGCCGCGGCCGCCGGGTCGGACGGGTCGAGGGATCCGGAGCCAGTCATCGAGGCCAGTCTACGCCGCCACCGGCCACCGGCCGCTCGGCGACCGGCCCGCCGGCGGTCGCTCCAGCCGCACCGCCGACGCGGATCAGTGGCCGCTCCGGGCGATGAACCAGGTGGTCGCCTCGTACAGGACGTACATCGTCACGCCCAGCACGAACGGGCTGACCAGGTCGCCGCCGGGCGTCGCGACCGTGGCGAACACGGTGATCCCCAGGATCACGTAGCGTCGAGACGCGCGCAGCCGCTGCGAGCTGAGGATGTTCACCCGGGACAGGGCGAACAGCACGATCGGGAACTCCATGGTCAGACCGAAGGCCAGGAACAGCGTGGTCACGAAGTCGAAATACGAGCCGGCCGTGATCAGCGGCTTGAGCTCGGCCGTCTGGAAGCCCAGCAGGAACTGTGCCGCGTAGGGCAGGATCACGTA
The DNA here is from genome assembly GCA_034666965.1 of Chloroflexota bacterium. Classification (GTDB taxonomy): domain Bacteria; phylum Chloroflexota; class Limnocylindria; order Limnocylindrales; family CSP1-4; genus Chersky-267. Next base: position 16,612 of record JAXDKT010000196.1, on the reverse strand, counting down.
GGCGATGGCCACGCCCAGGGCGAAGAACAGCAGGGCCAGCGGGACCCATGGTCGGACGGTCCGCCGCTCGGCCTCGGTCAGGCCCGGGGCGACGAACGCCCAGAGCTGGTAGAGGATGACCGGCATCGCCAGGATGATCCCGACCACGACCGCGATCTTCATCCGGATGAAGAAGGGATCGCCCAGGCCGGTGAAGAAGAGCGGGTCCGTGCCGGGGATCGGCGACTTCAGGAAGGCGATGATGTTGTCGCCGGCCAGGAACCCGACGACCGATGCCACGGCGACCGCGGCGATCACCCGGAACAACCGACTGCGCAGCTCGCCGAGGTGATCGACCAGGCTCATCACCGCGCCGCCCTCGCCCGCAGCGGCCGCCGGCACCGGCGGCGTCACGGCGAGTGACTGGGTGGTCGGCGGCTCAGGAGGGGGCGCGGACGCGTCCGGGGTCGGGTCGTCGGCCATGACGATCGCCTGGTCCGGGCCCGCTGCCGCGGACTAGGACTTGGGCTCGGAGCCGGGCTGCTGAGTGGTCGTTGCCTCCGTCGACGGGGCGCCGGCGACCTCGCCGGGCGGGGCGGCGGTGGGGGCCGACTCTGAAGCGACCGGCGCGGCAGCTACCGGGCTGGACGGGTCCATCGGTGCGGGCCCGGCGGGGGGTGACAGCGGCCCCGGAACGATCGGCGGGGGCACAACCGGGGTGGGCGCGGATGCGTCGGCGGGTCGATCGGGCGGCAGCGGCGTGGTGTCGACTCTGACCGATTCCTGGATATCCGAGGACGCCTTGCGGAACTCGCGCAGGCCCTTGCCCAGAGCTGAACCGACGTCCGGAAGTCGTCCGGGGCCCAGGATGAGGAGGGCGATCACGAGGATGATGACGAGCTCGAGCGGTCCGGGAACGGGCATCGGTCGGTGCGGTCCTCAGTGCTTCGGGTGGGACGCTGGCGGCGCCTAGACTAGCACAGCGAGCCGGCTGGCCCACTCGCGCGCAATGGCCTCCAGGACCGCTCCGGGATCGACCTCGCGACCCCCTTCGGAGCCGCTCGCAGCTACCCGGGAGATCCCGCGCGAGACGTTGACCAGGAGCCCACCGGCGATGCTCCCACCGGCCGGTGGAGCGGTCGCTGGACCGTGGCGCAGGACCGGCTCGTGAGCGCCGCCCTGGGCGCCGACTCCGGGCACCAGGAAGGCGCTCGCGGGCGCGATCGCGCGGATCCGGGCCATCTCGTCCGGGGCCGTCGCACCAACGACCAGCCCAACGGTCCCGCCCGGACCCCAGCTCGCGGCGACGCGTGCCACCCGCTCGTACAGGCGCTCGGCCGGCGCCCCGTCCGCTGTCGCCGCGACGGCCAGGTCCTGGAGCTCACCAGCACCGGGATTGGACGTCCGGCACAGGACGTAGACGAACCGGTCGGCGCGCTCGAGGAGAGGCTCGATCGCCTCCGAGCCGAGATATGGGCTGGCCGTGATCGCGTCCGCGCCGAGGCGGTCGAACCGGGCGACCGCCTGGCGCGCGGCCGTTGAGCCGATGTCGCCCCGCTTGGCATCCGCGATGAACGGCACGTCGGCGGGCACTGCGGCCCGAAGCCGTTCGAGGACGGCCATTCCGTCCGGGCCCAAAGCCTCGAAGAAGGCCAGGTTCGGCTTGACCGCGGCCACGACCGGCAGACATGCCTCCAGGAGGAGCCGGCAGAAGGCCTCGATCCCGCGGACGTCGGCACCGAACCCCAGCGGGAGCTCACCGGGATCCGGGTCGAGGCCGAGGCACAGGACCGTGCCGGTGGCTGCGCTGCGCGCCGCGAGCCGCTCGAGGTAGCCGCCGCTCACGGACTCGTCGAGCCGCCCGGACTCGCACCGGGCGTCGGCGGCGGCGCCAGGTCCGGGATGTACCAGCTCGCCGCCGAGCTCCCGTCGAGCCCGCTGTACTGGGTCACATCGGGCATCTGCTCGACCTTCCAGGTCGGTCCGGCGCCGCTCAGCCCGATCATCTTGAGGTCGACGATGAGCCCTTCGATGTGCATGTAGGCGATCGAGTCGCCCTTGGGCGACCAGACCGGGGCCCACGAGCGGCCATCACCGGTCAGGCGCAGGACCTCGCTCCCGGTCCGTCCGTCGAGGATGGCCACGTCGGTCCCCAGCGCGCTGGTCCGGGTGGCGGCGACCCAGCGCCCGTCGGGCGACCAGGAGGGCTGCATGTAGCCGGACGCGCTGAGAGCGGCGTTCTTCTTGGTCGCCGGATCGTAGCGCCAGATCGCGGGCGCGCCGCGCGTGCCGTCGCGGCCGTTCTTGACATACAGCAGCTGCTTGCCGTCCGGGCGCCAGGCCGGGTCCTGGTGACCGAGCGGAGCATTCTCGGGCAGGTTCAGACGCTTCGTCTTGTCGGTCTTGACGTCATGGGTCTGAAGGATGACGTCGCTCTTGGTCGGGTCGGGCCCATCGGACAGCAGCGCCACCGTCCGTCCATCAGGAGAGATCCGCGGCTGGCGGATCCAGAAGAACCAGCTGTACTGGCCCTGCTTGTAGCGACCGCTCAGCAGCTTCTGCGCACCGGTCCCGTCGGGGTGGATGCGAGTCAGGACCGGGTACTCCATCGAATACCGGCTGGGACCCTCGCCGCCGCCCGGGAAATAGCCCTGGTCGTGGACGCTCTCGATGTAGTAGATCCACTGACCGTCGGCCGACCAGCTCGGCATCGACCCCGCGCCGCTGTTCGTGATCTGGGTCGCCTTGTTGCCGGTCTGGGCCCACACGTTGCCCTGCTTGACGAAGACCAGGGTGCCGGGGATGTTGGTCCGCGGGTCGACGATGACCACGTTGGAGGGCGCCGGGGTCCGGTTCGGCGCGATCACCCCGCCGCTGCCCTGCGGTCCCCCACTGCCGGGTAGGGGGACCGTCCCGGTGAACAGGGCCAGGGTGATCACAGCGATGGCCGCCAGGCCGGCCAGGGCCAGGGCCGGTGCCATCAGCGAGCCGGCGGCGCCGAGACCGTAGGGATCGGTCCCGGAACGGGCCACGCCGGAGCGGGTTCGACCGGGTCGCCGCGTCATCGACCCGCCCCGGCGACGAGCGCAACCCGCTCGTTCGGGCTCGTCGCCAGGCCGGCCGCGTGACCGGCCGGGGCGGCGTCCCGGATCTCGAGCTGGATCGACTCGTAGCCGCCGAAGATCCGGGTCACGATCCGGGCGACGACGTCGAGCCGATCGCCCTCGTGGATCTCGGCGGCCAGGTCGGCTCGCCCGAAGGCGATCCCATCGACCACGTCGAGCCGCTTGCGCAGGGTCAGCTGCGAATGACCACCACTGGCGGCGCGGACACGGGTCACGGTGAGGCCCTCAACGACGACGAGCGGATCGGGGTTCCCGGGACCGGTCGGATCGAGCCGGCGCAGCTCGGCCAGGAACGCGTAGTCGACCTCCGGGCCGGGCACGACCAGGTCGACCATCAGCTCGGGGCGAGGATCCGACGAAGGCGGCGCGGCGTTCGTGACGATGGCCAGGAAGCGGTCGCGGAACTCGTCCCAGCGCTCGACTGACAGCTCGAAGCCGGCCGCGCCGGCATGGCCGCCGTGGCGGATGAACAGGTCGGCGCACTCGGCCAGGACGGCGCCCAGGTCGATCCCCGCCGCGCTCCGGCACGAGGCCCGGATGACACCCTCGATCTCGGTCCCGACCACCGCGGGCCGGCCGCGCTCCTCGGCCAGACGGCCGGCCACGAGCCCGATCACCCCGACCGGCCAATCGCCGCGAACGACGGTGGCCGCCGGATCGCCCGGTTCTGCGGCGAGCGTCGCCTGGGCCTCGGCCATGGCGGTCCGGGTCAGGTCGCGGCGGACGAGGTTGGCCGCCTGGAGCCGGGCGGCCAGGTCCGTTGCCTCCGCCGGATCGTCGGTCAGGAGCAAATGGGCGGCCTCGAGCGCGTCGCCAACGCGGCCCGCGGCATTGATCCGCGGCGCGATGACGAAGGCGATCGTCTCCAGGTCGACGCTCGATGGCGACGTGCCGGACAGCTCGAGGAGCGCGGCCAGACCGGGCAGTGGGGCGGTCCGCAACTGCCGGAGGCCGAGCCGGGCGATGGCCCGGTTCTCACCCACGATCGGGGCCACGTCGGCGACGGTCCCGATGGTCGCCAGCTCGGCCAGCGCCAGCGCCCGATCCGGCCCGCCGGGGACGTCGGCCAGGATCAGCTGGGCGACCTTGAAGGCGACCCCGCTGCCCGCCAGGCGCGCGTCCGGATAGACGGAATCCGATCGGTGCGGGTTGACCAGCGCGACGGTGGCGGGCAGGTCGGGTGGGAGGCGATGGTGGTCGGTGACGATCACGTCGATTCCCCGCCGGGCTGCCTCGGCCACCTCGGCCACGCTGGTCGAGCCGGTATCGACCGTCACGATCAGGGTCCGTCCCGCGGACTCGGCGCTGTCGACGGCGCGCAGCGACAGGCCGTGGCCCTCATCGACCCGGCTGGGGACATATGGCTCGGCGTCGAGCCCGTAGACCCGCAGGGCGCGGGTCATGATCGCCAGCCCGGTCAGGCCGTCTGCGTCGAAGTCGCCGAAGACCTGGACCGCCTCACCGGCCGACCTGGCCCGCTGGAGCCTGGCCAGCAGCCGGTCCGCATCGGGCAGGAGACCGGGATCGTGGAGGCCCTGGCCGACCTCGGCCGTGAACGCCGCCAGCCCCGCTACATCTGCCACCCCGCGCGCGATCAGGAGGCCCGCGATCCGGTCGGAGAAGCCGGCCTCCAGCGCGGCCGCGACGAACGGCGCCGAGCGCTCGACGAGGACCGGAAGTCGCCAGCGGAAGCGCGGCTCGATCACTGGCTCAGGATGCCACGTCCCGATGCACGCGGCCTTAGCCGGACGTCGTCCGAGCGGCTCAGGACGCGGAGCGACGAGCGGGCCGGTTGACGGCCGCCAGGCGAGCCTTGCGGCGCTCGTCCCAGTCATGCCACACGACCAGGAGCGGGGCCGCGTTGAAGATCGACGAGTACGTCCCGGACACGATCCCGATCAGCAGCGCCAGCACGAAATAGCTCGTCGCGGAGCCACCGAACAGGAGCAGCGCGGTCAGGGTGATGACCACGGTCAGGCTGGTGTTGATCGACCGGCCGAAAGTCTGCAGGATCGAGTGGTTGACGATCCGGTCGAACGGCTCACCGATGTGTCGGGCGCGGTTCTCGCGGACCCGGTCGTAGACCACGATGGTGTCGTGGACGCTGAAGCCGATGACGGTCAGCACGGCGGTCACGAACAAGGCATCGATCTGGACCCGGAAGAAGGTCCCCAGGATCGCGAACGTGCCGATGACCACGATCACGTCATGGACGAGGGCCACCAGCGCCGTGGCGCCGAAGCGCACGTCGTGGAAGCGGATCGTCATCCACAGGACGATCCCGATGGAGCCCAGGAGGATCAGCAGGGCGGCCTGCTGAGTGAGCTCCTGGCTGATGATCGGTCCCACGGTGGACAGGGCCCGCTGGGAGACGATCGGCCCGAACTCGGCCTGGAGGGCCGTGGCGATCTGGCCGAGCTTGCCCGTGGTCGGCAGCTGGGTGCCCGTGCCGCCGCCTGGCGAGGGCGATGGTGCGATGGTCGGGCCCGGGCTGCCCGACGGACTCGGCGACGCGCCAGCCGAGGCGGAAGCGGCCGGCGACTGGCTGGGCGCGGCGGAGGCGGTCGGGCTCGGCGCCGCCGAGGCGCTCGGGCCGGCCGAGGCGCTCGGGCCGACCGAGGCGCTGGGTGCGGCCGACGCCGGTGCGCTGGGCGCAGCTGATGCCCCGGCCGAGGCCGAGGCGCCCGGAGAGGCCGAGCCGCCCGGCGCGACGGACGGTGAGGGGCTCGGCAGCGGCGCGGTGGGCAGATCGATCAGACGGGTCCGGATCTCGTAATAGCCGCCGCTCGTGGCGACGACGGTCGCGTCGGTGACGCCCTGGCGGGCGAGGGCCGCCTTGACCTGATCGGCGGTCACCGAGTCCCGCTGGAACTTGATCTCCCAGGTCGTCCCGCCGGTGTAGTCGATCGAGAACTGGAGCCCGGCGGCGCCGTTGGTCAACGGGGTCAGGAGGATGAAGAAGAGGCCGGGGACGGTCAGGATGGCCGAGAACAGGAAGAACCAGCGGCGTTTCCCGATGACGTCAAACACGGGCACGAACCGGGCGTGGTCCGCGACCCGGAGTGCGGGCCATGAACTCCTCTTCGCCGACGCCCCACAGGCCGGCCCGCCGGGCAAACTCCCGATGGACGATCCCGCGCAGGATCGTGCGGGTGACGGTGATCGCCGTGAACATCGAGGTCAGCACGCCGATGATCAGGACCAGGGCGAAGCCCTTGATCGTCGGCGAGCCAAAGGCGTACAGGATGCCCGCGGTGATCAGGCTCGACACGTTCGAGTCGAGGATCGAGTTCCAGGCCCGGGCAAAGCCCGCCTCGACGGCGGCCACGAGGGTCTTGCCCAGGCGGAGCTCCTCCTTGGTCCGCTCGAAGATGAGGATGTTGGCGTCGACGGCCATGCCCACCGACAGGACGAAGCCCGCGATCCCGGCCAGGGTCAGGGTCACCGGGATGAGCCGGAAGATCGCCAGGACCACGAGCGCGTAGTAGATCAACGCCAGGTCCGCGACCAGACCGGGGAGGCGGTAGTAGACCAGCATGAACAGGAACACGAGCCCGATCCCGATGCCCCCGGCGACGAGGCTGCGATGCAGGAACTCGGCGCCCAGGGTGGCGCTGATCTGCGAATCCTGGACCGGCTCGATGGGGAACGGCAGCGAGCCGTACTTCAGGACGGTGACCAGGGCGTTCATCCGGGCGACGGCGTCGGCCCCGGTGCCCATGGTGATCTGGCCCGACCCGGAGGTGATCGGCTCGCGGATGCTCGGCGCCGAGATGACGGTGTTGTCGAGGACGATCGCGAAGAAGTCGTTGACGTGGGTGCGGGTGTAGTCCGCGAACAGCTTCGACGCGACGTCGTCCAGCGTGAAGGCGACCACCGGCTGGCCGGTGTTCTGGTCGCTGCCGGGGTTGGCTCCGGTCAGATGCGTGCCATCGAAGAGAGGCTTGAGGTCGGGGTCGTTGGGCAGCGGTCCGCCGTCGACGATGCCCAGCGGGCCCGCCCCGCTCGTCGCCGTGCCGTACTTCTCGGGAGGCAGGGGCACGAAGGTCAGCTGTCCGGTGGTTCCGATCAGCTGCTCGATGGTCTCCCGGTCGGTCGCCCCGGGCAGCTCGACCACGACGCGATCGGTGCCCTGGACCACGACCACCGGCTCGGACACGCCGGTGGAGTTGACCCGCTTCTCGATGATGTCGCGGATGACGGTCATGGCCGCCGCGTCGGGGACCTTGCCGCCAACGGGCACGGCCCGGTACTCGACGCGCAGGCCGCCCTGGAGATCGAGCCCGAGCTTGGTCTCGAGCACCTTGGGGCCGGCCGATGGATCGCCCAGCGTGGGCAGCTTGAGCCCCGGCCAGAAGTCGATGGCGAGCGCGAGAAGACCGATGACCACGATGATGAGGGGAGCGAAGCGACGCATCGCGGCGGACTATACCAGCCGGGGCGCGGGCCGACCGGCGGGGACCCTCACGCCTCCAGGGTCGTCTTGATTCGAGCGGCCATCGCGGGACCGATGCCGGGCACCGCCGCGATCTGCTCGACGGGCGCGTCGCGCACCCGCTTGACCGAGCCGAACACGCGCAGCAGCGCCCGCCGGCGCTTGGGCCCCACCCCGGGCAGGTCGTCGAACGCCGAGCGGACCGAGGCCTTGGCCCGCAGATCGCGGTGATAGGTGATCGCGAAGCGATGGGCCTCGTCGCGCAGCCGCTGGACCAGGTACAGCGCCTGGGACGTGGCCGGCAGCAGGATCGGCTCCGACCGTCCGGGCAGGAACAGCTCCTCGCGCTCCTTGGCCAGCCCCGCCAGGGGCAGGTCGTCCAGGCCCAGCTCGGCGAGGACCTCGGCCGCGGCGCTGACCTGGCCGCGGCCGCCGTCGACGATGACCAGATCCGGCAGCCGCCAGCGGAGCTCCTCCTCGCTGCCTTCCTCGCCGGCTTTGGCCCGGCGGAATCGACGGCGCAGCACCTCCTGGTGGCTGGCGAAATCGTTCGCCCCCTGGACCGTCTTGATCCGGAAGCGCCGGTAATCGCCCGTGCGCGGCTTGCCGTCCTCGAAGACGACCATGCTCGCGACCGACTGGTCGCCCTGGAAGTTGCTGATGTCGTAGCACTCGATCCGGGCCGGCGGGTCGGCCATCCCGAGGGCGTCGGCCAGCTCGCGCAGCGCTCCGAGGGTCTTGCCCTGGTCGGCCAGCCAGCGGACCTGCTCCCGGGCCAGCGTCTCGCCCGCGTTGCGCACGGCCAGCGCCATCAGCTGGCGCTTTTCGCCACGCTGGGGCACACGCAGGTGGACCGGTCCGCCGCGACGCTCGGACAGGAACGCCTCGAGGAGTGCGCCTTCCTCCCCAGCGGGCAGCGACGGAACGAGGATCTGACTCGGGATCGCCGTCGCTCGGCTGTAGTACTGCTCCAGAAAGCCGTTGAGGACCTCGTCGTCGGGCGCCTCGCGGACGGCGTCGAGCAGGAACACGTCGCGGCCGATCAGCTTGCCGTCGCGGATGACGAACAGCTGGACGGCGGCCTGGTTGTCCTGGCGGGCGATCCCGACCAGGTCGAGCTCAGTCCGGGCGAAGGCCGCCATCTTCTGGCTCTCCATCGTCCGCTCGATCGACCGGATCTTGTCGCGGAGAACCGCCGCGCGCTCGTACTCGGTCCGCTCCGCGGCCTCGGCCATGTCCTGCTCGAGAGCCTTGACCAGAGTCTCCTGGCGGCCTTCGAGGAAGAGCACCACCTGGTCGATGTCGGCGCGGTAGTCCTCTTTCGAGATGGCCTCGATGCAGGGGCCCTGGCAGCGCTTGATGTGGTACAGCAGACACGGCCGCTGGAGGGTCCGCTTGCCCTCCTTGATGTCGAGGGTGCAGGTCCGGAACGGGAACAGCCGGCGGATCAGGTTCATCGACTCGTCGACGCTGGTCGCCGAGGCGTACGGCCCGAAATAGCGGCTGCCGTCCTTGGGCAGCTTGCGGGTCCGCTCGATCCGCGGGAAGTCGTCGGCCATCGTGACCTTGATGTAGGGGTAGCTCTTGTCGTCCTTGAGCCGGACGTTGAAGCGCGGGGCGTAGCGCTTGATCAGGTTGGCCTCGAGCAGGAGCGCCTCGGAGACCGAGTCGGTCTGGGTCACCTCGACGTCGGCCACCCGGTCGATGACGCTCCGGATCCGGTGGATCTCGCCACCGACGGCCTGCTTCTGCCAGTAGCTCCGGACCCGGTTGCGCAGGCTCTGGGCCTTGCCGACATAGAGCACGGCGCCCCGGCTGTCCTTCATCAGGTAGACGCCCGGGCGATCGGGCAGCTTCTTGAGGGTCGCGGCGAGCTCTGGGGTCACATCCCGATCGTAGGCCAAACACGAAAGTGCCGGGCAATCGAGACCAGCCACCATGGCCCGATGGACCTCCACCCCGCCGTCCAGGCCCGGATCGACGGGCTGACCCCGGACCAGCGTGCGGCCGCCACGGCCCAGCCCGGACCCGTCCTGTGCCTGGCCCCGGCCGGCAGCGGCAAGACGACGACGCTCGTTGCCCGGATCGCCTGGCTCGTGGCGACGGGGACGCCGGCCGAGCGGATCGCGGCCATCGCCTTCAACAAGCGAGCCGCCGACGAGCTCGAGGTGCGGGTCGCGGCCGCGCTCCTGCCCCTGGACGTCGCGCCGGGAACGGTCCGGGTGCGCACGTTCCACGCGTTTGGCCGCGAGATCCTGCGCGCCGCCGGCCGATCGGTCGAGCCCCTGCTCGATCGTGAGACGCTGCTCCGGCAGGTCGTCCCTACCGCGGACGCGGCCGAGCGCCGGCGGCTCGACACGACGTTCTCCGCGCTCAAGCTCGAGCATCGGGTGGACGTCGAAGCCGTAGCGGCCGACCCGCAGGCCGGCTCGCGCGCGCGAGCGTTCGTGGCGTACGAGCATGCGCTGGCGGCCGCGGGCGGGTTGGACTTCGACGACCTGGTGGCGCGGTCCCTGTCGTTGCTCGAGACCGAGCCCGACCTGCTGGCCGGCTGGCGCTCGGTCTGCAGCGAGCTGCTCGTCGACGAGGTCCAGGACGTCGATCGGTCGCAGCTGGAGCTCGCCCTGCTTCTTGCTGCGCCGGCCAACCGAATCTTCCTGGTCGGCGACGACGATCAGTCGATCTACGGCTGGCGACTCGCCGAGGTCAAGCTCACGGTTTGACGTAGCCGATGAACCTCGGTCCGTGATGGACGAGGTTCACGGTGCGCAGTCGACATCGGGCGATCCTACTGACGGCCCTGTTCGCCTTGAATGCCGCCGACTGCCTGACCACCTTGGTCGGCCTGAGCCGAGGCTTTCACGAAGGAGCTCCTCTGGCCGGGGGCATCCTCGGCGCGCTCGGCCCGTCCGGGCTGGTCCTCATGGGCTTCATCGGCTACGGGATCGAGGTCGCCGTCCTGCTCACGATCCCGCGCATGTTCCGCGGCGTCGCGTGGGCCATGATCCTGTGTGTCTCAGCCGTGCCCGTGGTGAGCAACCTCGGGACTCTGCTGGGCTGAGGGCACCGTAGGCCTCCTTGGTGCCCCGGTCGGAAGGGGGACTCCGGCCGGGGCGAAGTCAGCATCTTTGAGAGCAGGCCGAGCGACCAATCCCTTCGGGGCCTCGTCCCGTGACGATCTAGTAACGCCCGTCGCCCCGACTGAGCACTGGCAGTATGGGCCGCGCCCGTTTGACCTTGGCAACGGTTCGCCCTCGGTCGTCGAGGGTCAGGTGTCGGTCCGGTCCACCAACGAGATCCCGGATGTCGGCAAGGTCCCCTGCGGCAGCCTCGATCCGTCCGGCGATCGCACCCTCCACGTCGACGCGGATCCTTCGATGCCCGCTCTTCCGATGGACCAGCGCGGCGATCCGGCGGGCTCCGGGAGGTCCCTCGAGCTCCACCCGGAACTCGTGCGCCCGACCGCCGATCCACTCGGGCCAGACCTTCGAGCCCTTGGCCAGCGTCCGGCTCCCGTGCTCGTCCTCCCGGGCCACCGTCCAGACGTCCAGATGCTCCCCACCGGCCTCCTCGTGGGCCGCGAAGTCGACCAACCCGATCGGCTCGTCGTTCTCGTCTCTGATCACGGCATGGTCGAGGGTCGCGATCACGTTCCCGTCGACGTCGTAGGCGATGAGCATCCCGATGCCGTTCATATCGCGGTCTCCTGAAGGAGGTAGTACCGGAGGTATCGGGTGACGGCCGCGCCCGTCCGGTTGACGAAGCTGATGGTCACTCGAGGCGTGTCAGTGCCGGCGCCGACGAGAGACGAGGCAGCCTCCGTCCGTCCGGACTGGATGGCCCGCTTGGAGGTCACGGCTCCACCGCTGGTGGCCGCTACGAAGCCCACGCCCACCCCGTCGAGGTAGGGCGCGGTCCGACGGGCATCCGAGGCCGCGGTCCCCGTCCCGATCATGGCCAGCATGGCGAGTGAGCTGGTGCGTGGGGCAAGAGAGGCGAGGTCGACCGTGGCGCTTCCCGATGAGTCGTCCGCGACCGAGCCCGTGTCGAGCGTCCCCGTGGCGGCGATCTTGAACATGTTCGATGTGCCGTCGATGACGACCGTCGAACCCGGATTGGTGACGGTGATCTTGCCGTTGGTCACGACGATCCCGGCGGCGTTGATGAGGACATTCCCGTCGCTGTTCGCGACCCCTCCGGCTGTGCGCTCGGCGGACACGTCATCGACCACCATCGTCCGAGCCGTCCCGGGCAGGAAGTTGTAGATCGACAGGCGCATCCACGTGACCGCCGCCGGGACCGTGACGTAGCCGTCGAACTTCGTGTAGGCGGCCGGAATGTTCGAGCTGTCTGGGACGATGGCGACGGTGGCCACGACGGCCCCACCCGTGAACTGGTCCGTCGTCCCGAAGTAGGCTCGGAAGTACAGGCCGCCAGTCGACGCCCCGCTCGCCCCGACCATGACCGAGCAGTAGTAGACGTCACCCGGGGTCACAGGGATAGCCCTCGAGGCGATCGCCCCGCCGTCGCTGACAGAGGCCACGGCGATGGACATGGCCCAACTGCCGGAACTCGCCGAGGGGTGCTGGGAGTAGGTCGCCCCGGCGCCGACGACCTGATAGTCCTTCGTCCACTGGGCGGGCAGGCCGGTCGAGGGATCGAGGTCCTCAAACGACGGATTGAGAACCGCATTCCCGGCCCCGGGCATGACGTTTCCGACAGACAGCTTCTCAGCCGTGACGGCCCCGCCAGCGATCTTCGGAGCCGTGATCGACCCGGCCGCGATTTCGTTGGCGGTGACGGCGTTGGCGGCGAGCTTGGGCGTCGTGACTGCCCCGTCGGTGATCTTCGTCGAGGTGATCGGCAGGATGTCGTCGGTCGCTGTCTGCCCGACCCACGCCGAGAGGGTGACCATCGCGTCACCGAACTCGATGGCATAGACGGGCGCGGTCGAGACCGGCCACGTGATCGTTACGTTGCTGACGGTGTACTGGCGAGCCACCAATGCGAAGTTGGCCGAGGTTATTGGGACCGTCATCCCCGGCCAGAGCCCATCGACCAAGATCCTGCACGAGCCGCGGTTCTCGTCTCCGGTGTCGGTCCGAGACGCCGTGATCTCGAGCCCTTCGTACCCGTAGGTGGTGGCGTTGTCAGGGTTGTCGGAGAGACCGAACGGTGCCGGAGCGGCATAGGCCACGTCCGGGTTGGTGGCCACCACCCTGTAGAACTTCGTCGTTCCCTTCGGCGGGTCAGTTTGGCTGACGGACACCACCGTCCCGTCCCACGCCGGCTCGAGCACATGAACGATGTCCCCGAGGGCGGGCGGTACGGCTGGGTCGATCAGAGCGAAGTCGAAGGTATTCAACCTCATGGTCAGGCTGCGATGGCGCAGGAACGCCGTCTGGTCGACACCAGCGACTGTGACGGTGGTCCCACCACCGCCTCCGAGGACGAGCGACGGTCGAGGCCGCGCGGGCCGGAGACGTCCCGGCCTGCGCCTGATCGGCCCCTTCAGTGTCGGCGTCGGCACGGGCTAGTACCCGAGGATGAGCAGCTGCTGGAGGGTGATGCTGTTCGAGGCTGACGAGGCCGAGCAGGCCACGTTAAAGTTGATGTAGTTGGCGATGCTGTGGTCGATGGTCGCCACGGTGCCCGGGGATGCGCCCGCCCCGTACAGGGGGTACGCGAACGGGCTGGCGAGTCCCGGGCTGGAGATCATCCCCACGCCCTGAACGGTCGAGTTGGCCCCGGCCGCTCCGAACGCTCGCAGGATCACGTCCCCCTCGAACTCCCACGGCTGGTTGGTGACGCCGGATCCGGTCACCAGCGCCGCCGAGCCGAGGATGATGCCCGCCGACGTGCTGCCCTCAGCGCCGAGCCGGCAGCTGAAGGTGTAGGTCGGCGTGCCGGTCGACGAGAGGATCCCCCGAGCGACGATCCGGAGGCCCCGCCCGATGTCCCGGTTGGGATACCAGAACTCGGGCAGGAGGAGCGGGGTCGCGCCCATGCCCGGGGTGTCGTTGATCTTGAACTCGGACGTAAAGCTCGCCTTGGCCGTGCCCTGCGCGATGCTCGCGTAGATGAGGTCGAGGTACTTGCCGCTCTGGTCGCTCATTGGATCTCCTACTTACGCGCCGCTTAGACGCAGTCGCTGGGCGATGGTTTGTGCGAGTCGATCGACCGAGGGGCCGTCGATGAAGGCGCCCTCTTCGATGTGAATGTGGACAATCGTCTGGGCGCCACCACCCGCAGGGATCACCCGCTCCCCGGCTTGGAGGATCGCGGGCACGTTCGACCCGGGAACCCCGGGCACCACGCCACCCGCGTGGAGGTACGGGAGCTTTCCGATGTTCATCCCGTTCCAGTCGAAGCCGATGCTCGGCCCGATCGGCGGGTTGATGTGGATGTGAACCTGAATGCCGTTGATCGCCCCGATCAGGCCGTTGATCACCCCGATCACGGCGTTAATCGCACCCTTCACGGCGCCAGAGACGGCCTTGAACACGGCCCCGATCGCGTCGCCCATGACCCTGAATGCGGACTGGAGGACGCCGACGGCCTTGCCGAGGATGCCAAAGGCGGTCTGGAAGACCTTGACCCACACGCCGATGTAGGCCCCGATCACGTCGAACACGACCTTGAACACGGGCTGGAGGGCCTTCACTGCGGCCGCGATGGCGCCGAAGATGTGCTGAGCGACAGGCCCGACGGCCTTAAACACGGGCTCCAGCTGCTTCGCGACGGCGTCGACAACGGGCTGGATGGCACCCCAGACCTGACCGAGGACATCTACGACCGCCGAGAAAGCGTCGGCGAGGATCGGCAGGGCGACCTCACTGACCTTGGAGACGACCATACCCACCTTCTCCATGGCCTCGCCGATCTTCTCGTTGGAAACGGCCATCTTGCCGGCGTCGGTCGTCGCGAACTTGTTGGCGGATCCGGCGTACTTGTTCAGGACCGCGTTGGCGACCTCGGTCGCACTGGCGCCCTTGGCGACCTCGACGCCGTCCTTCATCAGGGCCTTCGTCTTACCGGCCACACCGGAGGTGATCTCGGCCTGAGCCTCGGCATACGACTTGCCGGTCGCGGCGGCCAGCTCGACGGCCGCCTGATTGAGGGCCATGGCCGCGGTGGCGTCGTTCGTCTGGCGCATGAAGGCCGCGATGCCGTCACGCTGGGCAGAGTCGGATACACCGAGGGCCTGATTGGCGGTGATCTTGGCCTCGATGGCCGAGATGTTCCCCCGCTGGGCTGCGGCGAGGCGCCCGTTGGCGGCGGCCAGCATGTCCTGCGAGTCGCGATCCTCGACGTACGCCTGCTTGGCTTCATCGAGCTTCCCGAGCGCCATGCCAATGCCCGTGGTAAGCAGGTTGAACGCGCCCACCCCGGCCCCGATGACCATGCCCTTCCCGATGCCCTGAAGCTTCCCGGTCAGGTGGCCCGACTTCGTGATCGCAGCGTCCGTAGCCTTGTGGAACTTGGTCGCGTCGCCAACGATGTCGACGACGATCTGGCGGGCCATCAGTCCCCGCTCCCGGTGGTCTCGAAGCCGGCGTGCTTAGCGACCTTGGCGATGGCCTCGTCGACCGCCGCCGCGGTCGCGCCGCGCTCCTCGGAGATGGCGGGGTACACGTAGCGCCCCTCACCGGAGGGCACCCCAAGCCAATCCCGCTTGATGGCCCCGGACCACGCCTGTCCCGGAACGTGGCCCCGACCGACCGACCCGCCGAAATCCAGCCACGGCATGTACGGGGCCTTGGTCCCACCAAACGCGATCCCGGCGCCCTTGGCCGTGGCTCGAGGCTTCACGGACCCGGCCGCGTCGCCGTGGTCGTGCGGCATCCGTTGCTGGATCTTGCCGACGACCGCGTTGGCGATGCCCCAGAAGGCGGCCTTCAGCTCACGCGACAACCCGGCGTCGACCGCCTTGAACGCGGAGTTGAGCTCGCGGATCCCTCGGACCTCGACCTTGACGTCGACCACGTCAGCGCATTTCCTTTCTGGCCAGCTCCAGCTGGGCTTCCCGGTAGACGTAGAACGCCCGCCAGGCGATGTATTCGTTGTTGGGCATCTCGTCATTCATCCGGGCTACGGTCATGTGCAGGGCCTCAGCGAGGACGAAGTCGAAGCTATCGAGCTCCTCCTCCATGAACGCCCTCTCGAACGTCTCTTGGAGGCTCAGCCTTTTGGGGCGTTCGCCTCCTCGTCGGGCTCCGGCGTCAGGCCGGACAGGGCGAGGATTGCGTCAATCAGAAGCCCGGCGTCGTCGAGCGTGTTGCCGGCCCGGAAGGCCTCCGCCTCGACCTTCGTGCAGCCCGTGCCGCACGTCAGGACGTAGACCTCGGCCTCGTCGGCACGCTTCAGCCCAAAGGACTGCATCTTGAAAGCCTCGGTCCGGGACATCGCCCGGAACTCGACCTTGACCCCACCGATCTCGACGGAGTCACGGGCCAGAACGCTCGGAAGGGACATGGGATCGTGGGGCCTCCTGCTACTGGGTGGTCGGGGTGACAGCGCCCGTGACCAACAGGGCGGCCTTGAACGTGACCTTCCCGCCGACGGGCGAGCCCTCGGAATAGCTCGTGACGAGGGCGTTAAAGCTGTTGGTCCGCTGCCCGGAGAGCGTGCCTCCCGGCTTGTGGACGCAGGCCACCGGCACCCCGCCGCTGATGCAGGCGAAGATGGCCGCGGCCGGTCCGGTCGATGCCGTCGGATCCCACGCCCCAGAGAGGTCGAGCTTGGCCCCGATGAGGCCGGCGATCGCCGACTTCCAGTTGCTCCCGAACATCGTGGTATCGGCGGTGTCGACGTCGATCGCGAGGTCGAGGTTGTCGCAGAACGCGCTCAGATCGACCGCGTTGACGCTGATCTGAGCGTTCTTGCCGTGTCGGAATGCCATGGTGAGTTGCCTCCTGTTAGGTGCGCGCCAGCGCGACGAGGAATGGAATGGAGACGCCGGCGCCGGTCACGTCCCAGACGGCCCGCACGTAGCGCTTGATGGTTCCGGGGATGACGATCCGCTCGGCTCCGACCGCAGCCTTCGACGCGAACGTCCCGACCGTCGCCCAGC
>JAXDKT010000195.1:0-11543 GCA_034666965.1 Chloroflexota bacterium | reverse complement strand
CTTCCCGAGTTCGTGAGGGGCTGACGTGCGCATCCTCGTTGCCGAAGATGACCAGGCCCTCCAGGACGTGATCTGCCTTGGCCTGCGTGACAGTGGCTACCAGGTGGACGCGGTGGATCGGGGCGACGACGCCATCGATCAGCTCAAGTGGTACGACTACGACGTGGCCATCGTCGACTGGCGGATGCCCGGCGCGCCCGGGATCGATGTGATCGCGTGGGCCCGCCGGCAGGCCAAGCCGACCGCGATCCTGATGCTGACCGCGCGCGACACCCCGGCCGACCGGATCGAGGGCCTCGACGCCGGCGCCGACGACTACCTCGTCAAGCCGTTCGACTTCGGCGAGCTGCTGGCGCGGGTTCGGGCCCTCCAGCGCCGGCCGCGTGGGGTCGACGCGCCGGTCATCGCCCGCGGCCAGCTCAACCTCGATCCCATCCGGCGCGCCGTGACCGTCGGCGGCCGGCCGCTGGGCCTGACCCCCACCGAATTCCAGATCCTCGAGCTGCTCCTGCGGCGCTCGCCGGCCGTGGTCGACCGCAAGTCCATCGCCGAGCACGCCTGGCAGGATGAGACCGACCCGCTCGGCTCGAATGCCATCGACGTCCAGCTCAGCCGGCTCCGGGCCAAGTTGCCCACTGCTGGGGTCCGGATCGTGACCGTGCGCGGCGCCGGCTATCGGCTGGAAGAGACGTGACAGCCCGTCCGTCGGAGCTCCGCGCCAGCTCGATCAGGGTCGCCCTGGCCACGACCGCGATCGTGGCCGTGGCCTACCTCGTCATCGGCATCGCCGTGGTCGCCATCGTCAGCGCCGGGCTGACCCGCGAGATCGACCTGCGCCTGGCGGCGACACTCGATTCCCTCGTCCGCCAGCCGCCGCCGCCCGATCACGGCTACGGACCCCCGCATGGTGACCGGCCCGATCACGGTCCGACCCTGCTGGTTTGGACCGTCAGATCGGACGGGACCGTCGCCGCCAGCGAGACCGGTGCCGACCTGCCCGCCGGCTACCGCGAGGTGTCCCAGCCAACCACGGTTGCCATCGGCGACGACGAGGTCCGGATCCAGGGCGCCCGGACCGGGTCCGGCTACGTCGTGGTGGGCCAGACGACCAGTGCCGTCAGCCAGGCGCGGACCTCGCTGATCCTGGCCGAGATCGTCATCGCCCCGATCCTGCTCATCGTCGTGTTCCTGGGAGCCCTGGCCATTGGCCGGCGGGTCGCGGCCCCGATCGAGCGGGCACGCGTCCGTCAGCTCGAGTTCACCGCCGACGCTTCGCACGAGCTGCGCACACCGTTGTCGGTCATCGAAGCGCATACCAGCCTGGCCCTCGCCGAGGACCGGGACGCACCGTGGTACCGCAATGCGTTCAGCAAGATCGAGGTCGAAAACCGGCGGATGCGCCGGCTCGTCGAGGACCTCCTGTGGCTGGCCCGGTTCGACGCCACCAAGGAACCCCACCCGACGGATCCGGTCGACCTGGGCGTGCTCGCCGCGGACACCGTCGATCGCTTCCGGGTCGTGGCGGAAGCGCGCGGGCTGGGGTTGCGACTCGGCGTCGAGCCCGGAGACCACAGCGTGGCCGTCCCCGCCGACTGGCTCGATCGGCTGCTCGGTGTCCTCCTCGACAACGCCGCCAAGTACGCCCCGTCGGGGAGCGAGGTGGTGGTCTCTGTCGCGGCCGACAGCGGCCGGATCAGGTTGACCGTGGACGACGCCGGCGCGGGCATCCCAGAGGCCGAGCGCACGCGCATTTTCGACCGCTTCCATCGGGCCACCGATTCGAGCTCGGGAGCCGGCCTGGGCCTGGCCATCGCCGACGCCATCGTGCGGGCAACCGGCGGGCGCTGGCGGGTGGGTGCATCACCGGGCGGCGGCGCCAGCATGTCGGTCGCCTGGCGGCGCGAGCCCGCGTAGCGCGACGGCGCGTGGTTGAACCGGCCGCGTGGCGGAAGCGGGCCGTCCGTCCCGGACATGATGAGTGGGTGCCGACCGTCCTCGGCACCCACTCCTTGCGCGATTGCGCGGTTCAGCCCGGGGTGGTCGAGGCTCCCGGAGATGCCTTGGGCCCGTGGTCCCGCGGTCCGAACGGGAAGCCCGGACCGGCTCGTCCCGGGAAACCGCCGCGGCCGATCCCGGTCCCAACCGTGAGCGCGTCGAGCGATCCGTCGGCCCGCTTGGTGCCTTCGGCGACGACGATCGACCCGACGGCCACGTCGGCGAGGCCGGCGGCGGTCTTGCCCGGCGCCCGGTAGGTCGTCTTGGAGCCGACGTGGATGGTCGTGACCGTCCCGTCAGGACCCTTGATCGTGATCGAGTCGGCGTCCTTGGCGGTTACCGTGCCGATCACGCGAGGCAACTCGACGACGATCGATTGAACCGTGAAGGTCCCATCGGCCTGGCGGGTCTGGCCGAGCCGGACCATATCCCCGACCGCCAGGTCAGATGCCGCGATCGCGGCTCCCGCCTTGGTGATCTTCGTGGCGTCGCTGAGCGTGATCGTCCGGGTCCAGCCGTCGGCGGTCTTGAGCGACACGCTGGCGCCGTTGATCGCGGTCACCGTGATCGGCCCGACGACCCCACCACCCCGCTGGAACCCGCCGCGCCCGAACGCGCCAGGGCCGAAGGCGAAGCCTCGGTGGTCGGCCTTGCCGGGATCCTTCGCGCCTGGCGAGGCGCTCGATCCGGAGTCGCCATTTGGTGCCGGCGAGGCGGCCATCGTGACGGCCACGCCGACCACGACGACGAGCAGGATTCCGATCGCCGCGCCGATGCGCAGCCGGTCGGTTCGGTTGACGGTTCGCTTGAATTCGACTTCGGGTTCGGGTCGGTCCATTCGTTGCCTCCGGTGACGGCGGGGTCGAGCGAGTCACGCACCCCCATCGTTGGAGAGTGGCCGCCATTCCTTCAGATGTCCTGAGAAGAGGCGGTGTTATCGGTCCGTCACGGTTGAGGCGTACGATTCCGGCATGTTCCTCTTCCGACAGGCTCCGGCCATGCCCACGCCCGCCGAGGCATTGCCCGGCCGGCCCGACCCCATTGCCATCCCCGAGCGGCACCACGTCAACGGTGCCAGACTCGCGCCACCGTGGCCGGACGGCACAAGGACGGCGATCTTCGGCTTGGGCTGCTTCTGGGGCGCCGAGAAGAAGTTCTGGCAGACGCCCGGTGTGATCTCGACCGCGGTCGGCTACGCCGGCGGGACGACCCCGAACCCGACCTATCAGGAAGTGTGCTCGGGCAAGACCGGTCATGCGGAGGTCGTCCTGGTCGCCTACGACCCCGAGCGCGTCTCGTACGAGGAGCTGCTGCGGGTCTTCTGGGAGGACCACAACCCGACCCAGGGCATGCGCCAGGGCAACGACACCGGCACCCAGTACCGCTCGATCATCCTGGTCGGCGACGACGCCGAGCGCCGGATCGCCGAGGCATCGCGCGACGCCTACGCCGAACGACTCGCGGCCGCCGGCTACGGCCCCATCACCACCGAGATCGTGGACGCCGCCTCAGCCCCGTTCTACTACGCCGAGGATTACCACCAGCAATACCTCGCCAAGAACACAGGCCCGGGAGCGTACTGCCCGGACCACTCGACCGGCGTGAAGCTGCCGGACGACTTCGTGGTCACGCCGTTGCAGTACGTCGACTAGTCCGATCACGTCCCAGCCGGAACGTGATGGAGACCACGGCCGCCTTAGAGTGCCGGACCCAAGGAGGTTGGAGGCGATGTTTGCGGACTCTCCCTCTCGTCCGACGATCGCGGTGCGCGACAAGGCGACGGCGATTGGGTTCTACCGCGACGTGCTTGGCTTCAAGCTCGTCGACGCGAATCAGCCCGGTGCCACGTTCGCCTGCGGCGGCGGGACGTTTCTGGAGATCTACCCATCGGAGTTTGCGGGGACTGCCAAGAACACGGTCGCTGGATTTGAGGTGCCCGACCTTGAGGAGGCGATCAGCGAGTTGCGCTCGCGCGGAGTCAGCTTCGAAGAGTACGAGTCGCCCAAGACGATCGACGGGATCGCGCACCTTGGTCCCAACCGCGGAGCGTGGTTCAAGGACCCGGACGGAAACATCTTCGCGCTGGTGGAGCGCGGTTCGCCGTAGCCGAGGTGCGCCCAGCAAGCCGGTACGACCCATCTGAGAACACAGGCCCGGGAGCGTATTGCCCGGACCATCGGACCGGCGTGAAGATGCCTGATGACTTCGTGGTCACGCCGCTGCAGTACGTGGACTAATTCGAGTACGGAGCCGTTCCTCGGGGGATGGACGTAACGGTACCGACAGGCGCCTTGGGATGTCGGCCGGCTTAGTAAAACCCAATCCAGCTAAGCATCACCCACCCGCCGATGAAGGTCACCACGAAGAATCCGTTCAGCAACAGCTTGCCTTTTCGCGATCGCTCGGCTTCACGGCGTGCCAGTCGCCGTCCCGTGAGGCTTGCTAGTGGGTGATCCCGTCGCCAGAGATATTGGCCGACCCTGAAGGCGACGACGCCTACGATGATCGCCACTACAACCGGCTCTGTACCGAGCAGAACATAGGCCACTAGCAGCAAGGCGAGCACGGCTGCGTACAGAACGCTTTCACGGACCAAGAACCAGCGGTCGCTTCGTACCCCGGGCCAGCCGCCCGCGAGGTACGACAGCGAGACGTTGTAGATCACCGGAGCCAGCGACGCGACCAGCCAGAAGACTAGGATGCGGTTCGGCTGCGATAGATCGTTCATGCGGCTGCCAGGATACTGGGCCTCGGCGTGTCGTCCCCACTCGCTAGGCGCTCTATTGCCCGGTCCATTCGACCGGCGTGAAGATGCCAGACGACTTCGTGGTGACGCCGTTGCAGTACGTCGATTAAGCACTGGCCCCGACGAGGCTACCGCGAGCTAGGCGGGGTCGCCGGACGTCTGGTCGCGCGCCCGAGGCTTCTCATAGTCCCTCGGGGCGAGTTCCTTGCGATGCGGCTCACAAAGCCAGAGAAACTGGTCGTCTGTCCCAATCTTGACCCAGGAGCGCCAAAGGGCGGGCAGTCCGCAGATCCCGCACTTGCCCCGCCCCTGTCGAGCCTCGCGAGCCATCGACTTCTTCAGGCTGACGCCCTTCTTGCTCATGCCGGGAGTCTCGTCCTCGGGCGATGCCAGCGCAAGCCGCCTCTCCAGCAATACGCTGACCCATATCGTGCTAGAAACCCCCGGGGCTATTGCCCGAACCACGCGACCGGCGTGAAGCTGCCCGACGACTTCGTGGTGACGCCGCTGCAGCACGTGGACTGACGCTCGTCCGGAGTAGCATCCAGGCGGATTGACCCACCGGCTCTCGCCGTTTGCGCGAGCTATGCAAGAACGGGCCTACCGCTCTGCGAGGCGGCATTCTTCAGCCTGCGAGGCTGGCCGTCGCTCCCGAGCCCATAAGGCGCGTTTCCCCCTCACCCGTGAACACGGGCGATGCGGGGGACGCATGGTGGCCCGCGTGGTGCAGGAGCGTCTATGTCTGGTCGACGATCCGGTTGAACTCGGCGGGAGTTATCACGCTCTGCCACATGTCGATGAGGGCCTGCCAAGCGATCTTGCTCGACGGCCCGAGCAGAGGATCGAAGGTTGTGAGTGGCAAATCCTGGTGTAGGAGCGCGCCTTGGAGATCCTCCATCAGGCCGACGATCAATAGGTTTCGATGAGCCGGAGATCCGCTCGCGACCTGGCGCTCGACCTCTGCGAATAGGGCAGAAAAATCGGCGTCTGGGTCCCGTAAGTGCGCGCTGGCGATTTGCCGCGCGAGCGCAGTCATCGTGTTGTACGGCTCGTCGGCGTGGAACGCGTCCGACGCGACAAATGCCTGCCAGCTTTCATCGAGCGAGGGACAGAGTCGCGCCAGAGCATCAGCGGTGGTCGGGTTCATTCAGGTCAGTCTGCAACGACCGCAAACCCCCCGTCACCCGTGACACGGGCGATGCGGGGGATACCGCGCATGCAGCAATACGCCGACCCATCTGAGAGCCCTCGGGGCTACCAGTGCGACAACGCGTCCGGCTACGATGAGGCTCAACTAGTCGAAGGAGCCGTCTGACGATGAGCCAGCGCCCACCCGAGAGAGACGAGCTAGATGCTCTCCTCGACCCGCTCCTCAAGTTCGCGCAAGAGATGCTCCGAAAGAAGGGAGAGTTCTTCCCCTTCGGCGGGACGATTAACAATGAAGGTCAGGTCGGCCTTAGCGCCGCCGAGACGGGCGACGGGCGGCCAGCATCACAAGAGGTCATCGAGCTGCTTGTGAGTGGGATGCAGGCGCAGGCGACTGCTGGACAAATTCGCGCGGCGGCAATCTGCTACGACTCGCGCTTCACTCCGGAGGGTGGGAAGAAGACGGATGCCATCGCTGTATCTCTCGAGCACCGGGATGGAGACGCCGCCCTCGTCATGCAGCCCTATTCCAAAGGTAGGTTCCGCCTAACCAATGAGGACAACCTCAAGCCGGCAGTACCCTGACCTGACTGAGAACCCCGCGGCGATTGCCCGAACCACGCGACCGGCGTGAAGATGCCGGATGACTTCGTGGTGAGGCCGCTTCAGTACGTCGACTGACGGATTCAGTACGTCGACTGACGGAGCGCGTTTGCGGTCAGCGCTCCACTTCCCGCTTCTCGGGGCGGCTTGCGCGGTCAGTCAATCCGCTGGGCCAAGGCCACGATGATCCCCTCGGGTCCGCGCACATACGCCATGCGCCAGATGTGCTCGTACTGACCGATGCCACCGACCAGCCGGTAACCGTCCGCGGCTAGCCGGTCGAGGATCGCGTCGAGGTCGTCCACCTCGAACATGACGTTGCGCAACCCCAGTTCGGTGGACATGGCGTCGGGCGATCCCGGTTCGTGGCTGGGCTGGATGAAGGTCGATAGCTCTAGACCCGTTCCTCCGTCAGGCGGCCGCAGCATCACGACTGCGCTTCGGGAGTTGGGGATGCCGATGACGGTGTCGACGAATTCGCCCTCCATGACCATCCTGCCCTCAATCTCAAAACCCAGCCCGACGAAGAACGCCGTCACCGCGTCGATGTGTGCGACCGTGATGCCCACGTGATCGAAGCGTCTGATACGTGACATGAGGGCATTCTCTTGTGTTCGTTCGGATCGCGTCCGGAACGGGCGCAATCATGTCCTGCACGCGAATGGGCATTGACCAGCAATACCCGGTCATGTGAGACCCCCCGGGGCTATTGCCCCGACCATCGGACCGACGTGAAGATGCCAGACGACTTCGCTGTGACGCCCGCTGCAGTACGTGGACTGAGTCGCTCCGGGGACTCCGCGTCCCTGAGTCTCAGATCCTCGGGACGCGGTCATCTTGCGGACTTTGAACGACCCCGCCTTCGTGGGCGTCCAAGCTCGCCACTGCTTCGGCGAGAACTTGAACGGCAGGTAGTCCTGCAGCCAAGGAACGACTCGACGAAGGACCTCCTCGTCAGCGTCAGGGATGCACAGTTCGATCCCGAGCGTGGCTCGGTTATGGAGCGCGAGATGGAGGGCGCTGGTACCGAGCGGCACCCTCCACTCGTACTCGAGTCCATTGAACCGCTCCGGGTCCTGCCCGGGCAAGGGACGCGCGGTCGAAGGATCGATGATGCGAAACCGGCACGCAGCCCAGAACCAGAGCGGGGCCATGCCCCATTTGTTCGTAGGCTGGGGGTCGATGTCGTCAAGGAAAGCTAGGGCGTCCGAGACCCGATCCGCCGCGATGTGGGAGTAGTCACCGAAGCGACGCCTCAACTCCCGCTCAAGCCCCGGGACCGGCTTCAACTCTGGGACATTGTTGACGGCGAACTTGTATTCGATCAGTCCGACCGGTTGAGTGCAGGCGTGCAAGAACGCGATCGTCCGCTCGTATGCATCTCGACGCGACATCCGTCCAAGCGAATGAGCGCCGCCGCTGGAAATCGGAAGGCCCGTATAGGTAACCGCAGCACGAGTCTCCTGGGCATGGGGCATGCGCTGCAGGATAACTAGGTCGGTGAGCCGGGGCTGCAGTCCGGCGGGCGCGTCTCGTAACCTGACCCGGCTGAGAACCCCCGGGGCTTTGCCCCCGACAACAGCACCGGGGTGAGCTGCCCGGTCGGGCTCCGGGTTAGGGCGAACGAGCCCTCTGAGGAAGCGGTGCAGGCGGTCAACCGCTAGCCCACCTCGGTCCGATGAACGACCGCCTGGCCATTGCGCTCCGGTAGTTGCAACCCGATCATGGAAGCGTGCTCGCAAGTCTGAGTCCCCGGCCGGTTGCTAGCCGCGTCAGAGGCGCAGGGCTGCTCATGATCATGGGCACGGGCATGTGGGTTTTGATGCCCGTGGCCGTCGCCCTTGGCGGCGACTTCTCTGACCTTGGTGTGTACCTCCTCGGTAGCAATACGCCTCTCTCAGTGAATGAGTCGATGCTGCCGTGGCTGTGGCCCCTGTCACTCATGACCACGATTGCCGGGGCGCTGCTGTTCTTCGGACGCGGCTATCGCGTCGGTCTGATCGCTGCGCTGACGTGGGTCGGCGTCGAGGCGGTAGCCGCCGCAGTGCCAGGTCAGCCCAGCCTGTTAGCGGCCGGATCGTTGGTTGCCTTCCTCATTTACTCGGGCCGCGGAAGCTTCGAGGTTCCTGGACGCGCGGCATAGCCGGAACGGAGGGCGTCGTCGCCTCCCGCCCGCGGCTGGCCAACATCGCGAGGCTCGGGCCGCCGCAGTACGTTGCGGCCAACCCAGGCCCGGGAGCGTATTGCCCGGACCATTCGACCGGCGTTTCGTGCCCGGTCGGGCTCGGGGTGAGCGGCTGACGACGGCGAGGTTAGGGGCCCCTTTTTTCCTCGCGGCGGACGAGCCACTCACCGAGGAGCCCGACACCAACGATCAGACCCGTGATCACAAACTGCAACGCGTCCGCTGGACCTCGCATGCCTCCACCGACGGTTAGGTCGAGTCCCCAGCCGACGACCCAGACGAGTAGCGCAACGAGGTAGATCGGCAGGAACCAGCGACGCCGGATCTGGCGCGCCTTTTCCGCATCCACGGCATCCTCCGCGGCCACCATACATCGCGTGGGGCGAGCCGCGTCGCCGCCGTAAGCAGCCCGCTCAGGGACAGGCCGACGGAGAACACGATGACGACCCAGTAGACGACCCACGTCACAGCGCGTCGGTTGGCTGAGGGCGGAAGGCCGTCGCACCTAGGATGCCAATACCATCTGTGGCTACCTCGGCCGCGGCTAGTCGCCACGTCTGCTTGTCCAGCCCCAGCCTTTCGCTCAGTCGGCTCACGCGTCGAGTCTAGGGTCCAGAGGCGCCGCAGTTTGGACTCGGAACCTCACCCGCCGAAGACGGGCTCTGGCGGCAATGGCTCTAACACGCGTCCAGCGGGTCACTTCTCCCAGGGACTAGACGGGCCGCACCCCCGCGATGATCAGCCCAATGACGGCGGCCGCCTCAATGAGAACCAATGCGACGACCAGCGCGCGCCGGGCGGGGCCATGGTTGACGCGGATAACCGCACCAAGGATCACCGCAGGGATCAGCATCGGCACAGCCGCGACGAGAAGCAGGGTCGACCATGGCACCTCGCGCATGGGAGCGACGATAGCCGATGGCGTTGTGCCTGCTGACTTCGGCTCAGGGTCGGGGGCGATTCCGTCCGGTGGCCCAGATAAGAAGTGTGAGGCCCAGAGCGATGACGCCGGCCCAAAAGAGGAACGCAAAGTTCATCGCGTCCGCGAGCGACTGAAACTCGGGGGTATCGGCTTGGCAGGCGAACGCCATGGTGCTGGCGTTTCGTGCCCGATCGGGCTCAGCGCAGCCGGCGATGCCCGGCGACTGATGCGCGACCCGAACGCGCATGAAGAAACCCGCCCAGCAACGGGCGGGTTTTCTCGTGCCGGAAAGCCGGAATCGGCCGGTGCTGGGAGGTCAGGTCCCGGGCGCGCGGTAGGTGACGTCGACCTTGGCGGCCGCGTCGATGTCCTCGGGCGACAGCAACACGACCGTGGAGGGGCTCACGGCGCCGCTCGCGGCGATCGCCGTCGCGATCGCGGCCGCTCGCGTGTTGTCGGGCAGGTCGACGACCGCGTAGAAGTCATCGCCTCCGAACGCGAAGTAGAACGACTCGAGCGATCCGCCGACCGACTGCGCAAGCGCGCTGACGGCCTGCCTGCGTCCGGTCCCGCCCTCCTTCCGGACGCCTCGGATGCCTTCGACTGTGTAACTACCGTGGAAGAGGTACTTGGCCATCGAGGGGCACTCCTGATCGGGTGAGGGGGAGAGCGAGTCTACACGGGCTGCGTGGCGTCTCCGCCTCAGCGTCGCCCGTCTCAGGCCGTACCGACGTCTCGCCACGCCGGCAGGCGGTTCGACCGAGCGACACGACTGAACCACCGCCCGCTGTCCTTGATCGTTCGGACCTGCGTCGGATAGTCGACGTACACGATCCCGAACCGCTTCGAGTAGCCGAAGGCCCATTCGAAGTTGTCCATGAACGACCACACGAAGTAGCCACGAAGGTCGGCGCCCTCCTGGATGGCTGCGCGAGCGGCCCGAAGGTGGCCGTCCAGGTAGGCCGTGCGACGCGCGTCGTGGACGGCGCCGTCGGCCGAGACCTCGTCGTCGAAGGCTGCCCCATTCTCGGTGACGTACAAGATCGGCGACCCATATTCCGTGGCGAGTCGGACGAGGACGTCGCGGAGCCCGGTCGGATCGATCTCCCAGCCCATCTCGGTTCGCTCGTGCCCGGCATCGACGGGAACGACGTCATCGGCACCCACCCATGCCAGCTGCCCCACGGAGTCGGACGCCGCCTCCCCCGATCGCCCACCACGGACCGTCTGGCGGAAGTAGTAATTCACCCCGAGGAAGTCGAGCGGGGCGTTGATCGTGGCCTCGTCGCCGTTGCGGATGTAGTCCGGCCCGACGACCGGAGCCAGGTCCGCAAGGACGTCCGCCGGGTAGTGGCCGCGCAGCAGCGGGTCGAGGAAGAGACGGTTCTGGACGCCGTCAACGCGCCGGGCCGCCTCGACGTCACGGGCAGCCGAGGAAGCCGCGTCGATGGGGTGAAGATTCAGCGTGATCCCGTATCGGAGATCGCGGCGGGCCGCCCGCATCGCGGCGGTCGCGATGCCGTGCCCGAGGAGCAGGTGATGCGCCGCGAGGACCGCCGCGGCCGGCTCCGCTCGACCCGGCGCGTGAACGCCCGCCGCGTAGCCCAGAAATGCTGCGACCCAGGGCTCGTTGAGCGTCGTCCAGTCAGCGACGCGATCGGCAAACCGGGCATGGGCGGCGGTCGCGTAGTCGGCGAATCGATTCGCCGTGTCGCGAGTCGGCCAGCCTCCGGCGTCCTCGAGCACCTGCGGGAGATCCCAGTGATAGAGGGTGACGAATGGCTGGATTTCGGCCGCCAGCAGCTGGTCGAGGAGGCGGTCGTAGAAGTCCACCCCGGCCGGGTTGAGCTGGCCGGTCCCGGTCGGCTGCAGGCGGGACCAGCCGAAGGAAAGCCGGTAAGCGCCGATGCCGAGGTCACGCAGTAGCGCGACATCGTTGCGATAGC
>JAXDKT010000194.1:0-6542 GCA_034666965.1 Chloroflexota bacterium | reverse complement strand
CATCGAAGATCTCGCCATCGTCGAGCCCGAGCGACCGCAGCCCCTCGATGTCGGCGGGGCCGACCCGATGGGCGTCGATCGCGACCTTCTCGGCGAGGTCCATCACCGCGACCTCGAGCGGCTCGAGGCCGGCGTCCCGGAAGTTGCGAACGATCGCCTCGAGCTGCGCCTGGTCGACGAGGCCGTTCCGCAGCAGCACGGCGCCATGGGCGCTGACGCAGGCCCGACAGCCCAGTGCCCGCGCCGCCGCGATCGTCACCTGCTCGTAGCGGCGGAGGTGATCGTCTTTCGCAGTTCCTTGACCAGCTCCCGCCAGGCAACCTGGACCGCCGGGCGGAGGCTGAACAGGATCGAATCGGTCGTGATGTAGCCGAGGCTTGCCAGGTCACGGTCATACAGCTCACGGACTGGGCCTGTCGCCGCTTCCGGGCCGATGGTCTCGATGTACACGACGCTCAGCCCTGGGCCGCCGTGCGGAGCGCGACCGCGTTCGGGTTGCTGAGCGCAAGGAAGATCGGGCAGCGGTGCTGCCAGGCATCGAACATCGGCCCGGTCTTCGAATCGGGATCGGACGTGTTGACGGTAATCTCGATCTCGAGATCGGTCAGGTCCGGGACGGCGCCCTCGATCCCGACGAGACCGGCGAGGTCGGCGCGGCACCGCGCCACGGCCGTGATGCCGTTGACGGTCACGCCGAACTCGGGCGCAAGGGTGTCGCTGATGAAGGCGATCCCGCAGGCGGCCAGCGCGCCGAGGAGGTACGCCGTCGGGCTTGGAGCGACGTTGGTGCCGCCGATCGACAGTGGGAGATCCGCCTCCCAGTTGTAGGGGCCGGCAGACAGGTGGGCCCGGCCGTCCGCGAGGGTCGCGGTCACCGCGGGCGTCGTCCGCCCTGCCGTCGGATCGGCGTGGAACCTCGCAGCGGTCTCCATGAGGACGCTCGTCATGGTCGGGACCTCCAAGTGCTGCACCGACACGCTCGGCCGGCGTCGCTCGGATATTCACGCGACCGCGGGTGCGGACGGAACCGGGGTTCCACCCAATAGCAAGCCGGAGATCGCGGCGTTGGTGGCGCGGTGCACGCAGGGCGTGGTCCCTGGGTCAGGCGAGGCCCTGCCGGAACACCTCCGCCACGGCCGCGGCCCGGGCTGGCTTACCGACGAGTCCGAGCTTGGAGTAGGCGTTCGAGAGGTGGCGCTCGATCGTCCGCGGGCTCAGGCCCATGGCGGCCGCGATTGCGTCGTTGGCCAGGCCGTCGGCCGCGAGGCGCAGCACCTCGAGCTCGCGCCCGGTCAGCGGTTCATGGGGCCCCGCTTCACGGCGGCCCGATGCGTGGGCGGACGCGGCCCATGCGGCGCGTTCCGGCTCCATGAATGAGCGGACCTCGGTCACAAACACCTCCCATGCCGGCTCACCTTCGAGGAGGATGTGGTTGCGGCTCTCGAGTGGCACGAGGCGCGAGCCGCGGATGAGCGAGGCGACCTCGGTCGCGTTGTCGAACGTCTTCAGTCGGTCGCCGACGGCGTGGAGGATCAACGTCGGCGCGTCGATGCTCGGTATCTCTCCCGTGATGTCCTCGCGATACCGGGCGGCTCGCGCGGCCAGGTAGTTCGCCGTGCTCGTCGATTGGCGCTGGAGCTCGTCGAACCAGCGCATCTGCTCCTCGGTCGCATCGGGGATGAAGCCCTGCGTGAACACTCGCCGGAAGCGCGGGTCGGCCCCGGCCCACCCGATCCGGACGAGGCCCTGATACGTCTCCTCCTCGAGGAGGCTCGCGCCCTCGAACACGACCCGCTCGCCGCAGACCGTCCCATAAAGGACGAGGCGACTCACCCGGTCGGGGTGCCGCGCGGCGTAGAGCATCGCGATCGGCGAGCCGTCGGACATGCCCAGCAGCGCGACCCGCTCGAAACCGAGCGCGTCGACGATCGCCTCGAGGTCACCGAGTCGTGCGGCGAGGGAGAAGTCGGACACATTCCAGTCCGACATCCCGAAGCCCCGCTCGTCGTAGCGAACGAGGGTCGAGAGCTCGCCGAGATCCTCGAGGAAGTGCCGCCACACCGGGCTCTCCCAGTCATGCTGGAGATGGCTCACCCAGCACGACACGACGATGAGCGGCGGCCCGGAGCCGTGGAGGGCATAGGCGAGGCGGGTGCCGTCGGAGCCCCGCGTGAAGTGGATTGCCTGCCGCGGTGGGGTGGCTCTCGCTGGTGCCGAGGACGAGGCGCTGCGGGGCATTGCCCGAGGATCGTACCCCTAGTCGGTCTGCCAGATGCTGTTATGGCGCGCCCGACAGGATTCGAACCTGCGACCTTCGGCTCCGGAGGCCGACGCTCTATCCACTGAGCTACAGGCGCGCGAGGGCCGAATGATAACCCGTTCGAGGAGGCCCTCCGATGAGGCTCCGCCGCCGTAGACCGGCGCGGCCAACGCTGCTAGGGTGGGCCGGCGGTAGGTCTGCTCGGCGAATCTGGGCGGGCTAGCCGGGCGAACCGAACCGAGCGACGATGTTGCACCCCGTCTTCCTCGAGCAGGAGCTCCGGCTCGTGGGCCATCGCTGGTCCCCGAGGGTCCACGAGCTCAAGCGATTCCTCGCCCGCAGCCGCGTGGCGTTCCGATGGTTCGACGTCGAGAGCGACCCTGATGCGCGCACGATCGCCGACGAGGTGGCCCCCGACTCGGACGGGTTCCCGATCGTCCTGCTGCCCGACGGCTCGATCCTGGTCGACCCCGACGTCAAGACGCTGGCGCAGCGACTCGGGCTGCCGACCGAGCCGGTCTCGTCCCTCTACGACCTGGTGGTCGTCGGAGCCGGACCAGCCGGCCTGGCGGCCGCCATCTACGCTGGCTCGGAGGGCCTCCACACCGTGGTCGTCGAGCAGGACGTTCCCGGCGGGCAGGCCAGTTACAGCGCCGAGATCGAGAACTACCCGGGCTTCCCGCGGGGCATGGATGGCAGCGACCTGGCCAAGCGGACGGTCGAGCAGGCCGAGAAGTTCGGGGTGGAGATCGTCGTGACCCGCCGGGCGACCGGCCTGAGCTCCGATGGGGCCGAGCGCCGAGTGACTCTCGACGACGGTACGAACCTCGCCTCGCACACGGTCCTGCTCGCGATCGGCGTGTCGTTCCGTTGGCTGGACGCGCCCGGCTGCGCGTCGCTGGTCGGTGCCGGGGTGTACTACGGCGCGGCGACCGCCGAGGCATCCGCCTGTCGGGACGAGGACGTGTACGTCCTGGGCGGCGGCAACTCGGCGGGGCAGGCGGCGCTCTTCCTGGCGCGGTTCGCCCGCAACGTCCACATCCTGACCCTCGGCGACTCGCTGGACCAGACGATGTCGCGCTACCTCGTGGAACGGATCGAGCGGACGCCCAACATCTCGGTCCACCCCCACACCACCGTGGCGGACGCCGGCGGCAGCGGGCATGTCGAGTGGCTGCTGCTGCGCGACGTCGGCTCTGGTGAGACGCGCCGCGTTCCAGCGCACGCCTTGTTCGTGTTCATCGGGGCCGCGCCACGGTCCGAGTGGCTGGCCGGCACCATCGAGCGCGACGAGGACGGGTTCTTGCTCTCTGGCTACGACTACATGTGCGAAGGGCCACGCGACTGGCCGCTCGAGCGCCGGCCGTTGGAGCTCGAGACGTGCGTTCCGGGCGTGTTCGTCGCGGGCGACGTCCGGAGGGGGTCGGTCAAGCGCCTGACGGCGGCGGCCGGCGAGGGAGCCATGGCCATTCAGCTCGTCCACCAATACCTTCGTGAGACGTTCGCCAACTCGAATCCGGGTGGGAACGGTGCGCCCCCGCCATCCGGTGCCGGGGCCGCGATCCAGAGTGGGAGGCAGGACCGATGGCCGTGATCGCCGTGAGCGCGTTCGAGCGCATGTTCCGCGAGGCCGCGGACCTCGACGTCGACAAGAACGACCTCAAGCGCTATCAGGACTTCATCCACCAGAAGATTGGCGACCTGCTGATCGGAGCCGAGGCGACGGCCAAGGCCAACGGGCGTGACGTGATCGAGCGGCGCGACCTGCCTATCACCAAGGGCCTCCAGGAGACGATCCACGAATACCGCCGGCTCGAACGGACGCTTGAGCTGCGACCGATGCTCGCCGCGCTGGCGACCCGTCCCGTGCTTGATCTTGCGGTCGCCGACGACACCGACGCCGAGTTGCCCGAGATCGCCGGCGCCCTGAGCGTGGCCCTGGGTCGCACCTTCCGGATCATCGACCCGCACGCTCGCAACCCTTCGACCGAGGACTGGCAGCGGGCGATCCGGATCTTCGACCTGCTGCTCTGACCCGACCTGCTCAGCCGAAGACGGCCGCGGTCGCGCGGCTGATGGACTGGACCCCCCGGATATCCGAGTCGAAGAGGGGCACGACCGCGCGGACCTAGCCCGGGCGTCCCGCGCTCCTCTTCGCCGCGTGGATCGGGTACCGTTCGTGGTTGCCGCGCTGAGACGGGACGATCGACGACGGGTCGCCCGCGGGGCGGACCTCGCACGAAGCCTCGGAGCGAGCGGCCGCGGCGGACCGGGATAGTGGGGGAGGAGGAGGCGCAATGAGCTGCGGTCGCACGTCGACCGGAGCGTCGTGGTCGGCCCGGTGAGCGACCTGCTCCCCAGCCTCCTCGTACCCCGCGGCTCGATCAGCCCATACGTCCTCACCGTCGGCGACCCCGATCGGGCGGCGGCCATCGGGCAGCGCCTCGAGGGCGGGCACGAGCTCGGGCGCTATCGGGAGTACGTCACGTGGCAGGGCCGCTGGCAGGGCGACGACGTGACCGTCACCTCCCACGGTGTCGGTGGCGCCGGCGCGGCGATCGCCTTCGAGGAGTTGATCCAAGGTGGCGCCCAGACCATCATCCGTCTGGGCACGGCCGGCTCCGCCATCGACGAGATCCGCTCCGGCGACCTGCTCATCGGGACGGGCGCCGTGCGCGAGGACGGGGTGTCCCCGCAACTCCTGCCCCTGTCCTACCCGGCGATCTGCGACGTGGCCGTCACCGAGGCGCTCATCGCAGCAGCCAGGGCCCACGCCGGCGTCCGCTTCGGAACGGGCGTGCTGATGACCAAGGCCGTGTTTTACCCGGGCGCGCTGCCCGACGACCGGGCGATCTGGGCGCAGGCGCGCCTGGCCGGCTACGAGATGGAGTTGGCCACGTTGCTGATCGTCGCCGCGTTGCGCGGTATCCGGGCCGGCGGGATTTTCACCGCGGACGGCAATCTCGCCAAAAATGGCGATCCCCAGGATCCAGGTGTCTATGACCCGCATCGAGATGTCGTGCGGGAAGGCAAGGAACGGATGATCGAGGTCGGCCTCGACGCCATCAATCGGCTCGCGGCCCAGGCGCGCGCGACCGACGAGAGGAGGGTCTGAGATGGACATCAAGGTATCGCGCACCGGGGCGCTGATCGGCGTGCTGGCGCTCGTCGTGGCGGCCTGCTCGCCGGGATCCGGGGGATCGGCCCCGCCCAGCCCCGCGGGATCCGTGGCCCCGTCCGCGCCGGCTTCGGAGGCACCCTCTCCGACCGCCTCGGCGACGGGTCTCAAGGCCGTCTACGTCAGCACCGGCCCGATCGGCGTGAACCCCTTCCTGCAGCTCATCGCCGACGGCCTCAAGCAGGGCGGCACCGAGTGCGGCGTGGAGACCAAGGTCGTCGAGTCCGCCGACGTGGCGACGATGGAAGACAACCTGGCGGCTGCGGTCAGCGACGGCACCGACCTGATCGTCGCCAACTCGTTCGACTCCGTGGACGCGGTGACTCGCCTCGCCAAGGAACACCCCGACCAGAAGTGGGCCATGGTCGACACCGGCATCGACGGCCAGGCGAACGTCCGCGGGCTCGTCTTCAAGGAGCACGAAGGCACGTACCTGCTGGGGGCGATCTTCGGCCTGCTGGCCAGCGGAAAGTACCCCGGCTACGAGGCCTCGAGCTCGATCGGCTTCGTCGGAGCGATCGACCTACCCTTCATCCGGCGCTGGTACGTCGGCTTCGAGGAGGGCGTCAAGGCGACCAATCCGACGGCCAAGGTGCTCCAGAGCTGGGGGACCGGGTTCGCCGATCCCGCTACGAGCAAGGAGCTGGCTCTGGCCCAGTTCGACAAGGGTGCTCACTACATCGCGGCGGTGTCCGCTGCCGGCAACACCGGAATCTTCGAGGCCGCCAAGGAGCGCGGCTTCTTCACCTCGGGCGTTGACACCGACCAGCGTCCGCTCGACCCCGACCACATCATCGAGTCGATGGTCAAGCGGACCGACCTTGGCGTGAAGGATTCGGTCTGCGCCCTGGCCAAGGGAACGTTCAAGGGCGGCTTCGTCGCCTATGGGCTGGCCGAGCGCGGCGTCGGACCGGCCTTCCTGACGCTCGACAAGCTCGACCCGCCGTCGAAGCTTCCGACCGAGGTCCAGGACCAGGTTCGAGCCCTCGCGACCAAGATCGTGTCCGGTGAGATCAAGGTCACTGACTATCTCCTGCAGGCGCCGTGACCGACTCCTCGTTGCAGGCAGCGTCGGGGGGGGGGGCCACCCCCCCCCCCGCCCCC
>JAXDKT010000193.1:0-23359 GCA_034666965.1 Chloroflexota bacterium | reverse complement strand
GACCGAATCCGTTCCTCGAAGGCCTCGAGGCCACGCTCACCGAACGGCTCCAGGCGGCCCTTGGCAGCCGCCCGGCGGTCCTCCTCCGACACCCCTATCCGCCGGACATCCCGGCCCTCGCGGATGTCCTCGAGGAGCACCTCCGGTGAGCCGGGCGGCTCGGTGACCCAGCGCACCGGATCTTGGCCGAAGGGCCCATCCGGGGCCGCCCGAAGGTCCCATTTCGCGCCCGATTCCGTACACTGGGCGCTCCGCGTCGACGAGTCGATCAGCAATCCGACGCGCGAGCCAGGGGATCCATTGCCGAACCGTTGGGATGCATACGCCGAGAGTGTTCGCGTGGGCGCCGAGCGCCCATGGTGACGGTCGCCCTGGTCGGGCCCGACGGCGCCGGCAAGTCCACAGTCGCCCACCGGGTCGTCGATGGCCTGCCGTTCCCCGCTCGCTATGTGTACATGGGAGTCAACCTCGAGGCCAGCTCGACGATGCTCCCGACCACCCGGTTGGCGCTGGCGGTCAAGCGCGCTCGCGGCGGTCGGGGCGACATGACCGGCCGGACGGGAGCGGGGCCAGGCGAGCCGGGCCGACGACGGCGCGGTGCGCTGGCCGAGCTCCGGACGAGCTTGCGGATGGCCAACTGGATCGCCGAGGAATGGTTCCGCCAGGCGATCGCGACATTCCATCAACGACGCGGCCGGGTGGTCGTCTTCGATCGCCACTTCTTCTGCGACTACTACGCCCATGACGTCGCCGACATGCGGCCGGGCCGCTCGCCGTCCAGTCGCGCTCACGGCTTCAACCTGCGCCGGCTCTACCCGCGCCCCGACCTGGTGGTCGTGCTCGACGCGCCGGCCGAGGTCCTGCACGCCCGGAAGGGCGAAGGCACGATCGAGTCGATCGAGGCGCGCCGCCAGGAATACCTGGCCCAGGCCGCGCTGTTCGACCGGTTCGTGGTGGTCGACGCCCGCCGGCCGACGGACGAGGTGGTCGGCGAGGTTCGCCGCCAGATCGTCGAGTTCGTCCGAGGGACGCCCTCGGTCCGGACGGCCGCGGCGCTCAACGGAGGTGGTCAGTGAGAATCCTCGTCGCCAGTCCGATCGACGCGGACGCCCTGGACGAGTTGCGCACACGCCATGACGTCGTCGCCGCCTTCGGTGCACCGGAGGACGAGCTCCGGCGCCTGGCCGTCGACCGCGAGGCGATCGTGTTCCGCAGTGGCGTCTCGATCAGCTCCGAGGTCCTCGCCGCCGCGACCGGTCTGCGGCTGCTCGTCCGGGCTGGATCGGGGCTCGACAACCTCGATCTCGACCAGGTCCGGCGGCGCGGGATCGACCTCCGGCGCGTCCCGGGGCCCGGGGCCCAGGCCGTCGCCGAGCTGACCTTCGGGCTGATGCTCAGCCTGGCCCGCGGGATCGCCCTGGGGGACCGCCTGCTGCGCGAGGGCCACTGGGCCAAGAGCGAGCTCGTCGGCTACAACCTCACCGGCAAGACCCTGGGCATCGTCGGCCTGGGCTCGATCGGATCGCGGGTCGCGTCACTTGGCAGCGCCTGGGGCATGCGCCCCATCGGCTGCGTCGACGCGCCCAGCCCAGCCCGCGCGGCCGAGTTCGGCGCGCGGGGCATCGAGCTGACCGACCTTGACAGCGTCCTGGCCGCGGCCGACTTCCTGACCATCCACGTGCCGCTCGACGCGGACACGCGGGGCATGATCGGCGCCGCCGAGCTGAGCCGGGTCAAGCCGGGGGCCTTCCTGGTCAACGTCGCCCGGGGCGGGGTCGTCGACGAAGCCGCCCTGTTCAACGAGCTCCAGCCCGGTGGCCGCATCCGCGGAGCCGGTCTCGATGTCCATGTCAACGAGGGCGAGGGCAAGGTATCGCCATTGGCGAGCCTGCCCAACGTCGTCCTCACCCCACATATCGGTGCGACGACAGTCGACGCACAGCGCGAGATCGGGCAGGAGGTCGTCGCCATCGTCGACGGCGCCGCCGCGATCCGGGAGGAATCGGTCATGGGTCACGCCGCCGCCGAACGAGCATGAATCGAGCGGATCGCAAGCGCGCAGCACTGCGCGCGGCACTGAAGGAGCCGCGGGCGGTCGTCGCCGTCGGCGCCCACGACGCGCTGAGCGCCAAGTTGATCGGGCGCTACGGCTTCGATGCCGTGTGGGTCAGCGGCTTCGGGGTGGCCACCATGGCCCACGCGATGCCCGATCTCAACCTGACCACCATGACCGAGGCGCTCGCCGCTGCGGTCGCGATCGACGCCGCGACTGACCTGCCCGTGATCGCCGACGTCGACAACGGCTTCGGGGGGCTGGGCAACGTCGTCCGGACGCTGGTCGACTACGAGCGTGCGGGGATCTCGGCCATCTCGCTCGAGGACAACCTGTTCCCCAAGCGGAACAGCCTGTACACGGGCGAGTCGAAGCGCGAGCTGATCGGGCGCGAGGAGCAGGCCCGCCGGATCAAGACGGCCAAGCGGTTCCAGGACGGGGACGGTTTCGTGCTCATTGCCCGAGTCGAGAGCCTGATCGCCGGCCATGGGGTCGAAGATGCCTGCGCCCGGGCCGACGCCTACGTCGAGGCCGGTGCCGACGCGATCCTGATCCACTCCCGGGACAAGAGCCTGGCTGAGATCGAGGGCTTCCTGGCGTCCTGGAAGGGCCTTGGCTCGGTGCCCCTGGTGGCCGTCCCGACGCTCTTCCCGAGCTACACCTCGGAGGAGCTCCACGGCAAGGGCTTCAACCTGGTCATCCTGGCCAACCACCCGATGCGGGCAGCGGTCAAGGCGATGGAGGAAACCCTCGAAGGACTCTCCCGAGCCGGACGGGCCGCCGACGTCGACCCGCACATCGCGACCGTCGATCATGTCTTCGAGCTGGTCGGAACCAAGGAGGCCATCGCCCTCGAGGACGAGGTCGGCTGAGGGGCATGGCTCGGCGGTCCGGAGCGTCCATCGTCAATCCCGCGGTCGTGCTCGCCCTGGACTGCATCACCGGGCTGCAGACCGCCCGGATTCTCGCCGCGCGCGGGATCCCGGTCGTGGGCCTGGCCAGCGATCGAGGCCATTTCTGCGCCCGTACCCGGGCCGTCCGGGAGGTCATCGAGGCTCCGACGTCAGGCGACGGGTTGGTCGCGGAGCTGGAGCGGCTCGGTCCGCGGCTGAGTGCGGACGGCACTGCGCCGGCCGTGCTGGTGCCCTGCTCCGATGCCTCGGTCCTGGCCATCTCGACGGGCCGCGAGCGCCTCGCTCCGTGGTACCGCTTCGTCCTGCCGGCTCATGACACGGTCGAGCTGCTCATGGACAAGGTGCGCTTCACCGAGCACGCCCAGGCCCACGACCTGGCGATCCCGCCGACGCGGATCCTGCGCAGCCGGGCCGACGCCGAGGCGGCCGCCGCCGAGCTCGGCTATCCGGCGGTGCTCAAACCCGGGCTCAAGACGGCCCGCTGGCAGGCGGCCACCCGGGCCAAGGTCTTCCGGGTCGAGAACCCGGCCCAGCTGCTGGCCGCCTACGACCGCTGTTCGGCCTGGGCCGACGTCCTCATCGCCCAGGCCTGGGTCGATGGCAGCGAGAGCGACCTGTACTCGTCGAACGTGTATTTCGACCGCGACTCGCGGCCACAGGTCACCTTCGTCGCCCGGAAGATCCGTCAGTGGCCAGTCGAGACCGGCACGAGCTGCCTGGGCGAGGAGGTCCGCAACGACGCCGTCCTGGAGGAATCGCTCCGGCTGTTCGGAAGCGTGGCCTACCAGGGCCTGGGCTACCTGGAGATGAAGCGCGACCTGACGACGGGACGCCACTTCATCATCGAACCGAACATCGGGCGACCGACGGGCCGCTCCGCGATCGCCGAGCGCGGAGGGGTCGAGCTGGTCCTGACCGCCTACCGCGATGCCCTCGGCCAGCCCCTTCCGACCGCCCGAACACAGACCTACCGCGGCGTGAAATGGATCTACTGGCGCCATGACCTGCAGGCCGCCGTGGTCGCCGCGCGACGCGGTCGGCTGTCGCTGCGTGAGTGGGCACGATCCATCCGCGGGCCCAAGATCGAGGCCGTCGGCTCGTGGCGCGACCCGCTCCCCTTCCTGCTCGACGGCTGGCGGACCGTGGCGGCCATCGGCGGCCGCCGTCGAGGGAGCAGACCAGCCCCTCGGCACACGCCCGGAACCGCCCCGGGAGACGCCTGACGTGAACGGACCCCGCGCTGCCGCAGCAGCCGTGGCCGCCGGTCCGCTGTTCGGTGGCGTGATCCGCGCGCTCGAGGCGGTCGACCGCGACCGTCCGGACGTCCTGCCCGTGCTGACCTACCACCGGGTGGCTGAGCCCGACGACGATCACTATCCGGGCCTGATCAGCGCCAGCCCCGAAGGGTTCGCTCGTCAGATCGAGGATCTGGGCCAGCGCTTCTCGTTCATCGGGCTCGAGCCGATCCTGGCCAGGGCGGCGGGCGGCCCTCCCATCCCGGCTCGGGCCCTCCTCCTGACCTTCGATGACGCCTATCGCGACTTCGCGACCTCGGCCTGGCCGATCCTGCGTGAGCGCGGGATTCCGGCCGTGCTGTTCGTGCCGACCGCGTTTCCCGGCCGGTCCATCGCCTTCTGGTGGGACCGTCTCTATGCGGCACTGATCCGGACGCCGCGCACTGAGCCGCTGGCCACGGGCGCCGGATCGCTGCTTGTGGCGACCCGGGCCCAGCGAGTTGCGGCGTTTCGGGTTCTGCGCGGCCGGATCAAGACCCTCGCTCATCCCGTCGCCATGGCGGAGGTCGACGACCTCGTCGACCGGCTCGGCGGCGACGCGCCCGAGCCCGGTCGATCGTCGGTGCTGGGCTGGGACGACCTGCGACGACTCTCGGCCGAGGGCGTCACGCTGGCCCCGCACTCGCGCGTCCATCCCCTGCTCGAGCGGATCGATCCGTCCGAGCTCGACGGCGAGATCGACGGTTCGCGGGCGGACCTCGTTCGCGAGATCGGCTCGGCACCGGCGGCCTTCGCCTATCCCAGCGGCAGTCACTCCGACCGCGTCGTCGAACGGGTGGCGAGCCTCGGGATCGGGGCGGCATTCACCACGATTCGCGGGGTCAACGACCTGCGCCGGGCGGACTGGCAGCGGCTTCGGAGGATCAACGTTGGCGGCCGTTCGAGTCCGGCGCTCATCCGCGCCCAGGCCCTCGGATGGCTGGCCCGCTGACCGGCCCGATGACTCGTTGATGGTAGGCTGCGTGCTCCGAGAACCGTCCCCGGACGATCCTTGGCGCCCGCACGATGGAGGAACCTAGGTGGAGCTCTCGGGATATTTCGCGGTCGCGCGACGCTGGTGGTGGACGCTGCTCGTGGCCGCCTGGGTGGCCGGGCTGGCCGGGTATTACGTCGCCAGCCGGATCCCGCCGACGTACGAGTCTTCCGTGCAGCTCCTGGTCGGGCCGATCAACACCGATGCCACGACCGTGGGCGCGTCGGCCAAGCTGATCCAGACCTACGCCCAGGTGATCACCACGCCGACGATCCTCGACCCGACGATCAAGGCGCGCGGGCTGTCGATGTCATCGAACGACCTCGCCACCAACACCAGGGTCACCGCCAATACCGAGAGCCGCATCCTGAGCATCCGGGTCCAGGACGGCGGCGCTCAGCAGGCGGCCGACCTGGCCAACGAGATGGCGTCGCAGCTGGTCGAGTTCACCAATGCCGGTGTCAGTCGCCCCGAGGGCACCCTGGTGGTGGTCCGGTTCGCCGAGGTCGTGCCCGATCCGGTTGCCCCGCAGATCTCGCTCATCGTCCTGCTCGCCACGTTGGCCGGGATCATCGCCGCGATCATCCTGGTCCTGCTCATCGAGTACTTCGGCCGGACGATCCGCAACCGCGAGGAGCTGGCCCGCCTGACCGGGGCGCCCGTCCTCGGCTCGGTGCCAGCCCCCAGCAAGTCGCTCCC
The DNA here is from genome assembly GCA_034666965.1 of Chloroflexota bacterium. Lineage (GTDB taxonomy): Bacteria > Chloroflexota > Limnocylindria > Limnocylindrales > CSP1-4 > Chersky-267. Next base: position 17,425 of record JAXDKT010000193.1, on the reverse strand, counting down.
GCACCCGAACGATCTCGTCGACGACATGTCCTCGGCCGCGACGGCCTACCGTCTCCTGGCCGGCCGGATCGTGTACGGCGAGGCCGACGACGTCCTGCGCAGCCTGGCGGTGGTGGACGTCAAGTCGGACACGGGTGCCGCGGTGGTGGCCATCAATCTGGGCCGCGCCCTGGCGCGTCTGGGCCGGCGGGTCGTGGTGATCGACAGCGGCACGCGGAGCACGCTGGCTGGCCTGTACGGGATCGAGCCGGTGCCCGGCGTTCGTGAGGTCCTCTCACGCGAGGCGCAGGCGCGGTCCGCCGTGCGGGTCATCGCCGATCGACTGGCGCTCATGCCGGCCGGTTACGAAGGAAGCGAGATCGTCGACCCCGAGCGGGCCCGGGCCCTGATCAACGAGCTGCTCGCGTCGGCCGACGTCGTGATCGTCGCGGCACCTCCGGTCCAGGCCGGGCCGGCGGCCCTGTCCTGGGCGCGTGCGGTCGACGGCACGGTCCTGGTGGCGCGCCGCGACCACGCCCGGCGCGAGGACGTCGAAGCGGCCGCCGAGACGCTGGTCCATGTCGGGGGCAACCTCATCGGAGCGATCATTGCCGAGCGTTCGGCGCCGCTGTCGGGTCTGTTCGGACGGGGCCGGTCCACCCGGCCGGTTCCGCCGCCTCCGCGCGGAACGCCGATGGCGTCGCCAATGCCGTCACCGTCGCCGATGCAGGGCGCCTCGACGAGCCCCTACCGCCCGGCCGGGTCCCCGCCACCGCAGATCATGCCCTCGGCGATCCGGCCCACGGTCGTGCGGGCGAGCGCGCCGATGGCGCCGCCGCCAGCCGAATCCGAGCCGGCGGTTGAACGGCCCGTACGATCGACCGGCGGGCGACCGCGCTCAACCGGCAAGTCGGGGACGCCGCGGAACCGGCCGACCGACGCTCTCTGAGACGAGCCCCGTGCGCGTCCTCGTCACCGGCGGCGCCGGCTACATCGGGTCTGAGACCGTCCGGCTCCTGGCGGCCCGCGGGCACGAGCCAGTTGTTCTGGACACGCTCGAGCGCGGCCACCGCGCGGCAGTCGACGGCGCGCCGCTGATCGTCGGCTCGGTCCTCGACGGCGACCTCGTGGAACGCACGATCCGAGGTCACGAGGTTCGCTCGGTGATCCACTTTGCGGCACTCAAGTCGGTAGAGGCTTCCTTCGGCGACCCGGCCGGCTACTTCGGGACCAACGTCGGTGGCTCGTTCGCGCTCCTGGGGGCGATGGGCCGCGCAGGCGTGACGGACCTCGTCTACTCGTCGTCGTGTGCCGTCTACGGGACGCCGTCGGACCTGCCCGTCCGGGAGACCAGCGAGCTCCGGCCGGAGAACCCCTACGGCGAGACGAAGCTGCTCGTGGAGCGCGCCCTGCGCTGGTGGGACGGCGCCGGCATCCGCTCGGTCAGCCTGCGCTACTTCAACGCGGCGGGGGCCGCCTTCGACGGGCGCCACGGCGAGGACTGGACCGACGCGCCCAACCTCATCCCGGTGGTCATCAAGGCCGCCCTCGGGCGGGGTCCGGCGGTCCGCGTCCTCGGTACCGACTACCCGACTCCGGACGGAACGGCCATCCGCGACTACATCCACGTGACCGACCTGGCCGAGGCCCACGTCCTGGCCGTCGAGGCGCTGGCCAACGGCCTGCCCAGCACGACCCTCAACCTCGGCACCGGACGGGGCTCATCGGTCCGCGAGGTCATCGACGCCGTCGCTCGGGCGGCGGGCCACGAGGTACCGACCGTCGATGCCGCGCGACGAGCCGGGGATCCAGCCGCCATCTGGGCGGATGCCAGCCGGGCCCAGGCCGAGATCGGATGGCAGACGCGCCACGGGCTGGACGCCATCGTGGATACGGCCTGGCGCTGGCATGCCAGCCACCTGGATGGCTACGACGACGCCGATCCGGGATCGAACTCCCCGGACGCCGGGTCGGGCTCGGCGTGACGGCGGTCGCGGTTGCGCCCGAGCGCGAGCGACGCGAGGGCGGGGCGCCCGAGGCCGCGCCGCTGCGGGTCGCCTACGTCATGTCGCGGTTTCCAAAGCTGACCGAGACGTTCATCCTGTTCGAGATGGCGGCCGTCGAGCGCCAGGGTCCCGAGATCTGGCTCTTCCCGTTGCTGCGCGAGCGCGAGTCGGCGATGCATCCCGAAGCCGCTCCGTATGTCGCCCGGGCCACCTTCCTGCCCTTCCTGTCACGGGCCATCCTGGCCAGCCACGGGCATTTCCTGCGCCACGCCCCGCGGCGCTACCTGGGAGCCCTGGGGGCGATGCTGGCCGGGACCTGGCGAAGCCCGAACTTCCTGCTCGGCGGGATCGGGATCTTCCCCAAGGTCGTCCATGCCGCGCGGCTGATGGAGCGCGACGGGGTCCGCCACGTCCACTGTCATTTCGCGACCCATCCGGCGCTGGCCGGCTTCCTGATCCATCGCCTGGTCGGGATCCCGTACTCGTTCACCGCCCACGGCTCGGATCTCCACGTCGACCGGACGATGCTCTGCCAGAAGGTCGGCGAAGCGGCCTTCACGGTGACGATCTCCGAGGACAACCGGGCCGTTTTCGAGCGCGAGTGCGGCGGACCGATCGAGCGCCTGGCGGTGATCCACTGCGGCGTGGACACCACCGTCTTCCAACCCGCGCCGGCAGAGACCGACCCGGATCCGCAATTGGCGATCCTGGCCATCGGCACCCTTCACGAGGTCAAGGGCCAGACTCACCTGGTCGAGGCCTGCCGACTGCTGTCCGAGGCCGGCGTCCCCTTCATCTGCCGCTTCGTCGGCGACGGCCCCGACCGAGCCGCGCTCGAACGTCAGGTGGCGGATGCCGGGCTGAACGGCCGGGTCGAGTTCCTGGGCCGGCGCACCCGTGCGGAGATCGCCAGCCTGATCGGGTCGAGCGACGTCCTGGTCGCCGCCAGCGTGCCAACCAGGAGCGGCAAGCGGGAGGGCATCCCGGTCGTCCTGATGGAAGCGATGAGCGCCGGCCTGCCGGTCGTCGCCAGTGCGCTGTCGGGGATCCCGGAGCTCGTCATCGACGGCTCGTCCGGGCTGACCGTCCCTCCCGGCGACGCGGCGGCGATCGCGGCCGCCTTGCGCCTCTTGCATCACGACCCGGCGCTGCGGACGCGACTGGGCGTGGCGGCGCGGGAGCGAGTCGTGGCCGAGTTCGACGTGGATCGCAACGCGAGCCGGCTGATCGAGCGCTTCGCTCGGGCCGTGGCGACCGAGAGCCACCGATCGGCGATCGCCGCCACGCCGCGACCGGCCGGGATCGAGCGATGATCCAGGTCCTGTTCTGGGCGTCCCTGGCCACGATCGCCTACACCTATGTCGGCTTCCCGCTGGTCGTCCTCGCCCGGGCCGCGCTCCGGCCCCGACCGCCGCGCGCGGCCGCGGCCGAGCCATCGGTCAGCGTGGTCATGGCCGCGTACAACGAGGCGGCCGCGATCGGGGCGCGCCTGGACAATCTGGTCGGCCTCGACTATCCCGCCGACCGGATCGAGACGATCGTGGCGTCGGACGGATCGGACGACGCGACGGTCGAGATCGTGGGCCGGTACGCCAGCCACGGCGTGCGGGTCCTGCCATTGGAGCGGGTCGGCAAAGCCGAGGCGCTCAACGCGGCCGTGGCCGAGGCGCGCGGCGAGATCCTGGTGTTCACCGATGCCAACACGATGTTCGAGTCGGGCGCGCTCCGGGCGCTGGTCGCGCCCTTCGCCGATCCCGAAGTCGGGGGGGCCGCGGGCGATCAGCGCTATCTGCCCGCGACCGGGCGCGGCAGCGAGGCCGGCGGTGAGCGGAGCTACTGGGACTTCGATCGCCGGATCAAGCTGGCCGAGAGTCTGGCCGGCAGCACGGTGGCAGCGACCGGAGCGATCTACGCCATTCGCCGGGAGCTCTTCGAGCCGGTCCGACCGGGAGTCACCGACGATTTCATCACCTCGACGGCGGTGATCGCCCAGGGTCGCCGGCTGGTGTTCGTGCCCGATGCCGCGGCCTGGGAGCCGGTCGCCCCGTCGAACCGGCTCGAGTACCGGCGCAAGGTGCGGATCATGACCCGTGGCCTGCGCGGGGTCGCGGCCCGGCGCGGACTGCTCGACCCACGTCGGACGGGCTTCTACGCAATCCAGCTCGCCTCGCACAAGATCCTGCGACGGCTGATGGCCGTACCGCTCCTGGTGGTCGCCCTGGGCGCTCCGCTCCTGTGGGGCGAGGGGGTGTTCTACCGGCTGGCGACCATCGGGGCGGCGAGCGTCACGGCGCTGGGCGCGATCGGGCTGGGAGCGCCCGGCTCGCGCCTCGGTCGCCGCCGCCTGGCCGCCTTGCCCGCGTTCTTCCTGCTGGTCAATGTGGCCTCGCTCGAGGCGGTCTGGAACCTTCTGACCGGGCGCCGGATCGATCGCTGGGAGCCACGCCGGACGGTCGCCTCCGAAGCCGGCCCGAGGCGCCCCGCGGAGGCCCCCGAGATCGACGTGGCGGGTGGCCGATGAGCGGCGGCTCCGTCTCGCTGCCGAACCCGCCGGCGGCCAGGTCTGCGCCGGTGGTGACCCCGCGCTTCCGCTGGCCGCCGGTCATCGTGGCCGCCCTGGCCATCGCCGGCTGCGTCGCCATCGGCGCGACCACCGCGGACCGGCCCATCATCGCCGTCGCCGGGCTGGTCGGCCTGCTGCTGTCGCTGGCGGCCGCGATCCGGCCGGAGGTGGCCACCCTGGTCGTGGTCTTCCTGCTCTACAGCAATGCCGCGGTGGTGGCGGTCACCCGCTTCGGGGCGCCACTGCTCATCGGTGCGATCGTCCCCATGATCCTGGTCGTGCCGCTCGGCTACGAGCTGCTGATCAAGCGCCAGAAGGTGGTGATCACCCCCGCCTTCCCCTGGATCGTGGTCTATTTCCTGGTCCAGATCCTGGGCACCCTGTTCGCCCGCGACGTGCCCGCCGCCGCGGGTGAGCTGTTGAACTTCGTGCTCGAGGGCCTGGGCCTGTACCTCCTCGTGATCAACGTGGTCCGGACGCCGGCAGCGATGCGTCACGCCGTTTGGACCCTGCTCATCGTCGGCGCACTCCTGGGCGGGCTGTCGGTCTACCAGGCCGCCACCGGCACGTACGCCAATGACTATTTCGGGTTCGCCCAGTCCGACGCCACCAACGACCTGGGGGTCAACGTCGGCGGCGACATCGCCCGGCTGGCCGGACCGATCGGGGAGAAGAACCGCTACGCCCAGATCATGCTGATGCTGGTCCCATTGGCCCTGTTCCAGGCGTGGAGCGAGCGCCGCCGGTTGCTCCGTCTGGCCGCCTACGGTGTGGCCCTGGTTGTCTCGGGTGCGGTCATCCTGACCTTCTCGCGAGGGGCCGCGGTCGGGTTCGCCCTGGTCATCCTGCTGATGACCCTGCTGCGCTACATCAAGCTGTACCAGCTGGCGGCCGTCGCCCTGGTCATCGCCGGGCTGCTCATCGCCGTGCCCCAGTACGCGGATCGGCTGACCACGCTGTACGCCGTGGTAGGGGCCGTGACCGACAGCGGGTCGGCCATCGCGGCCGACAACTCCGTGCTCAGCCGGGCGACCGAGAACCTGGCCGCTCTCAACGTGTTCAGCGATCACCCCATCGTCGGGGTCGGGCCCGGTCAGTTCAGCTCGTACTACCGGGAGTACGCCGACGACATCGCGATCAGCGTCAAGGCGGAGGACCGCCAGGCCCACAATCTGTACCTCTCGACCGCGGCCGAGACCGGCACCCTGGGCCTGATCTGCTTCATGGCGATCCTCCTGATCACGCTCTGGCAGCTGGCCCTGGCGCGCCGCCGCTGGGTCGGTCGGCGGACCGACCTGACCAACATGGTCACCGGCTTTGGCCTGGCGGTGGCCACCTACATGACGACCGGGATCTTCCTGCACCTCTCGTACATCCGTTATTTCTGGCTGGTCATGGCCCTCGCCGGGGCGGCCGCGCTGATGGCCCTGCGCGAGCCGGACCCCGACGGCGGGGACGCCATCCGCGAGGCCGCCGCCCGCAACCGGACCTGACCGGGAATCGAACGGCGCGGCCCGCGCCCCGAAGGGACGAGCCGCGCCGTCGTGGCGCTTGGGATCGGCGGTCGGCTACTCGAAGTAGCCGGTCACGTCGAAGAGCAGGTGGGTGGTCTTACCCGCCACCGCCTTGTAGACGGCATTGAGCTGGCCGGTAACACTGACGGCCACGGTCACCCCGTTGGCGCGGTTGTCGCCAACCGGGAAGTTGAGCGTCGAGGTGCTCGAGCCGGCGGTCGGCGCGAGGATGATGTAGCCCTTGGCAGTCTGAGCCGTGACGGTCAGGTTGCCGGTGACCGCTGCGGCGGTGCTCGGGATCGAGCCGCCGTTGGTGACCTGGAAGTTCTTGGCCACGTTGGCGTGGAAGATCGTCGTGCCCAATGCGGCCCGGCTGTCGAGAACCCGGATCGGGGCGATCGGGAAGTACGACGCGCCTGAGGTCCCGGCGACGAAGTAGCCGGTCACATCGAAGAGCAGGTGGGTCGTCTGGCCCGCCGCCGCCTTGTAGACGGCATTGAGCTGGCCGGTCCCGCTCAGGGCAACCGTCACCCCGTTGGCGCGGTTGTCGCCGACGGGGAAGTTGAGCGTCGAGGTGCTCGAGCCGGCGGTCGGCGCAAGGATGACGTAGCCCTTGGCCGACTGGCTGGTGACGGTCAGGTTGCCCGTGACCGCGGTGGCATTGTTGGGGATGGACGAGCCGTTGGTGACCTGGAAGTTCTTGGCCACGTTCGCGTGGAACAGGCTCGTGCCGAGCGCAGCCCGGCTGTCGAGGACCCGGATCGGAGCGATCGGGAAGTAGGTGGCTCCCGACGTCCCGGACAGGAAGTAGCCGGTCACGTCGAAGAGCAGGTGGGTCGTCTGGCCCGCCGCCGCCTTGTAGACGGCGTTGAGCTTACCGAGTGGCCCGAGCGCGACGGTGACGCCGTTCGCTCGGTTGTCGGCGACCGGGAAGTTGAGCGTCGAGGTCGTGGAGCCGGCGGTCGGGGCGAGGATCACGTAGCCCTTGGCCGACTGGCTGGTCACGGTCAGGTTGCCCGTGACCGCGGTCGCGTTGGACGGAATCGAGGTGCCGTTGGTGACCTGGAAGTTCTTGGCCACGTTGGCGTGGAAGAGGGTGGTGCCCAGCCCAGCTCGGCTGTCGAGGACCCGGATCGGAGCGATCGGGAAGTACGTGGCTCCGGGCGGAACCGCCGCGGTGACGTAGCCGGTCTTGGTCATCGTGTCCGTGCCGAGCGCGTTGGTCACGGTCAGCGACACGGTCCAGGTTCCGGCATTGAAGGTGTGGTTGGGATTCTGGAGGGTCGACGTCCCACCATCGCCGAAGTTCCACGCCCAGGTGGCCGGCCCGCCGGTCGTGGTGTCCGTGAACTGGACCGCGAGCGGCGCGTCACCGGTCAGGGGCGTGCCGGTGAAATCGGCCACGGGCACGGCCGGGCAGACGGCGCCAGCGCAGCCATGCAGGTAGCGCCGGACGGTGTCGGTCCGATCGGAGGCGAGGACGATGATCCCCGACTCTGCGGTCGCGACCTGCTTGCTCGAGGTGGCGTCGCTGATGAGCGGATCGGCCGAGCTCGCGATGAACGTCGTCCCGGAGCTCGGGGCCCCGAAGTCGAGGGTCGTCAGCGAAGCGGTCCGGCGGGTGATGGTCCCGCCATCGACCTGGTTGGTCATGAACACGTCGGCTTCGTTGTTCGCGGCGTCGATGACCAGGATCGGCCGGGTCGGGTCCACGGCGCCGGCGGACGTGGCGACGGTGTGGATCGACTCCCACGTGCCCCCGGCTGTCCGGCGCAGAACGCCGATCAGGGGACTGGCGCCGGTCTGGCTCGTCTTGACCGCGGCGAGGACGTCGCCGTTGGTGTTGGTCCTGACGCTCAGGTGGCCGTCGGCCCCGAGCGCGGGGTTGTAGGCGGTCTCGCGCGCGCTCCAGGAACCGCCGTCCGGATGGACCGAGAAGTAGAACGCGTGGTCGGTGGAGCTCTGGTTGCTCCAGAAGACACCGACACCGCCATTGACGTTGGTGATCGCGGCGACGTCGTTGGTCGTGATCGGACTCGTCCCGCCGGGGATCTCGACCGGCGCATTCCAGACGGTGCCGGCGGCCGTCGTCGAGTTGACGACCTTGACCTTGGCGGTCGTGGCCGGCGTCGCGTCATCCTGGGTGTAGGCGACCCAGAGCTGTCCGTTGGGCGCCTTGGCGATCGTGGCGGACTCGGTCCCCTTCGAGCCGACGGAACCGGCGATCGTCTTGGGGAAGCCCGCGACGATGGTGTACTTCTTGGTCGTGGCGTTGTAGGTGAACTTGAACACCTGCAGGTCGCCGTTCGGGGGAACGTTGGTGCCCGACTTGTGCGACGAGGCCATCCACAAGGTGTTGCCATCGGACAGGACGTCCGCGTGGGACTTGTTGCGCTTGTCGGCCTGGGTGGCGGTGCCCCCGGTCGTCCACGTCTGAGTCGCCATGTTGAGGCTCTGGATGCGGTAGGCCGGGTTCGCGGCGTTCGTCTTGTCGAACATGACCGCCCACCAGATGCCGTCGTTGAACCAGACCTTGCTCTGGTTGCGCGCACCGGTGACGGCGTCTCCGCCGGGCGAGCTATCGGGGCCCGGGTTGTACTGGAAGTCCTGGTAGCCGGGGCCGGGGACGGCCGGAACGGCCGTTGCCGGGATCACGCCGATGAGGCCGACGGCGAGGACCGCGATCATTGCGGCAACCCCGGCCGGCAGAGCGATCCGCGGGCGACGGATCGATGGAGAGGCAAACGACATCGAGGGAACCCCCTGCGGTGTGGGTCGGCGCCAGGCGCCTGGACGTGGCTTGATCCGACCATGGTACCCAACGAGCACAATCGATGGGCCGGACCCGTGCAGCTTGTTGGTGCCGCCGGGCACCAGCAAGGCCGTTGCCCGCGGCTCCGGGCGTACCGATGACCCGGAGGTCGCGCTAGTCGCCAACCGCCAGGGCGCCCAGGCGCTCGGTCAGGCGCAGGTTCTCGCGGTAGTCGATGGGCACCTCGACGAGCGACGGGCCGTCGACGTCCAGGGCACGCATCAGGGTGGGATAGAGGTCGGCGGCGGTATCCACCCGGAAGCCGGCGATGCCGAAGCTGTGGGCGTACGCCACCAGGTCCGGATTGCCGAACTCGACCCCGAATGGACGTCCGTACTCGTTGCGCTGCTTCCAGTCGATCAGCCCGTAGCCGTTGTCGCGCCAGACCACGACCGTCACGTTGGCTCCGATCCGGCTGGCCGTCTCGAGCTCCTGGCTGTTCATCAGGAAGCCGCCGTCGCCGCACAGGGCCACCACCCGCCGATCGGGATGAACCAGCTTGGCCGCGATCGCCCCGGGCAGCGCGATGCCCATGGCGGCGAAGCCGTTGGAGATGATCACCGTGTTGGGCTGGTAGGCCTGGTACAGACGGGCGACCCAGACCTTGTGGGCGCCGACGTCGGACACGACGATGTCATCGGGGCCCAGCGCCCGGCGCAGGTCGGCGATCGCCTTCTGGGGCTTGATCGGATGGCCATCGTCCGCTTCGTAGGCCTGCAGCTCGCGGAGCAAGGCGACCCGCAGGTCCGCGTTGACCAGAGTTTCCTTGGATGCATGGCGCTCGGTTGCGTCGCGACCGCCGATGCCCAGCGGCAGAAGCGCCTGGAGCAGTCGCTCGAGCGTCCCGTCGATCGCCCCGATGAGCTCGATGGCCGGCCGGTAGTCCGCGTCGACCTCGGCCGGTTGGGTATCGATATGGACGATCGGCTTGGTCCCCTCCGGGTTCCAGCGACTGGGGGCGTATTCGACCAGGTCGTAGCCGATCGAGATGACCAGGTCGGCCCGGTCGAAGCCGGTCAGAACGTGGTCCCGGGCCTGGAGGCCGACCGCCATCAAGGACAGATGCGAGCGGTCGTCGACCGCCCCCTTGCCCATGAAGGTGACCGCGACCGGAACGTGGAGGCCGCGCGCCAGGGCCCGCAGACCATCCGACGCACGCTGGCGAAGCACCCCGTTGCCGGCCAGGATCAAGGGCCGGCTCGAGGTCGAGATCAGCCGGGCGGCGTGGGCGATGGCCTCGTCGGTCGGCTCCGGGAAGTAGGTCCGAGTCGGCTCCATCGGACGGGTCGCGTCACCGGATTCGGGAGCCATCGCGGCCAGGTCCTCGGGCAGCTCGATGTGGGTCGGACCCGGCTTCTCCAGCTCGGCCAGTCGGAACGACTTGCGCACGATCTCGGGGATCGCGTCGATCCGGGCGACGCGGGTGTTCCACTTCGTGACCGGTCCGAACATGCGCACGATGTCCACCAGCTGGTGGGCCTCCTTGTGGAGCTTGTCCGAGCCGGTCTGCCCGGTGATCGCGACCATCGGCGCCCGGTCGAGATAGGCGTCGGCCACGCCCGTGACGAGGTTGGTCGCGCCCGGCCCGAGGGTCGCCATCGCCACCGCGGCGTGCCCGGTCAGCCGGCCGTGGACATCGGCCATGAACGCGGCGCCCTGCTCGTGGCGAGTGGTGACGTGACGGATCCGCTTGGACCGACCGAGGGCGTCGAGGATGCCCAACGTCTCCTCGCCCGGCACCGAGAAGACGAATTCGCAGCGCTCGCTCTCGAGGCATTCGACCAGGAGGTCGGCGGCGGTCCGGGTGCGCCGGGAACGGGTGGGCATGGCCCGGAGTGTACTTCCGGCTCGGCACCCACCGGGGCGTGGCTCAAGCGGACGGTGGCTCCGGTTCCGCCGGCGGCTCCGGGTCGCCCGTCGGATCGCGGTGGGTGGCCTCGTACCGACGGTCGGGTCGGTCGAGCACGAGTCGGACGCCCCAAGCGGTGGTCACCTGGCGCAGGACCGTCGCCTCAGGCATCGAATGCGGCGGACGCAGGGGCGAGCACGACCAGCGCGTCGACGGCCAGGGCCCCATCCGACGTGGCAATGACGGGGTTCAGGTCGATGGCCACGATGTCGGGCCGGCTCCAGGCCAGCTGGCCGAGGGCGACGATGAGATCCACCAGGGCCTCGCGATCGACCGCGGGTCGTCCACGCGCACCGGCCAGCAGCGGTGCCCCCCGGAGGGACTCGAGCAGCCGCCGCGCCGCTGGGCGACCGAGCGGAGCGAGGCCGATTGCCGCATCATCGAGGATCTCGGTCAGGACACCGCCGAAGCCAACCACCAGCGCCGGTCCGAAGAGCGGATCGCGACTCGACCCGACGATGAGCTCGAGGCCGTCGACGGCCATCGGCTCGACCAGGACGCCGCGGACGTCGAGCCCGGCCCGCCGGCCGGCGTCGAGCAGCTCGCCCGCGGCCACGCGAACGGCCGCCCCACCGACGACTCCGAGGCGAACACCCCCGATGTCGCTCTTGTGGGCGAGAGCGACCGCATCGAGCTTGACCGCCAGAGGGATGTCTCCGAGCCGGGCGGCGATCGCGCCCGCACCTGCCGGATCGGCGGCGTGGTGAACGTCGACAACGGATACGCCGGCAGCCCGCAGGAGCGCCAGGCTGTCGCGCTCGGAGAGCGCCCGACCCGCGTCACTCGCCCGCGGAGGCTCGTCGTCCGTGGCTGGCTCACGGCCCCACCGGGTTCGATCCGCGGCCAGCGCCGGCCAGATCGGACGGGCGGGTCCGTCGACCTGGCGCCGCGCGTGGCGCCCCTCCCACCACGCCCGTCGGGCGATGGCCAGCTCGGCCTCGCGAGCGCCGCGCAGGAGCGGGATCCCACCGGCCTCGTCCAGGAGCGCCTGGACCTCGGGCGTCGGCTCGCCGCTGGTCAGCGAGATGTATACGGGCAGGATCTCGGGGCGGTCGGCCGTCGCCTCGATTAGCGCGCCGGTCACCGACCGGGCGACCCCGACCTCGCCGGCCAGCGAGCGGTACGGGAAGTCGTGGACGATGGCCAGGACGTCGTAGGCACCCGACTCGGCGAAGCCCCGCAGAACGGCGGGGTAGCAGGTGGCCTCGTCAGCGGCGCCCCACGGGTCAATCGGATTGCCGATGTAGCCCATCGTGGGCAGGTCGCTCAGGATGGCCGCCCGGGCCGCGTCCGGGACCGGCGGCAGGTCCAGGCCGGTCTCCTGGGCAAGGTCGGCGATGAGCGAGGCCTCGCCGGTCGACACGGTGACGACGCCGGTCCGACCGCGCCCGACGTCTCGGCCCATGCGCCGACAACCGGCGTGCAGCTCAGCCGCCTCGAGCAGCTCGTCGAGGTCGGCGCACCGGACGACACCGGCGGCCGCCAGGGCCGCATCGGTCACCCGGTCCTCGCCGGCGATGGAGCCGCTGTGGGCCACCGAGGCTTCCCGGGCCTGCTCGGAGCGGCCGACCTTGACGGCCAGGATCGGCTTGCCCAGCTCGAGCGCCCGATCGGCCAGGGCGAGGAAGCGTTCGGGCCGCTTGAAGCCCTCGACGAACAGGATGATCGTGTGCGTCTCGGGGTCGTCGAGGGAGTGGCCCAGGTAGTCGCACACGTCGAGGACGACTTCGGCGCCGCTGCCGACGATCCGGCTGAAGCCGATCCGCGTTCCGGAGTGGATGAACGCGTCGGTGACGCTGCCACTCTGGGCGATCCCGGCGACTCCGCCACGCGGCAGCCACGGATTGACGTCGCCGATGTAGAGCGCCGAGTTCGTGGTCAGGTCGACCATCCCCATGCAGTTCGGTCCGATCAGAGCAAGGCCGTGGCGCACCGCGATGGCGCGCACCTCGCGCTGCATCTGCGCCGCGGCCGGGCCACCCTCGACCACGCCGCCGCCGGGGATGAGCACGGCCCGCGCGCCGACGTCGGCCGCCTGCTGGGTCGCGGCCGCCGCGCGCACCGGATTGAGCGCGATGAGCACGGCGTCGGGAACCTCGGGCAGGGCCGCCAGATCCGGGAAGCAGGGCTGGTCCCAGGCCCGGTCGTATTTCGGGTTGACGAAGTGGATCCGGGTCTGACTGCCCATCACGGCCAGGTTGTTGCGAACCGTCGGCGCGAGATCGGACCGTGGCGACGCACCCACCACGGCGATCGAGCGGGGGGCGAAGAGCGGTCGGAGGTCGATGTCCGGCCGGGGGGCGTCGGTCGCGCCGGGCTGTCCGCCCGTCTCGGCGAGTGGGGACTCGGCGGCGTCGATCATCCCTGGCCGACGACGCGATCGACGCCGCGCTTCTCGAGGGCGCGCGCGATGACCAGCCGCTGGATCTCGCTCGTGCCCTCCCAGATCCGGTCCACGCGAAGCTCGCGGAAGAACCGCTCGGCCGCGAACTCGCGCATGTATCCCCGGCCACCAAAGACCTGGACCACCCGGTCGGCGCAGCGGAAGGCGGCCTCGGACGCGAACAGCTTGGCCAGCGAGGCTTTGGCGTGGACGACCTTGGGGTCCTCGCCGTGATCGACCAGCCATGCGCATTCGCGGGTCAGCGCTCGGGCGGCGCTGGCATCCGCGGCCGAGTCGGCCAGCGGGAAGCTGACGCCCTGGAAATCGAAGATCCGCTGGCCGAACTGGATCCGTCCCGTCGCCCATTCGACGGCCAGGGTGAGCAGCCGCTCCATCGCCCCGCTGCAGCGAGCCCCGATGTGGATTCGTTCCTCGACGAACCACTCGTTGGTCAGCTCATCGGCCCGGCCGACCCCGCCCAGGACGGCACCGGCTTGAACGCGCACGTCCTCGAGGACGAACTGCGGGTGACGATCGGCGAAGGTGTGCATGTAGTCCGGGTCGTGGGTCATGCGCAGGCCCGGCGTGTCGTAGTCGACCAGGAACAGCGTCGGCAGGCCCCGATCTCCCTCGACCACGTTGCAGTGGAAGATCATGAAGTCGGTGTCGTCGGGCCCGGTCACGAACCACTTCTCGCCGTTGAGCAGGTACTCACCCGTGGCCGGATCGTGCACGGCTGTGGCCGCCAGCGTGCGTGCATCCGAACCGGCCGCGTCCTCGGTGATCGCGTATGAGCCGGAGCGCTCGCCGCGCAGCGAGGGGTCGAGGTAGCGCCGCCGCTGCTCGGTGTCGGCGTGGACCAGCGCGTTGTAGGCGCCCGGGACGTACGACCACAGGCCGCCGGTCACCTGCCCGAGCTGCTCGTGGACGAGGACGCCCTCCAGGGCCGTCCAGCCCTGGCCGCCGACCGCCTTGGGCAGCGAACCGCCCTGGAGACCGGCCGCGATCGCGGCCTGACGCAGCTCGCGGCCCCGGTCCGGGGACAGACGCCCGCCTGATTTCTCGAGCTCGAGCTCGAGCGGCTGCAGGACCTCGCGAACATAGGTGCGGGCGCGCGCCTGGAGCTCGCGCTCGGCAGGGCTCAGGGTCAGATCCACCGGGCGATGGTGGCCCGCCCGTCGCACCGAGGACCGCAGCGTCCCGGGCGGCGCAACGTCGCCGATTCGCGAGCCGAGGACGTCGGCGGGCCCGCGACGCCCGCGCGTGCCTAGCCGGGCTGGGCCACGACCATGATCTTGATCTCGGTCATGTCCTCCATCGCCCAGCGCAATCCCTCGCGCCCCAGACCCGAGTCCTTGACCCCACCGTAGGGCATGTGGTCGATCCGGTAGGTCGGGACGTCGTTGACGATGACCCCGCCGACCTCCAGGCCCTCGAAGGCCCGCCAGCTGTGGGCCAGGTCGTTGGTGAAGACGCCGGTCTGGAGCCCGAACATCGAATCGTTGACCTGGTCGATGGCGGAGTCGAAGTCGCGGAACGGAAACGCCACGACCAGTGGCGCGAACGCTTCGTTGGAGCAGACCTGGGCGGTCACCGGGGTCTCGGTCAGGATCGTAGGCGGGAAGAATGTTCCATCGGCCTGGCCCCCGAGGAGGACCTTGCCGCCGAGGGCCACCGCCTCGTCCACCCAGCGCTGCGTGCGCGCCGCGGCGGCCGCATCGACCATCGGGCCGAGGTCCGTGGTGGGGTCGGCCGGGTCACCCAGCTTGAGCTTGCGGGCACCATCGGTGAACCTGGCCATGAAGTCGTCCCAGATGTCCTCGTGGACGAACATCCGCTGGACGCTGATGCAGACCTGACCGGCGTAGGTGAAGGCCCCGACCAGGCACCGTCGGACAGCCCAGTCCAGGTCGGCCGTCTTGTCGACGATGACCCCGGCGTTGCCGCCCAGCTCGAGGACGACCCTCTTCTTGCCCGCCCGGGCCTTCATCCGCCATCCGACCGATGGCGAGCCGGTGAAGGTCAGGAGCTTGAAGCGCTCGTCCTCGACCATCCGGTCACCGAGCTCGCGCGTCATCGGCAGGATGCTCAGCGCACCCGTCGGGAGACCGACGTCGGCGACGATCTCGGCGACCGTCAGCATCGTCAGGGGATCCTTCGACGGCGGCTTGAGAACGATCGAGCAGCCCGCCGCGATCGCCGGCGACAACTTGTGCGCGGCGAGATTGAGCGGGAAGTTGAACGGCGAGATCCCGGCGACGGGGCCGATCGGGAACCGGCGGGTCATGCCGATCCGGCCCTTCGACGAGGGCAGCAGGTCGAGCGGGATCGTCTCGCCGATCATCCGCTCGGCCTCCTCGGCACCAAGTCGGAAGGTCAGGACCGCCCGGTCCACCTCGACCAGCGAATCGCGGATGGGCTTGCCCGACTCTGCGCAGATCAGGGCACCCAGCTCGTCGCGTCGGGCGGCGATCCCCGCGCTGATCGCGCGCAGGATGCGTCCGCGCTCGTAGGCCGGCAAGCGGCGGGTTTCTTCGAATGCGCTGACTGCGGCGCTGACCGCCTCCTCGTACTGGGCCTCGGTGGCGTGGTAGGTGGAACCAGCCGGGCGGTCGGGATCGGCCGGGTTGGTCACGGGCAGCACGTCCGGCGAGTCCACCCAGCGGCCGGCGAGGAAGATCGGATGGGGCTTGATCGCGGTGGCCGTTGCCATGGTCGGAACTCCTGACGGGCCGTTTCGGGCGCCCGCGTTTCGGTGCGGATCGGGCCCATGATACTTGGCGACCGGCGGTGGCCCCGACGACCGCCCTGTATCCTGCGGCCACCTGTCCGGGCCGCTTCAGCGGATCGGCGGCGAGCACTGGAGACGGCCCATGGCGCGATCGGCGGCCACCCGGAAACTGATCGACGCCTTGCGGGTCAAGCCCCGTTCCAAGGTGAGCCTGGGACGCGTCGACGCGGGCCAGACCTTCGGTCACGACAAGGCATCGGTTCTGGCGACCGAGGCCGAGCTCGAGGCGAATCTCACCTCGCTCCAGCAGCGCCTGTGGGCCGAGGCCAAGCATCCCGTCCTGATCGTTCTGCAGGGCATGGACGCATCCGGCAAGGACGGCACGATGGCCAAGGTCATGCGTGCGTTCAATCCGATGGGCTGCTCGGTCACCGCGTTCAAGACGCCGACCCCGGTCGAGCTCAGCCACGATTACCTCTGGCGGGTCCATCCGCACGCGCCGGCGAAGGGCTCCATCGCGATCTTCAATCGCTCCCACTACGAGAATGTCCTGGTCGTCCGGGTCCACGAGCTGGTCCCGGCGGCGGTCTGGCGGAAGCGCTACCGCCAGATCAACGACTGGGAGCGGATGCTGGTCGAAGAGGGCACCACGATCGTCAAGCTCTTCCTGCACATCGACAAGGACGAGCAGCGGGAGCGGCTCCAGGCCCGCCTTGGCGATCCGACCAAGCGTTGGAAGTTCTCGATGGGCGACCTGGCGGAGCGGGCCCTGTGGGACGCGTACATGAAGGCCTACGAGGATTGTCTCGAGCGGACCTCGACCGCTGCGGCGCCCTGGTATCTCATCCCGGCCAATCACCGTTGGTTCCGCAACCTGGCCGTGTCGATGATCGTCGAGGACACGATCGAGCGCCTCGATCCACGCTATCCGCCGCCGCCGCCGGGGATCGACAAGATCGTTATCGAATAGGCCGGAATCCGGCCGGCCGACGCCCGGTCACCCGTTCGGCCCGGAGCCACCGGACGAACGGCCCATCGACGCGGCGAGGGGTCCTGACTACGGTCGTGCAGAGTGGATACGTCTCTTCGCGCCCGCCTGCCGGTCGTCGGCCTGCTCATCCCATCACTGCTCGTGGTGATGGTGCTGAGCCTGACTGCCCCCGCGGTGGCACCCGTGGCTGCCGTGCAGTGTGGCAATTCGAACCACGTCAGCTACCTGGAGAATGGAGCCGTGTCGCCCGGTTCCGGGACGACCGCTACCTCATTCACCTTCTCCGCGGTCTTCCGCGACGACCAGAACCTCGGTCCGTGGGACATCGGAGTGACCGTCGATGGCACGCTCCACCCGATGACTGGCCCAGCCTCAGGCTTCTGGCCGGGAGGGGCGACCTTCCAATCGAGCACGACGCTGGCCGCCGGAACGCACACATATTCGTTCCGGGCCCATCGGACCAGAACGGGTAACCCTCCGTCGCAAGGCTGCACCCTGAATCTGCCCGGCGGCACCGTGTCCGTCACGATGCCAACG
>JAXDKT010000192.1:0-5325 GCA_034666965.1 Chloroflexota bacterium | reverse complement strand
GAGGGGACTAGCCCCGAAGCCCGCCGCACCGAAGCCTGACGGACTCGCATCTCCCGCAATGGCCGACCGGTCGACCAGCCCGAGAGCTGCCTTGTCGTCCGGGCCGAGGAACCTCGAGCCGAGCCATCGGAAGATGTAGTCGACGATGGACTTGGCGATCGGGATTTCACTGTTGCCGGTAAACCCACTCGGCTCGAACCGGACGTGGGCGAACTTGTTGACCAGGTCGCGCAACGGCACGCCGTACTGGAGCGCCAGGCTGACCGACGTGGCGAAGGTGTCCATCAGGCCCGAGACCGTGGACCCTTCCTTGGCCATCTTGAGGAAGATCTCGCCGGGCTGGCCGTCGGGGTAGAGCCCCACGGTGATGTAACCCTCGTGACCGGCCACGTCGAACTTGTGGGTGATCGCGGTCCGCTCGGCCGGCAGCCGGTGGCGGTGGGGCTTCTTGGCCTCCGCCTGGGCGACCGCGAGCTGGGTCTTGAGCTCGGCCACGACCCCGGCATCGACGCCGTCGTCCTTCTTCTTGCCGGTGCTCAGGGGCTGGCTGCGCTTGGAGCCGTCGCGGTAGATGGCGATGGCCTTGAGGCCCAGCTTCCAGCCCTCGAGATAGACCTTCTCGATCTCCTCGGGCGTGGCCGCCTCGGGCATGTTGACGGTCTTGCTGATCGCCCCGGACAGGAACGGCTGGACGGCAGCCATCATCCGGACGTGGCCCATGTAGTGGATCGAGCGCTCGCCGTTCACCGGCTTGAAGGCGCAGTCGAAGACCGACAGGTGCTCGGGCTTGAGGTGGGGGGCGCCCTCGATCGTCTCGCGATCGTTGACGTAGGTGATGATCTCGTCGACCTGCTCGGCGCCGTAGCCGAGCTTCTTGAGCGCGGCCGGGACGGTCTGGTTGACGATCTTGAGGAAGCCCTCGCCGACCAGCTTCTTGTACTTGATCAGGGCGATGTCCGGCTCGATCCCGGTGGTGTCGCAGTCCATCATGAACGCGATCGTGCCGGTGGGGGCCAGGACCGTGACCTGGGCGTTGCGATAGCCGTGCTCCCGGCCGAGCTCGAGGGCCTCGTCATACACGCGACGAGACGCCTCGAGCATGTCAGCCGGGACACCGTCCTTCGGGATGGCATAGGCGGCATCGCGATGCTTGGCGATGACGCGCAGGAAGGGCTGCTCGTTCTTCTTGTACTCGCTGAAGGGGCCGCCGTGGTCGCGGGCGATGACCGAGCTCTGGCGATAGGCCTCGCCGTGCATGATCGCGGTCAGCGTCGCGGCGTAGTCGCGGCCGGCCTGTGAGTCGTAGGCCAGGCCCCGG
The DNA here is from genome assembly GCA_034666965.1 of Chloroflexota bacterium. Classification (GTDB taxonomy): domain Bacteria; phylum Chloroflexota; class Limnocylindria; order Limnocylindrales; family CSP1-4; genus Chersky-267. Next base: position 4,007 of record JAXDKT010000192.1, on the reverse strand, counting down.
CTCATGAGCAGGGCGCCGAGGTTGGCGTAGCCCAGCCCCAGCGGCCGGAAGCGGTGCGAGTTCTCCTCGATCCGGGTGGTCGGGTAGGAGGCGTTGTCGACCAGGATCTCCTGGGCGGTGATGGTCACCTTGGCGGCGAAGCGGTAGGCCTCGACGTCGAACTCGCCGTCGTCCCCGACGAACTTCATCAGGTTGAGGCTGGCCAGATTGCAGTTGTGGGCGATCAGGCCCTCGGCGACGAGCGAGTGGGTGATCGGCTCGGTCACGTCGTAGACGGTCTCGACGCCGTCGGGCACGATCGAGGCGACCGTCGCCGCGCGCGGGTTGGACAGGCCGCGGGCGAACGGGCGGGCCAGGATCGCATCGACCTGGGCCTGCTTGTCGGGCGACAGCGGCGAGCCGACGAGGGCCAGGAACTTGCGCGCGGCCTCGCCGTAGACGTGGAGCTGGGTCTCGGCGCCGTCGCCGCTCTCGGCGGTCCAGGCGATCCGGCTGGCGATGCCCAGGTCGGACAGGATCAGCTGGACCGAGCGCACGACCTCGGGCGCGGTCGAAGCCAGGGTGACCTCCGGCCCGAAGCCGCCACCGGCCGTGGTCCGGATCGTGGCGTCGGCCGAGTACAGGCCCTGGAGGTAGGCGACCTTGAGGTCGTCGGCGACCTGGTGGAGCTCGGTCGGTACGTCCTTCTGGATCGATGGCGCCGCGACTCGCAGGCCGTAGCGATCCTCGAGCATCCGGACGAGCGTCGCCGACTTGGTTGAGACGCTGATCCCGCCGCCGGCCGCGGCCGACACGTGGGCCCAGCTGTCGGTCGACACCGCGGTGCGGGTCCCTTCGACGGTCGGGCCGTTGACCGACGCCGAGGCCACGCCCAGGAGATCGCGCTCGATATCCCTGACCGTGTCCTCGCCGTCGTTGGCCTCGAGCAGCATCCGGTTGAGCTCCTCGGCCATGACCTCGGCGGTCGTCTGCTCGTTGACCCCGAAGGCCAGCGCGGCGACCTCACCGGTGAACACGCCGTCGGCGCTCATCCAGCCGAGCAGCTGCCAGCGCCGGACGTCGTCCGGATGCGAGTCGAAGCGGACCGGGTTGCCCGACTCGCGGACCTCGATCCGATCGACCTCGGGGGTCAGCTGGTCGACCCGCTTCCAGTCGCCGTCGTCGGTCAGGAAGCGATGGTCGGCGGTGGCCCGGATCGAGCGGCCGTCCTTGAGCGTCAGGCGATAGACCTGGCGATCGCCGACGAGGGTCACCAGGGCGGCCCGATGGGCGGTCATCCGACGGTGATCCTGCTCGCTCTGGAGGTCCGTGGTGACCTGGACCGACTCGCCGCGCTCCTGGGCGCGGTACAGCTCCTCGACGGTGCGCAGCCCGTCGGGCGTGCTGATCCGGGTCTCCGGCGCGAAGCAGGCCGTGTCGTTGAGGAACATGTACTCGGAGCACGGGTTGCTGGCGTAGATCCGGTCCGTGTTGGCGCTGGTGTGCCAGTCGTTGATGGTGCTGTCGTACTGGATTCCGGGATCGCCGCACAGGTGGGCGGCGTCGGCCATCCGGCGGAAGATGTCCTTGGCCTTGTAGGTGCCCATCGGGGCGCCGTCGACCACGGCGTGGGTGGTCCAGGCCTTCCCGTCGATGACGGCCTGCATGAACTCGTCGGTGACGCGCACGCTGTGGTTGGCGTTCTGGAAGAAGACCGAGCCGTAGGCCTCGCCGGTGAAGCTCGGGTCGTAGCCCATCTCGATGAGCGCCCAGGCCTTCTGCTCCTCGAGCTTCTTGGAGTCGATGAAGTCGAGGATGTCGGGATGGTCCGCGTCGAGGATGACCATCTTGGCCGCGCGCCGGGTCTTGCCGCCCGACTTGACCACGCCGGCGAAGGCGTCGTAGCCCTTCATGAAGCTGACCGGGCCGCTGGCCGTGCCGCCACCCGACATCTTCTCCTGGCTGGAGCGGATGGGGCTCAGGTTGCTGCCCGCGCCCGAGCCGAACTTGAACAGCATCGCCTCGGTCTTGGCCAGGTCCATGATCGAGGACATCGAGTCCTGGACCGAGTTGATGAAGCAGGCCGAGCACTGCGGCTTGGCCTCGATCCCGACGTTGAACCAGACCGGCGAGTTGAAGCTCATCTTCTGGTGGACGAGCAGATGGGTCAGCTCGGCCTGGAAGGCGCGCAGGTCGTCGTCCGTGGCGAAGTAGTGCTGGGTTTCGGCCCAGGCGGCGATGGTGTTGACCACCCGGTCGATGAGCTGGCGGACGCTGGTCTCGCGCTCCTCGGTGTTGAGGTGGCCGCGGAAGTACTTGCTGACCACGACGTTGGTGGCGAGCTGGCTCCAGAACTCGGGGACTTCGACGTCCTTCTGCTCGAAGACGAGCTTGCCCGACTCGTTGCCGATCGCAGCGGTCCGGGTCTCCCAGCGGATCTCGTCGTAGGGATGGACGCCCGGGCGGGTCCAGCGACGCTCGAAGGTCAGGCCCCGGGCCGGGCTGCCATCGGGGTTCTGGCCGTTGAAGCTGACCCCATATGGCCCGAAATGGCGGCCGGTCTTGTCCCGGGCGGTCTTCTTGGCGGGCTGAGCCATGACCTGGACTCCGTGGTCTGCCTGGTCTCCCTGGACGGCGGATCGGGCCATCGTTGCTGTCTCCTCGGATCGCGGCTGGGGGTCGATGGGGGCGTTTGGGCTCGATGAGGGTTGGTTTCGGCTCGTCGGGCGGCCGGCTGTGGTTGATTGGGTGGCCCATCAGCGGGCTCGCGACGGATCGAGCGCGGCGGTGGGGGCTCTTCGGGCTGGTCGTCCGGCGTAGCTGCGACCGCGACTCCGTGCACCTGTCGTTCGGGGCGGGGTCCCGGGGGTCCGTCGGGGTCGCCATGCGGACGATCTGGGCGGCCGTTCCGGCTCGACTCCTCGCGGGCGAGCGACCCCACAACTGTACGCCGCGCCAAACCGAGAGTCAAGCCCAAAACACAACATGTAGTGGTCCGTTTGGGCCATCCACCGCTACATGATGTGGCTGTGGACAGGTTGGGTGCAGTCGTGGATAACCGGAGCCGGGCCGTGGACGAGGTCGATCCGGGTGTGGACGGGCTGTGGATCTGGCGTTCGGAGCGGTTCGGTGGCGGCTATCCCCAGGCTGTGCGGCCGGCCTCGACCGGCCGTCACGTGGGTCTCAGTTTAGAACGTTTGGACGGTTGCGGGGTGGCTGGCGGTCGGGCCGAGGGGGTCGGGCCGAGGCGGTCAGGGGCATGCCAGCGTGCGGCGCGGCCGCCGACGTGGTGTTGCGGCCGCCGACGTGGTGTTGCGGCCACCGACCCTGTCTTGCGTGCGCCCGGGGAACGTTGGCCGGCGTCAACCGGTGACCGGCGGCGGTGGGCACCCCGGAATGTGCCGCCCCGAGCGTGGCGCAGGATGAATTTGCGCGTCCCGGAGGACTCAGCCAGCCTCGACGCCGGCGAACGTTCCGACCGTGACCGAATGACATGAAGGCGCGACGGGGCCGTGCCCGCGCGAAGGCGCGACGGGGCCGTGCCCGCGCGAAGGCGCGACGGGGCCGTGCCCGCTCGAAGGCCGGGGGCCGTGCCCGCGCGAAGGCCGGGGGCCGTGACCGAATGACATGAAGGCGCGACGGGGCCGTGCCGCGCGACCGCCGGAGGACGTGCCCGCGCGCCACGGGCCGCGACGGGTCGCGCCGGGCGCGTGGACCGCGCGAGCCGGGCCGCGCGTGGGGTGGAGCCGCAGCGAACGCGGCACCAGCTGAGCCGCGGAACGCGGCTAGCGGCCGAAGCGGCGGGCGCGCTGCTGGTAGGTCCGGATCGCGCGCAGGAAGTCGATCTCGCGGAAGGCGGGCCAATATGCCTCCGCGAAGTGGTATTCGGCGTAGACGCTCTGCCAGGGGAGGAAGCCGGAGAGCCGGACCTCGCCCGACGTCCGGATGATCAGGTCAGGGTCGGTCGAGCCCTCGGTGTAGAGGTGGCTGGCGAGCGCTTCGGCGGTCAGTGAATCGGCCAGCCGATC
>JAXDKT010000191.1:0-9097 GCA_034666965.1 Chloroflexota bacterium | reverse complement strand
CGATCCGTTGGGGATCGTGACGGACGCGGACCGGGCTCGGCGGCAGGTTGAGGCTCAGCCGCAGGCCGCGCCGCGCCGCGCTGGCCTGGGCTTGCTCGACGGCCGACTCGACCGCCGCCCGAAGATCGTCGGGGCGCAGATCCAGCAGGACCAGACCCGAATCGAGCTTGGACAGCTCGAGCAGGTTGAGGGCCAGCCAGTCCAGCCGTTCGAGCTGCTGGCGGGTCGATTCGAGGAACTCCGCCCGGGTGTCAGGGTCGTCGCCGGCGGCCTCGCTGAGCAGCTCGTTGGCCATCCGCAGGGCGGTGATCGGCGTGCGCAGCTCGTGCGACACGTCGGCCAGGAAATCGCGGCTGCGGTCGCGATCGCGGCGGATGATCCCGACGCTCTCCTCGAGCCGATCGGCCATCGCGTTGAACTGGCGGGACAGCTCCGAAATCTCGATTGCGCCGGTGACCGCCAGGCGCGTCGGCACCCGGCTGCCCAGCTCGCCCTGCTCGAGATCGCGGGCCGCCGTGGTCAACCGGCGGAGCGGTGTCGTGAACCGCCGGGCCAGGAACGAGGCGACGACCACCGAGACCAGGAAGGCAATCAGGCCGACGACCAGGAACAGGCCGGTGACCGCGGTCAGGGTCGAGGCCCGGAAGGTGTACGGGTTGGACAGGGTCACCTCGAGCGCCCACGGCGACCGCGGCGTCACGCCCGGCGGGAGCAGCACCGGCGGCGCCACCAGCGAATCGCGCGCTTGACCGGGCTTGGGCGGGGCGGTCAGCTGAACCACGAAGACGCCGTTCGGCGCCGGGACCACCGAGATGCGGCCGTTGGAGCCGACCGTCGGCGTCCCGACCCGGATGGTGATGTCGGACTGGGCGACGTTGTTGGCGATGTCCTCCATCAACGAGTTCGTGAAGAAGCTGGCCGCCTCGGGCGTGACCCGGTCGTCGGGGGTCACGACCGGGCCGACGATCCGGGTCATCGCCACGGACAGGATGGCCGCGGTGGAGGTCGTCCGCCCCTCGAGGTTGACCTGCTCCTGCTGGAGGAAGTAGTCATCGAGGCGCAGGATCACCGCAGGTCCGACCAGCAACAGCGTCAGCGCCACCACCGACACGAAGCCGAGCGTGACCCGGCCCTGGAATGTCCGGGGGGCCAGCCGGCGGAGCGGTCCGGGCAGACGGGCCGACCTGGCGACCGGCCCCGCGGTCGGGTCAGCGCTCGGCGAAAGCGTAGCCGGCACCCCGTACGGTGAGCACGAAGACGGGGTTGGAGGGATCGTCCTCGATCTTCTCGCGCAGGTGACTGACGTGGACGTTGATCGTCTTCTCGTCCTGGTCCAGCGCCTCGTAGTCGCGCAGGAGCTCGAGGAGCTCGCGGCGAGAGTAGACCCGGCCGGGCCGGCTGGCGAGATGGCGCAGGATCTCGAATTCGGTGGCGGTCAGGCCGACCCGTCGATGACCGCGCTGAACGCGCCGCCGCTCGAGGTCGATGAGCAGGTCCCGGTGACGGATCACGCGACCGCCCGCGGCGTCGGCGAGGTCGCCGTAGGCCCGCCGCAGGAGCGCCCGGATCCGGCTCATCAGCTCGCGCAGTCCGAACGGCTTGGTGAGGTAGTCGTCCGCCCCGAGCTCGAGGCCGATGACCTTGTCGACCTCATCGTCGCGAGCGGTCAGGACCAGGACCGGTGCCTTGGAGCCGGCGGCGCGCAGCCGGCGGAGCACCTCGAAGCCGTCCATCCCGGGCAGTCGCACGTCGAGCACCACGAGGTCGGGGGCCTGGCCCGTGCCGAACTCGAGACCCTCCTCGCCCGAGCGCGCGACGACCACCTCGTAGCCCTCCTGCTGGAGGGCGAACTGGATCCCCCGAGCAACGGCGAACTCATCCTCGACGATCAGGATCGTGGCGGCCATGGCCGTGATCCTACCCCCAACGGCCGAGCGCGATCGGTGGGTCCGACGGCGGCCTGTGCTACCGTGCCCGATGCACACGACGGAGGAACCCCGCAACCGATGATCACCCAACGGCCGACTCTGGCCGCCACCAAGCGAGACGTGCTGGGCAAGCGCGTCGCGCGGCTGCGCCGGGAGGGCTTGCTGCCGGCGGTCGTCTACGGCCACGGGGTGGCTTCGCAGCCGCTCTCGCTCGACGGCCACGAGTTCGAGCTGCTCCATCGCAAGATCGGTCAGAACGCGCTCGTCGATCTGTCGGTCGAGGGCACCAAGGCGACCCCGGTCCTCGTCCACGGCATCCAGCGCGACCCGGTCTATCGGCGGATGCTCCACGTCGACCTGTTGGCGGTCCGGATGACCGAGGAGCTGACGGTCGACGTCCCGCTGGTGACGACCGGTGAGTCGGTCGCGGTCGAGAAGCTCGGCGGGACGCTCCTGCACATGCTCGACAGCGTCCGGATCCGGGCGCTGCCGGATCACCTGCCCCAGTCGATCGACCTGCCGATCGACTCGCTCGTCGACTTCGAGGCGACGGTCCACGTTCGCGACCTGACGATCCCGCCGGATGTCACCCTGCTGACCGATCCCGACGAGATCGTGGCTCGGGTGCAGCAGCCGCGAATCGAAGAGGAAGAGCCGGTCGTGGCCGCGGAAGAGGGCGAGGAAGAGGGCGGCGAGGCCGCCGAAGGCGCGCCGAGCGAGGAAGGCCAGCCGCCGACCGGCGGAGAGTCCGAGGAGAGCTAGCCCCGCGCTCGGCTCGAACTGGGGCGCGGTTTGCTGTCGGGCGTCACGGTCGGCGGGCGACTGTCCGAACGATCGGAGCGCGCCACCTGAACGCCGCGATCGGGAGGCGCGCCAGCCGGGCGCTCGTCCGCTGGCGAAGGCGTGCGCGCCCGTCGGCCTCGAGCTCCTCGAAGAGCTCCCGCTCGGCGTATTCCTCCAGGAAGTCGACGTAGCGCGCCGGGTCGTAGTCATGGGTCAGCGTCAGCGCCTCGGCGCGGACGTCGCGGAACCCGGCCCGCCGTAGCTGGGCGGCCGCCGCCCGGGCCGAGGCGAAGTCGCCGCTGCGCGCCTCCTCGGGCTCGACCTCGTCGTCGACGTCCAGCTCGTCGAGCGCGTCCTCGAACGCCTCGTCGGGCGCAAAGCGAACGTCCGGGTCGCCGACCAGCCAGGTGACCGAGGCGAAGCGGCCACCCGGCGCCAGGACCCGGCGGACCTGGCGCAGAGCCGCGCTTCGATCCCCTACCAGCTGGAGCACGAAGGACGACAGCGCGAGGTCGAACGACCCGTCCGGGAAGGGCAGCCGTCCAGCGTCACCGGCGATCAGCTCGAGCCGTGCCCGCTCCCCGGAAGTCAGCCTGGCCTCGGCTTCTGCCGCAGCCACGCCCAGCATCCCGCTCGAGGCGTCGATGCCGACCACCCGCGCCGTGGGCCAGCGCCGCACCGCCTCGAGCGCGAGCAGACCGGCGCCCGTGCCCAGGTCGAGGATCCGCGGCGCCGCACCGGCTGGCGGCTCCCGACCGACGTGGTCCAGGAGAGCCATGGCACTGGGTGCCAGGACGGGCTCCCACCAGCGTCGATAGCGTTCGGCCGAGGCGTCGTAGCGCGCCTTGATCGTGGTCATCGCCATCGATCGTGCCACAGACGCCGGCCCCTCCGGCGCGATCCCGGCACCACATCCCGACGCGGTCTCCCGTCGCACGGACACCCACCGAGCAGGAGAAGCCCATGCCGCTGCGTCCGATTGCCCAGGCCATCCCGATCGCGCTGGGGCTCGGTCTGGTGGCCGAGGTTCTGTTCGACGGCCCCGCCCTCGGGCTTGGGGTCCTGGTGTTCGTGGCGTTGCTTCTCGTCGCCGCGCTGGTCCTCAGGCCGACCGGCAGCCGCCTGGACCGGGCGGATCTGTGGCTGGCGCCGAGCGCCATGGTCTTTGCCGGGTTCATCGCGCTGCGGTCCGACCCGGCCCTGATCCTGTTCGACCTCGTCTCCGCCCTGAGCCTGGCCACCGCCGCCGCGGCGGCGCTGTCCGGGATGGCGGTGACCCGAGCGGCCGTGGCGACGGTCGTCAGAGTGGCGGCTTGGGCGATGGCCATCGTCGTCGTGGGCAGCGGCCATCTGCTCCATGGTGCGCGTCCCCTGGTCCGCCTCCCGGCTCTCGACTCGGCGCCAATGAGGACCGGGCGGACCCTGGCGCGGGGCCTTCTCCTCGCCGTGATCCCGGTGTCGATCTTCGTGGCGCTGTTCGCGGCGGCGGACGCCGTGTTCGCCCGGACGTTGACCGACGTCACGAGCGTCTCGCTGGACTGGGGCGACCTGCCGTCCCGCCTGGGCTACGTGGTCTGCGGTGCCTGGCTGGCCGGCGGGTTTCTCGCGATCACCGTGTTCGGAACGGACCGCACGACCGCGCGCGGTCGGTTGCTCGAACCGTGGACGTTCGTCTTCTTCGGGCCCGACCCGGACCCCGGCAGCCCTGCTGGCGATCCTGCCGCTGCCTCCGCCGAGAGCGCCGCGGTCCACCGGGCGGTTCCGCTGCCGTCCGGCTGGCGACCCCCTCCGGACGTCCGCCGCTCGATCATGTCGCTGCGCCCACGGCTCGGTTGGGCGGAAGCGACCACGGTGCTGGTCGCGATCGAGCTGGTCTTCGCCGCGTTCGTCGTCATTCAGATCGCCTACCTGTTCGGCGGCCGGGACACGCTGGCGGCGTCGGGCCAGACCTACAGCCAGTACGCGACCCACGGCTTCCAGGAGCTCGTGGCCGTGGCCGTCCTGGCCGGTGCGATCATCCTGTCCCTGGAGGCGGTGGTCGAACGCCGCCCGCGGGTCTACGTCGCGGCGGCCGTCGGCCTGCTCGTGCTGACTGCGGTCGTGCTCGCCTCGGCGTTCCTCCGGCTGCGCCTCTACCAGGACGCCTACGGCTGGACCGAGCTCCGGTTCTACGTCTTCAGCGGGATCGTCTATCTCGGGCTGGCGATCGCGGCCGTCGGGGTCCTGCTCGTTCGGAACCTGAGCCGCTGGTCGTTGCACACCCTGGCGATCGGCGCGCTGGTGGTTGCCGTCGCGGTCAACCTGGTCGGACCGCATTCCGTGGTGGCCGGCCAGAACGTCGCCCGTGCGATCGATCCGTCGCTCGTCCCAGCAGGCGGCAGAAGCGGTCTCGACGCCGACTATGTGCTCAGCCTGAGCGACGACGCCGTGCCCATCCTGGTCGAGGCCCTGCCGCGGATCCCGGAACCCAACCGTTCGCTCATCGAGGGCGGCCTCCGGCAGCGCGCCGCGGAGCTCGCCGAAGACCCCACGCTCCAGTCTCCATCCTCGTGGAACCTCGCGCGAGTCCAGGCGCGCGAGGCGCTCGACAGGCTGCCGCCCCGGTAGAGGCGCGGCTCGACTATCGTCGCGGCATGCGCCTGCCGATCGAACCGCCCCTCCAGCCGATGCTGGCCAAGCCGTCCAACGGCCTGCCCGACGGGGAGGGCTGGCTGTTCGAGCCCAAGTGGGATGGCTTCCGCGCCATCGTCTTCCGCGACGGCGACGAGCTCCTCACCCAGTCGCGCGACCTCAAGCCACTCGACCGGTACTTCCCCGAGTTGAGCGTCCCGCTGCTGGCGGCGCTGCCCGAGCGTTCTGTCCTCGACGGCGAGGTGGTCATCGTCGGCGACGGCGGCGCGCTCGACTTCGATGCGCTCCTGCTGCGCATCCACCCGGCCGAGTCGCGGGTGCGGATGCTGGCCGAGCAGTCCCCGGCGAGCTTCGTGGCGTGGGACCTCCTGGCCCTTGGCGAGGAGGATCTGCGGATGGTGCCCCAGGCGGAGCGCCGCCTGCGACTCGAGAGCGTCCTGGGTGGCGCCGCGCCGCCGATCCACCTCACGCCGGCGACCCGCGACCGCGCCCTCGCCGCCGACTGGTTCGACCGGTTCGAGGGGGCCGGGCTCGACGGGGTCATCGCCAAGCGACTCGACGCGCCCTACCAGCCGGGCAAGCGGGCGATGCTCAAGATCAAGCACCAGCGCACGGCGGATTGCGTGGTGGCCGGGTTCCGCTGGCACAAGGATGGCCCGGGGACCCTGATCGGGTCGCTCCTCCTGGGTCTGTTCGACGGCGCCGGCAAGTTCCACCACGTGGGGATCACCGCGTCGTTCACGATGGCCCGTCGCGCCGAGCTCGTGGCCGAGCTGGCCCCCCTGCGCGAGGGCGCCATGGACGGCCACCCGTGGGCCGAGTGGGCGGAGTGGGCCGACGCGGCGGCGGCGTCCGGCCAGCGCGTACCCGGCGCGACCAGCCGCTGGAATCGGGGCCGCGACCTGTCGTGGGAGGCGCTCCGGCCGGAGCGAGTCGTCGAGGTCGCCTACGACCATCTCCAGGGCGATCGCTTTCGGCACGGGACCACCTTCGTCCGGTGGCGCCCCGACAAGCGTCCGCAAGACTGCCGCTACGACCAACTCGAAGAAACGCCGGCCTACGAGCTGTCGGCGATTTTCGGCCACGCCTGAGGCGTACACTCGGAAGCCTGTCAGCGCGGGAAGGGAGGTCGATCGAATGGAAGGATCAGGACCGGGCCAGGGGTCGGCGGAATCCCCGGCACCGAACGAGGCGCCCGGGTCGGCTCAGGCGGTCCCGCCGGCGAGTTCGACGCAGCCGCCTCCGGCCCCGCTGCAGCCCCCGTCCCCGACCCCGCCACCGGCGGTCGGTTGGGCGATGCCGCCGGCTGTCAGTCCCGAGATCGGGCGACCCGACACGCTGGTGCGGATCGCCGGGGTGGTGCTGGCGGTCTGTGGCGTGCTCGCGACGCTCCTGGGCGTGCTGATCGTCCTCGGCGGCGGTGCCGTCGGGATCCTGGGGTCCGCGGCCGGGGATACCAGTGGGCTGGCCAGTGTGGCCGGCGGCGTGATCGTCGTCTTCGGCATCATCATCATCGTGATCGGCATCCTGCAGCTCGCCGGTGGTGTGGGGATCTGGCGCGGCAGGAACTGGGGACGCGTGACCGGGATCGTGTTTGGAGTCCTGGGCGTGCTCGCGGGCCTGGGCACGATCACCGGCAACGGCAGTACAGGCGGTGGGATCGTCACCCTGGCGGCTTACGGCTACGTCCTGGTCGTCCTGTTGGTGAACTGGCGCCGGACGAGCCTGCCTGCCTGAGTCGTTGCCCGGGGCGCTCGAGCCAGGCGGCGCGATCGGCCTCCGGGTACTCGGTCGCCGGGTCGTAGTCGGGGTCGAGTGGCTCCTGCGGGGGTCGATCCGCGGTCGGGACATGGGTCAGGTTGACCCGAACCCGGGTCCACGTCGTCGAGCGGCCGCGCATGGCGTCGACCAGAACGTCCGGCGGCTCGAGGGCGGCCGCCGCCTTGGGCCAGCGGGCCTTCCACCGTTCGAGCCCGGCCAGCGCATCGTCCTTCTTCGCCGCGCGGGCGATCTCGATGACCGGGATCGCCGACTGGCGGCGGCCGGTCGGCGTCGGGCGGGTGCCGGACCAGCGCCGCTCCAGCGCCGCGCGAGACTTCTCGCGCTCGGCCTCGGCCTCGGGCGTGTCGTAGTCGGCGGCCGCACGGCGTTGCTTGGAGGGCTGGACCCGCGGCGGCTCGCCGGGCTGCTTGCGATAGGTCGGGGGCCAGGGGGCGTCGCCCAGACCCTTGGCCTCGTCGCGGGCCGACAGCTCGAGGAGCGCCTCGAGCGAACCGACCGCCGCGTCGATGCCGGCACCCGGGTCCCCGCGCTCGGCGTAGAGCGAAGGCACCGTCGCCAGGGTGAAGGCCTCGGCCTCGACCGTCGGTACCTCGTCCCAGGCGAGCGGCATCGAGACGCGGGCATCGGGCGTGGGCCTGACCGAGTAGACGGACGCCACGGTCCGGTCCTTGGCGTTCTGGTTGTAATCGAGGAAGACGCCGTGACGCTCCTCCTTCCACCACTTCGAGGTGGCGATCGTCGGCGCCCGCCGCTCGACGTCGCGAGCCAGGGCGAGGGCCGCCCGCCGGACCTCCGGGTACGTCCAGCGCGGCTCGATCCGGACGTTGATGTGGATCCCGCGCGAGCCCGAGGTCTTCGGCCAGCCGACCAGCCCCACCGCTTCGAGCGCTTCACGGGCGACCATCGCCACGTCGCGGATCTGCGACCAGGGCACGCCCGGAACCGGATCGAGGTCGACCCTCAGCTCGTCGGGGTGGTCGAGGTCGTCGGCTCGAACGGGATGCGGGTTGAGGTCGATGCAGCCCAGATTGACCACCCAGGCCAGGCCCGCGGCCTCGTCCACGACGATCTCGTCGGCGGTCCGGCCCGAGGGGAACGACAGCGTGGCGACGCGCACCCAGGAGGGCCGGTTCTCGGGAGCTCGCTTCTGGAAGAAGAAGTCGCCGGCGGCGCCGTCGACGAAGCGCTTGAGGGCCATCGGTCGGCCGCGGACACCGACCAGGGCACCGTCGGCCACGGCCAGGTAGTACCGGACGAGATCGAGCTTGGTATAACCGGCCTCGGGGAAGTAGATTTTGTCGGGGTTCGTCACGGTGACCTCGTGGTCGCCGATCCGGAGGACCTCCTGGCGCGTAGGCATGCCCGGAACGATAGCGCGCCGGTCCACCTTGACCCGCCTGTCGTGCTGAGGGGCCGCAGAGGACTGAGGATGTTCAGCCGTTCGGAACCTGCCTGACTGGCTGTCGATTCGCGGAGCGGCTGTTCGTCGTCTTGATGAGGCGGCCGACCAGGTCGCGATCCGTTGTTGGTGGGAGGTCCCGATGCGCTACCTGCTGTTGATCTACACCGCCGAGCCGACCGAAGCGGTGCCCCAAGACATCATGGCCGCCGAGATGGAGGGCTACAACGAGTTTGGTCGGTGGGTCGAGGAGCGGGGCCTGATGCGGGCCGGCGAAGCCCTCCACCCGACGTCGGCCGCGACCACGGTTCGGGTCCGCGACGGCAAGACCATCGCCACCGACGGTCCGTTCGCGGAGACCAAGGAGGCGCTTGGCGGCTTCTACCTGATCGAGGCGGCCAACCTCGACGAGGCCATCGACGCCGCTGCCCGGATCCCGGGCGCGCTGCACGGCTCGATCGAGATCCGGCCGATCTGGGAGTTCGCCGCCGAGGCGTCCGCGGAGGCCGTTGCCAGCGCCCACTGACGCCCGGGCCGTCGTCGACCGCCTGTTCCGCGAGGAGTCGGCCCGGGC
>JAXDKT010000190.1:0-53761 GCA_034666965.1 Chloroflexota bacterium | reverse complement strand
GGGGCACCCGCCGAGCCACCGACCCTGACCGTCTCCAAGCCGAGCTATGCCAAGGGCGAGTCGATCGCCGTCAGCTGGACCAACGCGCCGGGCAACAAGTGGGACTGGATCGGGGTCTACGCGGCCGGCGGCGACCCGCTCAACGACTCGTATCTCGAGTACATCTACACCAAGACGACGATCGCCGGCAGCGGCACGATCGACGAGGCCGCCGAGGGCGACTGGCCGCTGCCGCCCGGCAAGTACGAGGTCCACTACCTCCTCGACGACGGCTACGTCTCGCTGGCCAAGGTCCCGTTCACGATCACGAAGTAGCGGGGCCCGAAGCGGACGCTGTTCGGGCGCTTGCTTCACCGGTCGCGCCTGACCGACCACCCGGCCGGTCCATCGCCCCGACCATCCGCGCTCGTAGACTGAGCGGGTGGCCAGCCGAGACGGGGAGTCGCAGCTCATCCGACCGGCGACGCCGGCCGAGCTGGCCGATCCCCGCGGCATGCACGCCGCCAACCGGCGAGCCTGGGATCAGGCCGCCGAGCGCTACGAGGGCTGGCTGGCCGAGGCGGTCGAGCTGATCCGCTCGGGCGGCACGAACCTGCTCCCGCCCGAGCTCGAGCTCATCGGCGACCTCCACGGTCGTTGCCGGCGGGCGATCCACCTCCAGTGCGCCGGCGGTCGAGACAGCCTGTCGCTCTGGAACCTGGGAGCCGAGGAGGTGATCGGCGTCGACTTCAGTCCGCGAATGCTCGAGCTGGCCGAGCGGCTGACCGTCGCAACCGGGGCTCCCGCGAGCTGGATCCTGGCCGACGTCCTCGATACGCCCCACGAGCTCGACGGCAGCGCCGACCTGCTGTACACCGGCCGCGGCTCGCTGATGTGGCTGGCCGACCTCGACGCCTGGGCCGCGGTCGTGGCTCGGCTGCTCGCGCCGGACGGTCGGCTCGTCCTGTTCGAGGGCCACCCGGCCGAGTGGCTGTTCGACGTCGACGAGGATGGGCGCTGGTTCCTGACCGACTACGACTACTTCGGCGGGCCCGAAGCTTCGAAGGGCTGGTCGCCCGAATACATCGACCGGCTATCGATGGACGAGCCTGACCAGGCCTGGAAGTTCGCCCGGTCGTGGACGCTCGGCCAGATCGTGACGGCGCTGCTCGGGGCCGGGCTGCGCCTGGAGCGGGTGGCCGAGCACCCGACCGACTGGTGGGGCGGCCACGCCGACGTCCGCCCCGACGAGCGCGGGCGCGTGCCGCTCTCGTTCTCGATCCTCGCCCGCGGGCCGCGCCCCGGGACTACTTGAGGGCCGCGATCCGGGGAACCGTCGACGCGGCCAGCCGCTCCTCGAAGCGCTTGGCCGCCCGGTCCAGCTGGTCGAGGTGCTCGGCCAGCCGTCGGCGTGCGTCTTCGGCGGCGGCGTCGAGCCCGGTCAGCTCGAAGATCCGCCAGTGGCGGATGACCGGCAGCAGGACCTCCTCGCGGTGGACGCGCAGGTCGTAGATCCCGGCTTTCGCGATCTGAGCCGCCTTGCGGACGAAGCCCGGGATGCCCGCCCCGGGCATCTTGAAGGCGAGCACCTCGTCGACGATGGCCCGGACCGTGGCCGACGGCTCGAGGACGAGGGCGGCCGCGATGATGTCCCGGTAGAAGACCATGTGGAGGTTCTCGTCGGCGGCGATCCGGATCATGATTCGGTCGGCCACCGGGTCGTCCGAGTAGCGGCCCGTGTTGCGATGGGCGATCCGGGTCGCGAGCTCCTGGAACGTGACGTAGGCCAGGCCGTGGAGGGTGTCGGGGGCGTCGTGGTCGTAGCCCTGCATCAGCTGGGTCATCCGCCCGCGCTCGAGCGCGACCGGGTCGATATTGCGGGTCACGGTCAGATAGTCGCGCAGGACGATCGCGTGACGACCTTCCTCGGCCGTCCAGCGGCCGACCCAGTTGAGCCACGCCCCGTCGCCGTCCCCGAACATCCCGTGGATGAGCCGGTGGTAGCTGGGCAGGTTGTCCTCGGTCAGCAGCCCGATCTCGAACGAGGTCTGGGCCACGCCGGTCAGGCGGGGCTGGTCGGGCGTCCACGGCTCCTTGTCGAAGTCGCGCCCGAGGCGGTACGGGATGTAGTCGTGTGGGAACCACTCCTGGGCCACCTTCTCGTGACGATCGAGCAGGCGAGCGGCCTCGGGCTCGAGCTGGATCAGCAGGCCGGGCTCGTCGTAGTCGGCGCTGGCGGAGGCGTGGTCATCGATCGCGGCGGGGGCCGCGGGTCGGGGTGTCATCGCGGATTCGTTCCTCGGTGGCGAGCCGAAGGCAAATGGCACGCCCGAGTGGACGCATTCGACGACGACAGGCGAACAGCGTACCGTGGCGCCGCCCGCTCAGCGTGAGACGCGTGCAGATCTGCATCGAGTTGTGGGGCTGCAAGACGGATGCAACCGCAGGCCGTCCAGCCACCGGCTCGCCTGTCGCGCGCCCGGGCTGACCCTCCTACGAACAGCGCCGGAGGTCGTCCGGACGCACGGCGAACCACGGAGGACGTCAGATGGCACGCATCGAACGCTCGATGGAGGTGGACGTTCCCGTCCACATCGCGTACGACCAGTGGACCCAGTTCGAGGACTTCCCCAAGTTCATGGACGGGGTCCAGGAGGTCGTCCAGCGCGGCGACAAATTCCTCGACTGGACAGCCACGATCGGCGGTCAGAAGCGCAAGTGGACGGCCGAGATCGTCGACCAGACGCCCGACACGCGGATCGCCTGGAAGGCGATCGACGGCACCGAGAACGCGGGCGCCGTGCTGTTCGACCCGCTGGGACCCGACCGAACCCGGATCCGCCTGGTCATCGACGCGGAGCCAGACGACCCGATCGAGGCCGTGGGCACGGCGCTGGGCTTTCTCGAGCGGCGGGTCGAGGGCGATCTGGCCCGCTTCAAGCAGTTCATCGAGGAACGACGCCAGCCGACGGGTGCCTGGCGAGGCTCGATCCATGGCTCCGAGGTGAATCGCTCCTGACGCACCCTCAACCCCCGCGAGCCGCCCGCTCCAGGAGCGCGATCAGCTCGCGCTCGTAGGGACGGTGCCGGCGTGGCGCACCGCGGCCCCGCGGCGGGTCCCCGGCGGCCAGAAACCAGGTCTCGACGGCAGGATGGACGTACGAGCGACGACAGATCGCGACCGTGTTACCGAGCCGATCGGCGACCTCGCTCAGGACACCGAGAAAGACGCTCCGTCGTTCCCGGTCGGATCCGGCCGATCCGTCCGATCTGTCGGCGCCGGACGCCTCGAGACCGGTTCCCTCGCGCAGGGCGGCATAGGCCAGCAGCGTCCCGCTCCAGGTACGGAAGTCCTTGGCGCTGATCTCCTGGCTCGAGGCCGCTCGCAGATACTCGTTCACGTCATCGGAGCTCACGGCCTGCCAGGTGCCGTCGCCGTTCTCGTAAGTGAACAGGCGTTGGCCCGGCAGCTCCTGGCAGTGCCGGACCACGCGGGCCAGGCGGCGGTCCTCGAGCCCGATCCGGTGGGCCTTGCCCGACTTGCCCCGGAACGAGAAGGTCAGCGCGGAGCCGTTGACCTCCACATGACGGCGGCGCAGCGTGGTCAGTCCGAACGAGCGATTGTCCCGGGCGTAGGCCTCGTTGCCGACGCGAATGCGGGTCGTCTCGAGCAGGGCCACGACCGCGGCCAGGACCTTCTCGCGCGGCAGACCGGCACGCCGCAGGTCGGCGTCGACCCGGCGACGGATGACCGGCAGCGCCCGCCCGAACTGGGCCAGCTGGGCAAACTTCGCGCCTTCACGCTGCGCTCGGAACTTGGGATGGTAGCGATACTGCTTGCGCCCCCGAGCGTCGCGTCCGGTGGCCAGGATGTGGCCGTTGCGATGGGGGCTGATCCACACGTCGCGCCAGGCAGGCGGCACCGCCAGGCTGCGGATCCAGGCAAGGGTCTCAGCATCGGTGAGGCGACTGCCATCGGGCGTCGAGTAGGTGAAGCCCTTGCCCGCGCGCCGGCGGCGGATGCCCGGTTCGTCGTCAGAGACAAACCGAAGGCGCGGCCCTGAGGTCGCGCCTTCTGAGATGGAACCCCGCGATGTCACTCCTCGCGGCGAGCGATCCCGATGCCGGCCACGATAATCAGCTCGAGGATGGTCCAGCCAACCAGTGCGACCACCGCGGCCAGATCGAGGACCGACCCGCCCGACTTGAGGGCATCGGTCTTGAGGATGCCCTCGAACGGAGCCACCAGCACGCCGCTGACATCGATGATGCCCTTGACCAGGGAGTTGCCCCGATCCGCGACGAGCAGCAGCACGATCCGCAGGACGATCAGCAGCTGGAGGATCCCGAAGATGAACACCACCACCCGGCGGGCGTACTCCGGGCCGCTCGGCGAGCGGCGGACGGTCTCCCCGACGACGGTGCGTTGAGCCACCGGCGCACCAGGCGCCGGGCTGCTGTCGCTTACGACCACGCGCTCTTCATCAACCATGGTGTGTTCTCCCTCATCGGGCCCAGCACGGGGCGCTGGAGCCCCGAGGGTAGGCAGGTTCACCCGCGGCGTCGTATCGCAACCCGTGGGCGGGACCTTGCAGTCTCGTTCCGCGCGCACCGGACTGGTGCCGGGCGCCCGGAGCCGGTAACGGCTTCGTCGCCCTGACGCGGCCTGGCGCCTAGACTGCGGTTCATGGCCAGTGTCCGCTTCGAGACCGTGCTCCAGCTGACCGCAGCCAGATTCAGTCGGTCTCGACCGCCGCGCCGCCCGGCCACGAGGTCAGCTCAGTGGCGGCGATCCGGATGAGCGGCCGACCCTCGAGGTCGTGATCCGCGTACTGGCGATACTTGGACCGGAGGGCCGCGATGGCCTCGGCCCGTTCGCTCGAGCGGACGGGATCGTCGGGCTCGACCAGCTCGGCGGTCCCGTGCATCCGGAGCCAGGCCAGTCGGGTCCAGTCCTCGTCCCAGCGCTGGACCAGGACGCTGACCTCGGGTCTGGCCGTGATGTCGCGGACGCGGGCGAGCCGACGGGGATCGGCGCTGGCCTTGGGCTTGTCGTCGATCGGGCTGTAGATCGTCGGCGACACAGCATCGCCTCCGACCACGAAGCAGATTGGCACCAGCCGCGGCCGCCCGGCCGGGTCGATCGTAGCCAGCACGGCCGTGCGGGCCTCGTCCAGAAGGCCTGACTCGGTCTCGGTCAGGGCGCGCACCTAGGCGACCTCGGTCGAGGGTTCGGGTTCGGGCTCTGGCTCGACGATCGGTCCCGCGGCTGTGGCGTGGTCGAGGTCGAAGCGGCGCAGTGCCGGCACGGTCACCGCGACCAGACCGACGATGCCCAGGGTCAGGACCCCGCCGCCGACGACGGTCAGAACCGGCCCGAACAGGCGGGCAGCCACGCCACTCTCGAACGCCCCCAGCTCGTTCGACGCCCCAACGAAGACCCAGCTGACCGCCGCAACGCGACCTCGCAGCCGTTCGGGCGAGAGGACCCGCAGGATCGTCCAGCGAATGATCACGCTGACCCCGTCGGTCAGCCCGCTCACGAACAGGGCTGCCAGCGACAGGACGAAGCTCGTCGACAGCCCGAACACGATCATGCTCAGTCCGAAACCGGCCACGCACAGGAGCAGGCTGCGGCCGGCATGCTTGCCGGGCGGCCGGCGCGTCGCGACCAGGGTCACCAGCAGCGCCCCGGCCGATGGCGCGGTCCGCAGCAGGCCGAGCCCGATCGGGCCGACGTGGAGGATGTCGCTGGCGAAGACGGGCAGGAGGGCAATGGCGCCGCCGAAGAAGACCGCGAAGAGGTCGAGCGCCATCGAACCCAGCAGGACCGGCGTCCGCCGGACGTAGCGCAGGCCGCCCAGCAGGCTGGTCCTGAACGACTCGCCGCGCACGAGCGCCGGTACCGGCTTGGGCGCGATGAACAGGATCGCCGCGGTCGCGATCGCCAGGAGCAGCGCGATCAGCCAGTAGGTCGCGGCCACGCCGACGAACGCAATCGAGAGCCCGCCAGCCGCCGGGCCGATGATCGAGCCGACCTGCCAACCGCCGGTGGTCCAGGACACCCCCCGGGCCGCCTCGTCGAGCGGGATGACCTGCGCCTCGAGCCCCGACAGCGCCGGCCGCTCGAAGCCGTTGGCCACGCCCGTGGCGAAGACCACCGCCAGGATCGCCGCCAGCGAGGTCCAGGCCGAGTTGGCCGCGACGATCGCCAGGAGCACCGAGCACAGCGTGACCGCCGAGCCGGTGACCAGCACGACAGTCCGCCGATCGCGCCGGTCGGCCACGTGCCCGCCGAACAGGACCAGTGACAGGGCCGGGATCGCCTCGACCAGGCCGAGCCAGCCGAGCGCCAGCGGGTCGCGGGTGATGTCGTAGACCTGAAACGCCACGACCGTGACCAGGGCGCTGATGGCCAGGGCGTTGATCGAGCGGCCGATGAGCAGCGCCCGGAACTCGCGCCGGGCGAGCAACGGCCGTCGGGCGACGGTCGGGTCGGGATCCGGTGGATCCGCCCGGCTCACACCCGCTCGGTCCGGACGTCCGGGTTGGGCAGCAGGATGTCGTCGACGGCCCGGACCAGGTCCCAGTAGCTGGCGATGAAGGAGCGCAGGGTCCGCACGGTCGCCCCGTACGTGTCGAACTCGGCCGGGGTCAGGCCGTCGGGCTCGTAGGCCCGGGCGAAGTCGGGGATCCGGGCCAGGAGCTCATCGACGTAGGCGGCCGGAACCGGCTCGGCGAAGCGTGGCCGGACCTCGATCGCCGAGGCATTGAATCGGCGCTGCCACTGGTGGGGCATGGTCAGGGTCACCTCGCCGCCGATCAGCTCGGACCAGTGCAGGACGTGGCGGTAGGCGGCGGCCAGCAGTCGGGTCCGATAGCCACGCTCGGCGTAGATCGCCGCCGCCCGCTTGAACACCGCCAGCCCGGCCCAGTTCGGCGCGGCCGGATCGACGACGATGTCGTCGCGTTCGCAGACGGCCTTCACCCAGTCGTCGAGACGGCCGATCATCAGGGTGCAGACCGGGCTCATCCGGCCGGTGTCCTGGCCGGCCGCCTCGCGCCGGGCCAGGCCGCGCTCGACCGCCGCACCGACAGCCAGCGCCTGGGGCAGGGTGAACGACACGGTCGCGTTGATCGAGATGCCCAGCGCGGTCGACTCCTCGATCGCCTGGAGACCGGCGCTCGTCGCCGGGTACTTCACCTGCAGGTTCGGGGCGAGCGTGTCGAAGCGGCGGCCCTGGGCCAGCATGCGGTCCGGGTCGCCGTGAAGGGTCGGGTCGGTCTGGATCGACAGGAGGCCCTTGCGGCCGGCCTCCCGGACGAAGATCGGCTCGAGCAACGCCGCACCCCGGACGGCCATCTCCTCGGCGATCGCCCAGGTGATCTCGACGTCGGTGGCCGTCGGCCGCTCGGCGCGCAGCGCCCGGATCCGCGGCCGCCAGGTGTCGAGCTCCTTCTTGAGCACCTCGCCGACGATGGTCGGGTTGGACGTGGCCCCCACGGCCCCGTTGGCGATGGCGTACTCGAGCTCGGCGACCGCGCAGGAATCGTTCCAGTACTCGGTCGGGGTCGTCCGCGTCATCCGGGCGAGCGGCGTGTCGGTTGCGACGTCCATCGTGCTGCCCTCCGGTGCGGTCCTCGGTCGACTCATTCGGCTCGGCGAGCTGCGGTTCAGCGGGCCGGAGCCCGCGGATCCCAATCCATCAGCCAGGCGTGGTCCGGGTCGATGGTGAAGTGCCACAACCGGGTCGGCCCGGCCATCACGTTCAGGTAGTAGGTGTCGTAGCCGGCCGGTGCGCCGACCGGGTGGTAGCCGCGCGGCACGAGGACGACGTCCCCATCCGACGCGGTCAGCGCCTCGTCGAGCGACCGATCGGCGGTGTAGACCCGGGCGAAGGCGAACCCCTCGGGCCGGGCGAATCGATAGTAATAGAGTTCCTCGAGCTGGCTCTCCCGGGGCTGATCCTCGGTGTCGTGCTTGTGGGGCGGGTAGCTCGACCAGTTGCCACCGGGTGTCAGGACCTCGACCAGGATGAGCCGTCCGGCCGCGGCCTCGGGCGGCAGGAGGTGGCGCACGGTTCGAGCGGTCGAGCCCGATCCGCGCTCCTCGATGCGCATGGTCGCGGGCTCGATGAGGCGGGTCTCACGCACCTCGCCGCCGGGCGCGGCCGCGACCGCCACCACGGCCGTGCCGCGCGCCTCCACGGCCAGCTCGGCACCGGGCGCCACCAGCACGACGGGCGGCCCGACCCGATCGAACGGCGAGGAGCGGCTGCCGATCGACCCGAACGACCTCCCCCCGACGCGGACGTCCACGGCACCCTCCACGACGATCAGCCCGACCTCGCGGTCGTCGCCGGCGCGGTCGACGCTGGCACCATCGTCCAGGCGATGGACCTCGAAGGCGATCCAGCGCCAGCCCCGGCCGCCGAGGCCCGCCGGCTCGTCTGCGGGCTCGACCCGGATCGTGGCGGTATCGGGACCTGGCGCGACAGCCCGGCGCAGCAGCTCAGGCACCGGCGAGCTCAGGCACGGTCCTGCAGCGTCAACGTCAGACGCCCAGGTCGCGGAGACACTGGCGGTTGCGCCGCTGACCGGCCACCAGCGACGCGCGGGTGTCCGTTGGCCCCAGCGACTGGTCCTGCTCGATCACGAGCCAGCCCTCGTAGCCGATGCCCCGGAGCGCCTCGAGGACGCCGGGAAGGTCGACGTCGCCCTCACCCAGGGGTGGAAAGACGCCCCGGCTGAGGATCTCCTTGAGTCCCTCACCTGCGCCGGCGGCCTCGTCGATGATCCGCATCGCGCAGTCCTTGACATGGACGTGCCGGATCAACCCGCGATAGTCGGTCACCGCCCGGACCGGATCCGCCCCGCCGTAGCGATAGTGGCCCGTGTCGAGGACCAAGCCCAGGAGCGACGGGTCGATCCGCTCGGCGACGCGGGCGATCTCCTCGGCCGTCTCGATGTAGGTCCCGGCATGGGGATGGAGGAGGACCTCGAAGCCCGCGTTCCGGCACAGCTCGGCGGCACGATGGAGGTTCGCGACCAGCGTCTCGAACCTGGCGGCTGGCAGCCAGGCCTCTGGGTGCTCCTGGATCCGGCCCGAGAAGGCGACCCGCTCGGGCTCGCCGAAGCCGTCAGACAGGATCGCAAACGGCCGCGATCCCTCCGGGGCACCGGCCCGGATGAGCGCCAGCGTGTCGCACAGCCAGGCCTGGTCCTCGGCGGTCTTCTCGTCACGGCTGAAGCGCTGCGGCAGGAACGCCCCGACCAGCGCCAGCCCGCGGGCCGACAGTCGCTCGTGCAGCTCGTCGGCGTTGCCCAGGTAACCCGGCGGTCCCAGCTCGGTGCCCTCGTGGCCAATATCGACCAGCCAGTCGAGGACCTCGACCGGGCCGGGCATCCAGGCGTCGTCGACCATGATCTCGTCGACGCCGAACGAGACGGGAGCGCCGGCCACGGGCCAGGTCTTGACGGTCATCAGTCGAACCGACGCTCGGTTGCGACGCGCCGCTCGTACTCGGCCCGGGCGGTCCGGACCGACTCGGACGTGGACACCTCGGCGACGGGCACGTCCCACCAGCTGTCGTAGGCGGGCACCCCGACCGCCGGGTCGACCTCGACGACGATGACCGTGGTGCGCGGGCTGGCCTTGGCCTGGGCCAGGGCCGTCGCGAGCTCGGTCGCGTCGTTGGCGACGAGGACGTCCGCGCCCAGGCTTCGAGCGTTGGCCGCGTAGTCGATGGGCAGGACGTCACCGGTCAGCTGGCCGGTGGCGGGGTCGCGCCGGCGGAAGGCGTTGAAGGGATTGTGTCCGCCGCACGCCCCGGACAGGTTGGCGATGCACTGGAAGCCGTGGTTGTCGAGCAGGACCACGGTCAGCTTGCGATCCTCCTGGACAGCGGTGGCCAGCTCGGCCGACAGCATCAGGTAGGAACCGTCGCCGACCATCACGAAGACGTCGTCGTCGGGCGCCGCCATCTTGACTCCCAGGCCGCCGGCGATCTCGTAGCCCATCGTGGAGTAGCCGTACTCCACGTGGTAGCCGGTGGGCCGCTCGGTCCGCCACAGCTTGTGGAGGTCGCCCGGCAACCCGCCCGCGGCCTGGACGATGACCCCGTCCGGACCCGCCGCCTCATTGACCAGCCGGATCGCTTCCGGTTGCGTGACGTGGACCGGGGCATCCAGATGGCGGACCCGGTCGACCTCGGCGTTCCAATTGGTCCGCAGGTTTTCCTGGCGCGCGCGGCGGGCGCTGTCCACGCCGGTCCACCCCCGCGCGTCGAGGGCCGCCTCGAGCTCTTCGAGCCCGACCCGCGCGTCGGCCACCAGCGGGATCGCCCCGGCTTTGGTCGCGTCGAACTCGGCCACGTTGAGCGCGATGAAGCGCACCTCTGGGTCCTGCCAGGCCGTCCAGCTGGCCGTCGTGAAGTCCGACAGGCGCGTGCCGACGGCCAGGACGAGGTCCGCGTCGGCCGCGATCGCATTGCCGGCCGAGCCACCGGTCGCGCCAACCGCCCCGAGCTGAAGCGGGTGATCCCAGGCCAGCGAGCCCTTGCCCGCCTGGCTCTCGACGATCGGCAGGCCGAACCGTCGGGCGAAGCGATCGAGCGCCTCCGTCGCGTCGCTGTAGATGACCCCACCGCCGGCCACGACCATCGGTCGGCGGCTGGCCGCCAGCGCGTCGGCGGCCCGCTGGAGCGCTGCCCGGTCCGGCCGCGGCCGCGGGATGTGGTGGACGCGCGGTTCGAACATCGCGACGGGGAACTCGAATGCCTCGACCTGGACGTCCTGGGGCAGGGCCAGGGTGACCGCGCCCGTCTCGGCCGGGCTGGTCAGGACCCGCATCGCCGCCGGCAGGGCCGCGATCAGCTGCTCCGGGCGGTTGATCCGGTCCCAATAGCGTGAGACCGGGCGGAGCGTGTCGTTGACCGAGACGTCCTGGCTGTCGGGCCGCTCCAGCTGCTGGAGGACCGGCGCCACGCGACGGGTGGCGAACAGGTCGCCAGGCAGGAGCAGCACCGGCAGGCGGTTGATCGTCGCCATCGCGGCGCCGGTCACCAGGTTGGTGGCGCCTGGACCGATCGACGTGGTGCAGGCCATCGTCCGCAGTCGGCGACTGCGTCGGGCGAACGCCGCGGCGGCATGGACCATGCCCTGCTCGTTACGGGCCTGGTAGTAGCGCAGCCGATCGCCGGCGGCCTCGAGCGCCTCGCCCAGCCCGGCCACGTTGCCGTGGCCGAAGATCCCGAAGATCCCGGCGAAGAAGCGCTGCTCGACGCCGTCGCGTTCGACCGACTGGACGCTGAGGTGCTCCACCAACGCCTGGGCGACGGTCATCCGACGGGTGCGGGCCATGGTGTCGAGCGTACCTCAGCCGGGGGGCGGCAGGCTCCGGATGAACGCGGCGGTCCGATCGAGCACGTCGTCGAGAACCGGCTTGAGGCCGTGCCCCAGGCGTGGATACGTCACCAGCTCGCCGTGGGGCAGCAGGGCCATCGCCTCGCGGAGCAGGTCGATCCGAGCGAACGGGTCCGACTCGCCCGACAGCAGCAGCGCCGGGCAGGCGATCGCCGGCCAGTGGGCGACCCGGGGCCCGAGCTCGGGCCCGCCCGGCCGATGGAGGGGATACGAGAAGCAGACCAGCCCGCGGTAGCCCGCCGTGGCGCCACCCGGGCCGCTGGCCGCGGCGGCGGCGAGGCTGGCCACCCGGCCACCGTACGAGTGTCCGCCGATGACCACGTCCGGACCTGGCGGCGCCAGCTCGAGCCAGCGCGGAACGACGTCCTCCGCCTTCCGCTTGGGCAGGTCCACGGCGAGTGCCTCGATCCCGCGCGCCCGGAGTCCGTCGACGAAGGGCGCCATGCTCGCCGCGTTGCCCGACGCACCATGGCCCAGGACGACGCGAATGGTCATTCGGGGACGATAGCGCGTGGATCGCAACGGCCGCCAGGTTTCCGCCCGCCGGCCGTTGCCGGTTGCCGCCCCCCGCGATCCGGGGCCACCGCGGCGGCGTAGCCATTGACGTCCGCCTCTTGCCAAGCGATGCTATCGCAACCAATTGCAATAAGGGTTACTGGGCCGTGTCGCATCCCTTCGCCGATCTCTTGGCTCCGCTGCTGGCCGCCGCCACCTCGCCCCAGGGCATCGGGCTGCTGGTGACCGCTGGCCTGCTCGGCGTGCGCCACGGGATCGACTGGGACCACATTGCGGCGATCACCGACATCACCAGCACGACCGCCACCGCGGACGCCGGGACGGCGATTCACGGCGAGCAGCACCGGATCCTGGCCGAGCTGGCCGAGGGACATCGACACGAGCACGGCGGCCCGAGCGAGTTGCACGCCCACGACCGTGGGCCGGGCGCCGCCACGCTGGCCGCGGGGACGCTGGCAGCCGGGGCCGCGACAGCCGGGAACATGACGGCCGCAGTTGCGGTCCCACTCCAGACCCGAGCCCGGCTGCTGCAGGAGAACCGCCACGCGATCCTGCTCGGCACGTTGTACGCCCTGGGTCATGCCTCGGTGGTGGCGGTCCTCGGTCTGGCGGCGCTCGTCTTTGGGGCGGTCCTGCCCGACTGGGTCGATCCGATCCTCAGCCGGGTGGTCGGCCTGACCCTGGTCGTCCTCGGCATCTGGGTCTTCGTCTCGCTCTACCAGTACTTCCGCCATGGCACGGAATTTCGGCTGCGCAGTCGCTGGATGCTGGTCTTCGACTCGGTCCGCTATTCGTGGCGACGCATCCAGGCCAAGCTCCACGGTCACGCTCACGTGGAGCCGCTGGAGATGAGCTCGTATGGCGCGCGGACCGCGTTCGGTGTCGGCATGATCCACGGGGTCGGGGCCGAGACGGGGACGCAGGTTCTGATCATCGCGGCCGTGGGTGGCGCCTCCGGCGTCGGGCTGGGTATCCCGATGATGATCGCGTTCATCGTCGGCCTGCTGATCTCGAACACGATCGTGGTGGTCATCTCCTCGACCGGCTTTGTCGCCAGCCAGACCCGCCAGCGGATCTACCTCGCGTTCGGGGTCGCCGCCGGCGCCTTCAGCCTGGTCGTGGGTCTGCTGTTCCTGTTCGAGCTGGAGGGCCTCCTGCCCGACCTGGACCGGATCTTCGGGTTCATCGGCTCATGACCATCGCCGGCCGACGGGACGTCTGGCCACTCGTCCGCGAGCGGCTCCGCGCGCGCGGGTTGCGCTGGACCCCCCAGCGCCGGACGCTGGTCGAGGTCCTGTCGCGGACCGACGGCCACGTCACCGGCAGCGAGCTGGTGGAGCGCTGTCGCGCGGTCGATCCGGAGACCACGCCCTCGACCGTCTACCGAACCCTCGACGTCCTCGAACAGCTGGGCCTGGTCCGCCACGGGCACGGCCCCGACGGCCGCGAGGAGTTCCACGTGCTGCCCCAGGTCGAGCACGGTCATCTGCACTGCTCCGGCTGTGGGTCGACCTGGGAGGTCGACAGCGACGAGGCCGCGGCGCTCGTCGATGCGCTCCGGGCCAGCCGCGGGTTCGACGTGGACCTGAGCCACGTCACGATCGTGGGCCGCTGCGCCAGCTGCCAGACCGCGAGGGTCGATCAGTCGACGGTCGGGACGCCCATGATGTGGAAGCCGCCGTCGACGTAGATCACCTCGCCGGTGACGGCAGTGGACAGGTCTGAGGCCAGGTAGACCGCGGTCCGTCCGACGTCCTCCGGGGTGATGTTGGCGCGCAGCGGGGCGACGTCGGCGAACGAGCCGTACATCTTCTTGAAGCCGGCGATGCCCGCCGCGGCCAGGGTCCTGACCGGGCCCGCGCTGATGGCGTTGACCCGGATCCCGTCCGGGCCCAGGTCCGCGGCGAGGTAGCGGACCGACGCCTCGAGGGCGGCCTTGGCCACGCCCATCACGTTGTAGTTGCCGACGACCTTCTCGGCACCGTAGTAGGTCAGAGTCATGATGCTCGAGCCGGCGTCCAGGAAGGGTCGGGCCTCGCGGGTGAGCGCCACCAGCGAATAGGCGCTCACGTCGAGGGCCAGGGCGAAGCCGTCCCGTGAGGTGTCGACGAAGCCACCCTCGAGGTCCTCGCGCTTGGCGAAGGCGAGGGCGTGGACGAGGATGTCGAGCCGCCCGTACGCTGCGCCCCACTTGGCCAATACGGCCCGGATCTCGTCGTCGGACTGGACGTCGCACGGCTCCACGAAGGTCGCGCCGATCGAGCTCGCCAGCGGCCGGACGCGCCGCTCGATGAGGCTCTCGACCGAGCTGAAGCCGATGGTGGCGCCCTGCTCGTGCAGGGCTCGGGCGATGCCCCAGGCGATCGAATGGTCGTTGGCGACCCCGAAGATCAGGGCCTTCTTGCCGTCGAGCAGTCCCATCGCCGGAGCCTAGCAGACGGGTACCATCGGTCGGATGGCCCGTCCGACCGCTTCCTCCGCCGCCGATCTCCGGGCCGCCCTCGCCGGCGTGCGGGCAGTGCTCCTCGACCTCGACGGGGTGATCGTCCTCAAGGGCGAGCTGCTACCTGGAGCCGGGTCGGCGTTGGCCCGGCTGGACGAGCGCGGGATCCCGTACCGGATCGTGACCAACACCTCGGTGATGAGCCGGCGCAGCCTGTCACGCTGGAGCGACCGCCTCGGAGCGCCGATCCCGCCCGAGCGGATCATGAGTGCCCTGTCGGCGAGCGCCGCCTATACCCGTCGCCGCTATCCGGACGAGCCCCTGTTCGTGATGGCCTCGACCGACGCCCTGACCGAGTTCGCCGACCAGCACCTGCTGAGCGGCGACGAGGCCGACGCCCCAGCCGTCCGAGCCGCCGCGGTGGTCGTCGGCGACGCTCCCGAAGCGATCACCTTCGACAACCTCAACCGGGCCTTCCGGCTGGTCCGCGGCGGAGCGGAGCTCATCGGCATGCACCGCAACCCGTGGTGGCTGACCCCCGAAGGTCCCACGCTCGACTCCGGCGCGATCGTGACCGGCCTCGAGTTCGCCACGGAGCGACCGGCGCGGATCCTGGGCAAGCCTTCCCCCGACTTCTTCCGCGAGGCGGCGGCCGAGCTCGTCAATGAGGTCCTCGCGGCGGGTGGGCCACGGCTCCGCCGGCGCGACATCGCGATGATCGGCGACGACATCCGGACTGACATCGTCGCGGGAGGGCGGGTCGGCTTGCGAGGCGTATTCGTGCTGTCCGGCAAGCACGATCTGACCGACCTCGAGACGATCGTCCGGGGGCGGGGCGGCCGCATCCCCGATGCGATCGCGCCGACCCTCGGCGAGGTGGTCGCAGCGCTGGGCTAGCCCGGCCGCGACGTTCGGCGGCGCTACACTGGAGACCACGTCGCCGCGATACGCCTGAGGACGCGGCCGTACCGCTCAGACTGCCAACCCGAGAACGGAGACTGCCATGTCGACCGAGGCGGCCCCGCGCCTGAAGATCACCTACGCTACCCTTCGCAACGACAACGAGCAGCTCCACGCGCAATACGAGGCCGGGCTGACCAAGGCGCGCGGGATGCTCGGCGGCTCCTACCGCAACTTCGTCGGCGGCGCCGAGCGCGACGGCGACGGCACGTTCGAGAAGCGGACCCCGATCGACGGCTCGGTCATGGGCACCTTCGCCAAAGGCACGCGGGCGGATGTCCAGGACGCGATCGCCGCGGCCCACGAGGCCTTCCGCTCCTGGGGTCGCCGACCGTGGCAGGAGCGGGTCGCGATCCTGCGCCGGGTTGCCGACGTCATCAGCGAGCGTCAGATGGAGTTCAGCGCGTTGCTCTCGATGGAGGTCGGCAAGAACCGGCTCGAGGCGCTCGGCGACGTTGAGGAGACGGCCGATCTCATCCGCTGGTCGTGCGCCATGATGGAGCGAAACCACGGCTTCGACGACGTCATGGGCAATCTCGGCGACGAGACCGTCCACACTCGCTCGGTCCTCAAGCCGTACGGCGTCTGGGCGGTCATCAGCCCGTTCAACTTCCCGTTTGCGCTCTCGGGCGGCCCGGCCGGCGGGGCGCTGGTGGCCGGTAACACGGTCGTCTACAAGCCCTCGTCCGACGCGCCCCTGTCGGGCGCCTGCCTGCTCCAGGCGATGCGCGACGCGGGTGTCCCGGCGGGCGTGTTCAACATGGTCATGGGCCCGGGTGAGACGGTCGGCGACGAGCTGCAGACCAACCCCGGCGTCGATGGGGTCGTCTTCACCGGCTCGTTCGAGGTCGGCTTCGGGCTGTACAAGAACTTCGCCCAGAGCTACCCCAAGCCGGTCATCGTCGAGATGGGCGGCAAGAACCCGGCGATCGTGTCACGTCACGCCGACCTCGACGAGGCCGCCGAGGGGATCATGCGCTCGGCGTTCGGCTTCTCCGGGCAGAAGTGCTCGGCCAACAGCCGGGTCTACGTCGAGCGCCCGGTCCACGACGAGCTCGTCCGGCGGCTGGTCGAAAAGACCGAGGCGATCACGATCGGCGACCCGACCGACCGGCGCCATTGGCTCGGACCGGTGATCAACGCCAAGGCGGTGGCGCGCTACAAGCAGGCCGTCACGGACGCCCGCAGCGACGGTCGCCTGGCGATCGGCGGCGAGCGCGTGACCGAGAACGGACTCGACAGCGGCTTCTTCGTTGCGCCGACGGTCGCCCTCGACCTGCCCAAGGATCACCGCCTCTTCCGCGACGAGCTGTTCCTGCCGTTCACCGCGGTCGCCGCCGTCGACTCGATCGACGAGGCGCTGGAGCTGTCGAACGCAGTCAACCTGGGCCTGACCGCCGGCTTCTACTCGGAGGACAAGGCCGAGATCGACAAGTTCCTCGACGAGATCGAGGCGGGGGTCGTCTATGTCAACCGCCGCGCCGGCGCCACGACCGGCGCCTGGCCGGGAATCCAGCCCTTTGGCGGCTGGAAGGGGAGCACCGCGACCGGCAAGGCCGGCGGCGGCCTCTACTACGTCCAGCAGTTCATGCGCGAGCAGAGCCAGACGATCGTCGACTGACGCGCCCGAAGAGGCCGTTGAGAAGGACAGCCTGTTACGCCGCGACAAGCGGGGATTCGGTTATGAAACGCTCCTGAAAGGTGGCTCGGAGCGGGCCGGCGGGCGCCTGCGACCATGCCCGGGGTAAGGTCGACGCATCCGTGTTTCGAGCGACCTTTTTCGATGCTCAGCACGGCGGCAAAGGAGGTCTGCGATGCTGACCAGACGTGCCCCCGAACGGACGAACCTGCCATATCGACCGGGTCTCGACTGGCTGTTCGAAGACCTGTGGCCGGCGCACGGACGTGACAACAGTGGCGCCATGTCACCGGCCATGGACATCCGCGAGACTGACGACGCGTTCGTGATCGAAGTCGAGATGCCGGGCGTCAAGCCGGAGGATGCGGAGGTGACCCTCGACGGTCGCGCTCTGATCGTCCGCGGTCGCTACAGCGACGAGAAGGAGACGAACGACAAGAACGGGCGCTACCTCTTGCGCGAGCGTCAGAGCGCGACCTACCTTCGGGCGATCACCCTGCCCACCGAGGTCGACCCCAACCAGGTCAGCTGCGAGTTCGAGAACGGCGAGCTGAAGGTGACCGTACCGAAGGCGGCCCAGACCAAGACGAGACGGATCCCGATCTCGAGCGGGTCGAGGAGCGCTCGCCAGGTCGGCTCCTCGTCGGAGGCTTCGCACCAGAAGCCCCACGAGCAGCAGCACGTCCAGGCTGGATCGATGAAGGAGGGGGCCCAGACGAGCACGAGCACCTCGGAGGGGTCGGGCAACGGCCACAGCTCCAAGGAGCCGGTGGGGAGCGCCTCGCACCGCTAGCTCCTCAACGGCACCACGCGCGGCAGGCAGCCGGGTCCGTTCGGCCCGGCTGCCTCCGTTCACGGCCGCGAGGCGACCGCGCTCGATCGCGGAGGGCCTTCTGCTAGACTTGGGCCGACTATCCAGTCTGCATAAATCGTATGCGTCGAGGTGTCCCTTGGCCCAGGCATCGCGGCTCGCCCAGGCGCGCCCCGTTCCCCACATCGTGACCGAGATCCCCGGTCCGAAGGCGCGCGCCCACGTGGCCTATGACGAGGCCTGGACGTCGCCCAGCCTGCCGCGCGCGTACCCGATCGTGCCGGTCCGGGGGGAGGGGCTGACGATCGAGGACATCGACGGCAACCTGTTCCTCGACTTCGCCGCCGGGATCGCCGTCAACTCGACCGGCCACAGCCACCCGCAGGTGGTGGCTGCGATCAAGGAACAGGCGGCCGAGCTGCTCCACTTCAGTGCGTCGGACTTCTACCTGCCGATCTACGCCGAGGTGTGCGAGCGGATCGCCGGCATCGCGCCGATCGACGGCCCGGCCCGGGTCTACCTCGGCAACTCGGGGACCGAGGTCGTCGAGACGGCCATCAAGCTTGCCCGGCACGCCACCCGGCGGCCCTATGTCGTGGCCTTCCTGGGCGCCTTTCACGGCCGGACCTACGGCTCGATCAGCCTGACCGCCTCGAAGGCGAAGTACCACGCCGGGTTCGGGCCGCTGCTGCCGGGGATCTTCCACGCGCCCTACGGCCGGGTCGAGGACCTGCGCTGGTTCGATGAGGTCCTGTTCGACAAGCTCGCCCCCGCCGATGAGGTCGCCGCGATCTTCGTCGAGCCGATCCAGGGCGAGGGGGGCTACATCGTGCCCGAGGACGGCTTCCTCCAGGGTCTGCGCGACCTTTGCGACCGGCACGGGATCCTGCTGATCGCCGACGAGATCCAGTCGGGCGCGGGGCGGACCGGGAAGATGTGGGCGGTCGAGCACTGGGGCGTCGAGCCGGACATCCTGCTGTCGGCCAAAGGGATCGCCAGCGTGATGACCCTCGGCGCGCTCGCCGCCAGGGCGTCGATCCTGGAAGCGTGGGGTCCCGGTGCGCACGGGTCGACGTTCGGGGGCAACCCCGTCGCCTGTGCCGCGGCGCTGGCCACGATCGATCTGCTCGAGGATGGCCTGATCGACAATGCCGCGGCGCGCGGCGAGCAGGCCCTCACCGGACTTCGCGGGCTCAAGGCGCGCCATCCCGGCCTGATCACCGATGTCCGGGGCAAGGGCCTCATGCTCGGGATCGAGTTCGACACCGCCGAGCACGCCGAGGAGGTCCAGTGGGCCGCCTTCGTCCGCGGCCTGCTCGTCCTCGAATGTGGCAAATCGAGCGTCCGGATGTCGCCGGCGCTGATCGTCAGTGAGGACGAGGTGGCGACCGCCTTGCGCATCTTCGGCGAGGCCGTCGCCGACGTGGCGGGGGAGCACGGCGAGGTCCTCGCCGCCGCTCGGGCCGCCGGCGCGATCACCGGCGTCGAGTCGGCGACCTGACCCGAGGGTCCCAGTGTTCCTGATCGTCGCAGGTCGCCGATCCGACGGCGATGCCGGCCTGCGCGGCTTGTGGTCCGCGCTCAGCGGCGAGGTCGCCAGGCTGGGCGAGACGGCGATCGACGCCGACCGGGTCCCGAGCGAAGGCTCGGGGCGCCAGGTCGTCCTGGCCTCCAATGCCGACGAGGCGGTCGAGGTCACCGAGCGGGCCATTGCGACCGGCAGTGACGAGCTCGCGCTGCTGCCGCTTTCGGTCGCCGTCCAGCAGGCCGGCGCGCCGGCCGCCGAGATGGTCGCACTCGGACGGCGGATCGCCGACCTGCGAGCGCGCCACGCCGGCGTCGACCTCCAGTACATCGGGCCGCCGTTCGAGGACCCGGCCGCGGTGGCGGCGGTGGTCGACCTGCTGCGCCGGCAGGAGGAGCCCCAGGACGACCTGTTGCCGGCCACCATCGACCGCGCCTTCGGGAGCGACCTCGGGCTGTTCGGCCGTTTCCTGGCCACGCTCCGGTCGGGATTGCCGGAGGGGACCAAGCTCGTGCTGCGCGGCAGCGCCGTCGTGGGCTCGAGCTATCGCAGCGGTGAGCCGTTCGACGCGCACGGCCCTGGCACCAGCGATCTCGACGTGGTGGTCCTTGGCGACGAGGCCATGGCCCTCTGGTTGCCTGACGCGTTCTACTTTCCGAAGGTCAATACGCTGCCGCTCTACGACGAGGCGCGCTGGGTGGCGCCCAGCCTCGATCCTGCCCGCTCGGAGGCCCAACGCATCGTTGGCCGGCCGGTCGCCATCCAGGCCATGGTTCCGTGGTTCCTCGACCTGCGCGCCGCGCTCCAGGGCCAGCCGCACGTCGTGCTCGACGCGCCGGCGACGTGACCGTTCGCCTGGTCAGCTACAACATCAGGTTTGGGGGCCGTCGGCGCCGGGAGCTCATCGCTGACGTGCTCCGGGTCACCGAGCCCGACATCGTGGTCCTCCAGGAGGCGGTCGATCCGGCCGTGGTGGCCTGGCTCGGGTCGGAGCTGAACCTGCCGCACGTCGTCGCCGAGTCCGGCCGATCCGTGGCTGCCCTCAGCCGAATCCCGATTGCCGACGCGGTCTGGCACGCGGCCCGCCGGGGCCGCAGCTTTCTCGAGTTGCGGCTCGACGAGCAGGACCTTCACGTCTTCGGGGTCCATTTGACGGCCGGCCTGTCGGGCCGGGGCGAGCGCCGCCGGGCGGTGGAAGCGGAGCAGCTCCTGCGCCGCGTGACGGCCATCCCGGATGGTGGCCAACGATCCATCCTGGTGGGCGACTTCAACGCGATCGCTCCGGGTGACGGTCCGTCCGTTGCCCGTCTGCCAATGTGGATCCGGATCCTGCTCCGCGTTGACGGCGGGATTCGCAACGAGGTCATGAGCCGTCTGTTCGAGGCCGGCTTCGTGGATGCCCATCGAGCGCTCCACCCGACGGAGCCAGGGTTCACGATGCCGGCCATCGCACCGAGCGTCAGGCTCGATTACGCCCTGATCGGCCCGGGCCTGGTCGACACGCTCCGGGCCTGCGCCCCACTGTCCGTCGTCGACCCGGCCGCGCCGGGCGCGCCCGGTTCCGCCGGTCCTTCTGGCTCCGGTTCCTCCGAATCCGATTTCGTCCTGTCGATGGCTCTGCCGCTGGCCTCCGATCACCTGCCCCTGGTGACCGTCCTGGACGTGTAGCCCCGACACGCCATTCCGCTCGTCGCATGCCGGGTGGAGCGGCGGAGTGCCTCGATCGCGATAATCCCCCGGTGAGCACCTCCAAGGTTGCGACCATGCACGACGCCGTGGCGCAGCTCGTCCGGGACGGCGACACGGTGGCGATCGAGGGCTTCACCCACCTGATCTCGTTCGCGGCCGGGCACGAGATCATCCGTCAGCGCAAACGCGATCTGACCCTGGCTCGTCTGACCCCGGACCTGATCTACGACCAGATGATCGCCGCCGGCGTGGCCCGCAAGCTCATCTTCAGCTGGCTCGGCAATCCCGGGGTCGGCGGGCTGAACGCGATCCGGCGCCGTATCGAGGATGCCGACCCGAGCCCGCTCGAGATCGAGGAGTACAGCCACTTCGGAATGGTCGGGCGTTACACGGCCGGCGCGGCGAACCTGCCCTTCTACCCGCTCCGGAGCTACTTCGAGACGGACCTGCCCAGGGTCAATCCGCTCATCCGCCCGATCGAATCGCCCTATGGCGACGGGGTCGTCTATGCCGTCCCGCCGCTTCGACCGGACGTGACCGTGGTCCACGCGCAGCGGGCCGACGCCGCCGGCAACACCCAGGTCTGGGGTCTGTTGGGCTGCCAGAAGGAGGCCGCCTTTGCCGCCGAGCGGGTCATCGTGGTGGTGGAGGAGCTGGTCGACGAGGCGGTCGTCCGGGCCGATCCCAACCGGACGATCATCCCGGGGCTGATCGTCGACGCCGTCGTGGTCGAGCCGTGGGGTGCCCACCCGTCCTACGTCCAGGGCGCCTACGACCGAGACAACCGCTTCTACCTCGACTGGGATCCGATCAGCCGCGACGAGAGCGCCATCCAGAGCTGGCTCTCGGAGTGGGTCTACGGCCTCGACGGCCGGCCGGCGTACCTGGACAAGCTCGGTCCCGAGCGCGTTGCCGCCCTGCGCCCGTCCGGCTCGGCGCCGTCGGGCTCGGTCGACTACGGACAGTACCGGTGAGCTCGTCCGAGGCCGCCCCCGGTTTCTCGAGGTGCGAGACGCTCACGGGTGCGACGCCGGCCGTTGCACCCAGGGCGTTCACTCCGGCGGCGCGCGCCTGCGGAGATGCCCAGATTGAACATCCCACGAGCCTGACCGCGACCAGATCCATTGCGAACCGACGGATGGCTCACCCCGCGTTCAGGACCGCTCGCGGCGTCGAAGCCGACCGCTCTCTGGAACGCCTGGCGATCACGCGCCGGGGTGCCAGGCACGGCAGTGTCGGCTCGGCGCCGTCGGGCTCGGTCGACGACGGGCAGGACCGGTGAGCTCGTCCGAGGCCGCCCCCGGCTTCTCCAAGTCCGAGATGATGATCGTGGCGGCCGCCCGCGAGCTGGCCAGTCAGCGCGTCTGCTTCGTCGGAGTCGGCCTCCCCAACATCGCGGTCAACCTGGCCAAGCGGACCGTCTCGCCCGAGCTCGAGCTGGTCTACGAGGCCGGCGTCTTTGGCGCCGAGCCGGCCCGCCTGCCGCTCTCGATCGGCGACCCGACGATCGTGACCGGGGCCACGGCCGTGACCAGCATGTACGAGCTGTTCAGCTTCTATCTGCAGGGCGGACTGATCGACGTCGGCTTCCTGGGCGCGGCCCAGATCGATCGCTTCGGCAACATCAACACGACCGTCATCGGCGACGACTACGAGCATCCGAAGACGCGCCTGCCGGGCTCGGGCGGCGCCTGCGAGATCGCGATCAACGCCCGCCAGGTGTTCGTGATCATGCGCCAGTCGAAACGCTCGTTCGTCGAGCGGATCGACTTCCGGACCAGCCCGGGGAACCTCGGTGGCGCGGAGAGCGCGGCCAGGATCCGCCGCGAGCAGGGCTGGCTCGGGGTCGGGCCCACCGTCGTGGTCACCGACCTGGGCATCTATCACTTCGACGAGTCGGGCGAGATGCGGCTCGACTCCATCCATCCCGGGGCGACCCTCGAGGCCGTCCGGGACACCATCGGCTGGACACCTCGGGTTGGCGACGACCTGGCCACCACGCCCGAACCGACCGCCGAGGAGCTCCGCCTGATCCGGGTCGAGCTGGATCCGGAGGGCGCCTACACCCGCTAGCCGGGAGGTACGACCGGTCGGCCGCGGATGACCATCGAGTAAGCCCCGAATGAGCTCCGGGCGGTCATGCTCGGGCGAATGACGTCTTCGAATGCCGCGCGCGACGCGGAGCCGGTCGACCGAATGAGCATCCGCTATGTGGACGGCAGTGCCGTCGGCTCGCCGGTGACACCCGGGGCGGCCGCCGCCGTCCGGCGAGCCGACTTCCGGATTGTCGATCGGCAGGTCGTGCCCACGGTCCGAATCCTGGCGGCGCTGTCGACCGCGCTCGACCTGACCGAAGGGCAGCTGCCCGGTCATGCCCTGCGGACGTGCTACCTCGCGATCCGGCTGGCCGACGCGCTGGGTCTGCCCGAAGCGGATCGGCAGACCCTCTACAGCGCGGCCCTGCTCAAGGACGCGGGTTGCTCGAGCAATGCCGCCGCGGTCACCCGCCTCTTCGGGAACGACGACATCGCCCTCAAGGCACGCATGGCCACCACCGAGCGCGGGATCCTGGCCGCCGCCGCCTTCGCCATTCGGAGCCTGCCCGACAGCGAGCCGCTCCCGCTCCGGGTCCGCCGCCTGATCAACATCGGCGTGACCGGTGGGCGCGTGCAGCGCCAGCTCGAGCAGCTCCGCTGTGAACGCGGCGCCTCGATCGCCCGGAAGGCGGGCTTTGGTGAGCCGGTCGGCGCCGCGATCCTCGATCTCCACGAGCAATGGGACGGCGGCGGTCAGCCTCGTGGCCTGCGCGGCGCCGCGATCGACCCCGCGGCCCGGATCCTGGCGGCGTGCCAGGGTCTGGACGTGTTCGTTTCGACCCAGGGTCGGGCCGACGGCATTCGCATCCTCGGCGAGCGTCGCGGCACCTGGTACGACCCGGATGTCGTCGATGCCCTCCTGTTGGCCTGCCGCCGCGGCCTCCTCGACGACCTGCTCGCGCCCGACCTGGCCACACGCACGTTCGCGCTCGAGCCGGGCGGCTCGATCCGCCTCTCGGATGACGAGGACATCGATCGAATCGCCTCGGCCTTCGCCGACGTCGTCGACGCCAAGAGCCCGTTCACCGGCTCGCACTCGCGGGGGGTTGCCGGGATCGCCGAGGAGCTGGCGCTGGCGATGGGCCTTCAAGCGGCCGCGGTGATCGACATCCGGCGGGCCGGCCTCCTCCACGACCTGGGCAAGCTCGGCGTCCCAAACCTGATCCTGGACAAGCCGGCCAAGCTCGAGCCGGCCGAATTCGAGCTGATCAAGCGTCACCCCGAGCTGACACTTCGGATCCTGACCGGGATTCCGACCTTCGACGCCGTTGCCGAGGTCGCCGCCAGCCACCACGAGCGACTCGACGGGCGTGGCTACTTCCGGGGCCTGGCCGAGTCCGAGCTCACCCTGGCGGCGCGGATCGTCGCCGTCGCCGACGTGTTCGAGGCGCTGACCGCCGAGCGGCCCTATCGCGCAGCGATGTCGGTCGAACAGGCGACCGCGATTCTGAGGACGGAGACCGGCGGTCACCTGGCCGGCGACGTGGTCAAGACCCTGATCGCGCTCCGCGCCTGAGCCCCGCGGCTCCGACGTTGCCCGGAGCCACCGGCTTCCAGCGGCCCTGGCGGTTCACGCCACCTCGCCCGCTACCATGACCGGGTGACTGCCCAGGAGATCGCTCCCCGCGACGTGCCCATCGCTCCCCCCGACACCCGCGTCGTCCGCGTCGAATCGCTGACCAAGCGCTACGGAGCGATCACCGCGCTCGACGATCTGACCCTCGAGCTGGCGCCGGGGATCATCGGCCTGGTCGGGGCCAACGGTGCCGGGAAGTCGACGCTGATCAAGATCCTGCTGGGCCTGCTGGCGCCGACCAGTGGTCGGGTCAGCGTCCTGGGCATGGACCCGTCCACCGACGGGACCGCCCTGCGCCAGTTCGTCGGCTACATGCCCGAGCACAATGCGCTGCCACCCGACATCAGCGCGACCGAGCTCGTGGCCCACCTCGCCCAGCTGTCGGGCCTGCCCAGATCGGCGGCCCGGGAACGCACGTCGGACGTTCTTCGCCACGTCGGGCTGTACGAAGAGCGCTACCGCCCGATCGGCGGCTACTCGACCGGGATGCGCCAGCGGGCGCAGCTGGCCCAGGCCCTTGTTCACGATCCGCGCCTGCTCCTCCTCGACGAGCCGACCAACGGCCTCGACCCGGCTGGCCGTGACGAGATGCTCGAGCTCATCCGGCGGACCGGTCGCGAGTTCGGGATCACGATCGTCCTGGCCAGCCACCTGCTCGGTGAGATCGAGGAGCTGTGCGACTTCCTCGTGGCGATCGACGGCGGCCGACTGCTGCGGGCGGCGCCGCTGGCCGAGTTCACGACCGAGACCGGGGTCCTGCGGGTTGAGGTGGAGCACGGTCGTGACGACCTGGCCGCTGCGCTCCGGACGCGCGGCCTGCGGGTGCTCGACAACGTCAACGGCGATGTCCGGTCGATCCAGATCGCGCTCGATGAGCTCGAGCCCTACGACGCGATCCGCGACGCGGTCGCCGATCTGGGTCTGCCGCTCATCCGGATCGAGCGCCGCCGGCACAGCCTCGAGGACCTGTTCCGATGACCGGCAGCATCTACGACCTCGGGTACCGACGCTATGACGGACCTCGGCTTGGCCGCCGGCACGCGGTCACCTCGCTGGTGCGCCATTCGCTCCGGAGCGTGCTCGGACTCGGCCGCGGGGCACGAGCCAAGACCCTGCCCGCGATCTGCATTGGGATGCCCGCGGTCATCGCGGTTCTGCTCGTTGCGGTCCGCGCGCTGGCGGCCCGGGGTGGCCTCGACAGCAGCCTGTTCGTGCCCGGGCACGAAGGCCTGTACGCGACGATCTCGGTCTTTCCGATCCTGTTCGTGGCTGCCCAGGCGCCCGAGCTGCTCGGGCGTGACCAGCGCTACCGGGTCCTGACCCTGTACTTCTCCCGTGCCCTGCGACGGCCCGATTACGCCCTGGGCAAGCTGATCGCACTCAGCCTGGGCGTCCTGGCGATCGTGCTCGTCCCGCACCTGGTCATGGGCATCGGCTCGATCCTGCTGACGACCAAGACGGCCGACGCGATCGGCACCGAGCTGGGCGCGCTGCCGGTGATCCTCGGCTCGTCCGCCGTCATCGCCGTCGTCGCCTCGGCCCTGGCCCTGGTCACCGCCTCTCTCACGCCGCGTCGGGCGTACGCGACCGCGGCGATCTTCGCGGCGTTCATCGTGCCCGGGATCGTGGCCGCGATCGTCATCGCGCTCGACCTGGGCTCCGCCTCGCAGTGGGTGGTCCTCCTCGACGTGGGCGCGCTCCTCGACGGCGTCAACGCCTGGTTCTTCGGGGTCGACGCGAGCACCGCCGCCGCGGTGGCCGGAATTCCGACTGGCATTCTCCTGGCGGGTGCGGTGGCTCTCGGTGTCGGGTCGGCCCTGGCCCTCGTCGCTCGATACCAGCGGATCCCGGCGTGACCGTCCCCGCCACGCCCACCGGCGCCGCCCCGGCCGAGCCCCCGGGCGTCCCCGCCTGGCCGGGTGCGCGCCCGGTCAGACCCCTCGACCCCACCGCCGCGGTCGAGCTCCAGGACGTCTCACGCTGGTACGGCAACGTGGTCGCGGTCAACGACATCTCATTCGCGCTCCGACCAGGGATCACCGGCCTGCTCGGACCCAACGGTGCCGGCAAGTCGACCCTGCTCCATCTCATGGCCGGACTGCTCCGACCATCGGCCGGCCGGGTGGTCATCGGCGGCGTCCCCACCTGGCGCGACCCGGCGATCTACCGGCGGATCGGTCTCGTCCCGGAGCGCGAGGCGGTCTACCCGTTCCTGACCGGCCGCGAGTTCGCCGTGCTCAACGCCCGCCTGCAGGGGTTGCCCGACCCCGGCGCGGCGGCTGCCCGGGCGATCGCCACCGTCGAGCTGAGCGACGCGCAGGACCGCCCCATCGGTGGCTATTCGAAGGGCATGCGTCAGCGGGCGAAGATCGCCGGCGCCCTGGTCCACGAGCCGCCGATCCTGCTCCTCGACGAGCCGTTCAATGGGATGGACCCGCGCCAGCGGCTGCAGATGATGCAGCTCCTGCGGCGGATGGCCGCCGAAGGTCGGACGATCCTGTTCAGCTCGCACATCCTCGAGGAGGTCGAACGGCTGGCCCAGGAGGTCCTGGTCATCGTCGCCGGACGGCTCGCGGCGTCGGGCGACTTCCGCGAGATCCGCCGGCTGATGACCGACCGGCCGCACACCTTCACGATCCGCTCCTCCGACGATCGGCGGCTGGCCGCGGGCCTGGTCGGCCACCCGGCGGTCTACGGGGTCGAGCTGACCGATAGCCGCCTGGCGGTCCGGACTTCCGACTTCGGAGCCTTCACCCGGGCGCTGGCCGGGATCGCGCGCGCCGGCGGCCTGTCGCTGCTCGAGGTCCGCCCGACCGACGAGGATCTCGAGAGCGTCTTCGGCTACCTGGTCCGGCGATGATCGCGACGATCGCCAGGCTGACCTTCCGGGCCCTGACCGGTCGACGTCGGACGCTCCTCGTCGCGCTCCTCGGAGGGCTGCCGATCCTCATCGCCGTGCTGGTCCGGGTCTCGGGCCGGACCTCCAATCTCGACGCCGTGGCCACGGTCATCCTCGACCGGCTGGTCATCTCCACGCTCGTGCCCCTGGTCGGGCTGGTCTTCGGGACCGCGGCGCTCGGCTCCGAGCTCGAGGACGGGACCGCCGTGTACCTGCTGACGAAGCCGATCGCCCGCTGGCGGATCGTGGCCGCCAAGGCCGCGGTCGCAGCCGGCCTGGCCATTGCGGTGACGGCGCCGGCGGCCTTCGCCACGGGGGCCATCCTGGGATCCGGCTCCGGCGGCATGCAGGCAGCGCTCGGCTACACCGCGGGTGCGGCCGTGGCGGCGATCCTGTACGTCGTCATCTTCATGGCGCTCAGCCTCGTGACCGGACGGGCGCTGGCCATCGGGCTCGTGTATATCCTGGTCTGGGAAGGCGTCCTGGCCGGCCTGTTCGAGGGCACCCGGACGTTCAGCATCCGGCAGTATGCCCTCGGCGTCGCCGATGCGATCAGCGGCGGTGACGGCGCCGCCCTCGGCGAGCGGCTGGCCGGCCCGACCGCGCTGGCCCTGGCCGTGGCCGCGCTGGTGATCGCCCTGCTCATTGCCGTCCGTCGGCTCCAGGGCTACGAGATCGGCGAGGCCGACTAGTCCGAGGAGCCCGACGAGTCCGGCGAGGCCGACGAGTCCGACGAGTCCGGCGAGGCCGACGAGGCAGGCCCCGGACGCATCACCATGGGACGACCGCAACGAGGCGGTCGAAGCCCTCCCCGGGAACGGTCCCCAGCAGCGCGCCGGTCGCGGCGTCGAGCTTGACGATGTGGCCGTCGTGACGGAGGGCGTAGAGGGTGCCTCCGTCCGGGGTCACCGCCAGCGCGTCGACCGCCGAGCCGGCCGCGTAGGTCCTGGCTGCCTTCAGGGTCGAGGCGTCCAGGGCGATGATCCCGCCAGCGCCGGC
Source organism: Chloroflexota bacterium (assembly GCA_034666965.1). Classification (GTDB taxonomy): domain Bacteria; phylum Chloroflexota; class Limnocylindria; order Limnocylindrales; family CSP1-4; genus Chersky-267. Next base: position 25,205 of record JAXDKT010000190.1, on the reverse strand, counting down.
GGCATAGATCGTCTTGCCGTCGGGACCGACCACCACCCGCCGGCCCGCCGGTCCGCTCGCCTGATGGGCGAACTTGGCCAGAACGATGCCGGCAGACGCCAGCGGCTTGACCCGCACCGAGCGGCGCAGCCCGGGCTGGGCCGGGTCGACCTCGGCCACCAGACCGAGGGTGGCATTGACGGCATAGACGGAAGACCCGTCGGGTGCCGGCGCCAGACCCCAGTCGGTGGCCGCCGACGCATCGTCGGAGCCACTGGTCGGCAGGTCGATGCAAACCGCCCAGCGATCGATGCTGTTCAAGGCGTGGATGAAGGGATGCTCGAGGCCCTGGTAGAGGGTCATGACCAGGCCATCTCCCCGGCGGACCTGGGCCAGCGGATAGCCGGCCATCTGCTCGTCCACGTTGCGCTTGTCGGCGATGACGGCCTCGTCGAGCGCACCGCTGGCCACGTCCACGGCCCGGACCTGGTATCGCCCGCCGGTGTCGCTGTCGAGATGCTCGACGACGAACAGCGTCGAGCCATTCGGCGACAGGGCGTCATAGTCGAAGCGCCCCTCGAGCGTGAGGATCCGGGCCGGGCCCTCGAGCGGAACGGTGTGCAGGACCGCGAACCGGGTCGTGGCCCCCGCCGCGGCGCCCGTCGGTCGGTCGGCCTCCATCAGGACCAGCGTGGAGCCATCCAGTGACAGGCCCACCGGCACCGGGTCTGGGCCGATCGTCGGCAGCCGCCACGACCCGTCGATGACGACCTTGGGTCCGCCCGGTTCGGACTCGATCGCGACGTCACGGACCGTGGTCTTGCCGTCATTCGAGGTTGCCGTGAAGATCCGCCCCCAGTCGTTCCCGGTCGGGACGCCCGCGGGCAGGTTGAGCATGTGCTCGCGGGTGCTGGCGAGGATCACCTCGAGACCGTCCACCCCCTTCCGACCGACGGCCAGCCAGGCGTCGGGCGAGGCCGGCGGCAGGGCGCTGGCGGTGACCCCGGTCGCTTCGGAGGTTGGCGCCGCGGTGGTCGCGGGCGCAGAAGCCGAGCCGCCACCTGGCGCGCTGCTGGAGCCCGTGCGGGCGGCGCAGGCGCCGACCACGAGGGCCAGGACGGTGAGCACGAGGAGGCTGATTCGAGTCGATCGCATGGTCGGTACTCCGTGATGGACCGGGTTGCTCCTGCCGCCTCATCTACACCGCCCCGCCACCTGCGGTTCCCGTCGACCTGCGGTTGCCCCTCCGCGATGTGGCGGTCCGCTGTCTAGCGCATCGATGCGGCGATCCGGAGGGCCGCCGCGAGGTCCTGAGCACCCTCGATCCGGAAGGTCAGCTCACCGTCGTTCCAGGCCAGCACGTTGCCAACGATCCGGATCCGGTCGTCCGCGTCCTGGCCATCGGGGCCGACATAGATCAGGTCGTGCGGCTTGCCGGAGATCCAGAACCCCTCGTGACCGGCGACCATCTGGTCCTGGATCGTCGTCCCCGGCTCGAGGATCTTCTTGAGGAAGCCCGCCTCGGTCGCACCCGGGAACTGCATGACGATGATCGCAACCGATCGACCCGCGACGAGCGGCGCGTTGGCGCCCGCGGGGAACGACGGATTGGCAGCGTAGAGCGCACTCAGACGAGCCGTGGGTGGATCGCCGCGGGCGTAGATGCCGAGCGGCTGGCCGAGCTCCGGCAGGGTGGGCAACTTCACGCCGTAGCCGACCGCGGCCGCGGCCGTCGCCCGCTCGACCGGGTCGCCCAGGTCGAGCGACTCGAGCGTCGGCGGTGTCGCGGCCGGAGTCGGCGAGGGCGACGTCAGCGGCGATCCGGCGCTCTGACTCGGCTCGACGGCGGATGGGCTCGGGGCCGGCCCCAGGATGATGACCCGCAGCCCCGGCAGGCCGAACCCGATCGCTGCGGCGATGCCGCCGATGAGCAGGACCGCCGCGAGCGCCAGGACCAGGCCCCGGCGGAATGGCCGGCCGATCCCCAGGCCGAGCCGCTCGGCCCAGGCTGACGGCCTGGGCCAGGTCGGCCGTGCGGGGGCGGCCGCCTCCCCGCGCTCGATCCGGACCCGGACGCTGAGCGCGAGATCGGGGGCCTGGATCGGGGCCAGTTCCCGACCAAGGTCGAGCAGGGCGGTTTCGAGCTCGGCGTCGGACATCGGGCTGATCGGGCTGTTCGGGCGCTCGGTCATCGGTCTCGTCCTCCGCTGGCGATCCGCGCCAGCGGCGATTCGACGCCGACCTGGAGCCGCAGTCGGCCGAGGGCCCGTGACAGGCGAGACTTCACCGTGCCGCGGGGAACGCCCAGCGCGACGGCCATCTCGGCCTCACCGAGCTCCATGAAGTAGCGATAACCGAGAACCAGGCGGTCGTCCTCGCTCAACCCCGCCAGCGCGCCGAGCAGGGCACCACGTTGTTCCCTGGCGAGGACCGCCGCCTCGGGCGACGGAGCCGCGTCGCCCGAGGGGCGATCCTCAGCGAGTCGAAGCGCCAGACCGGCGCGCCGGCCGGCCGAGCGTCGCCGATTGCGCGCCTCGTTGGCCACGATCCGGAGGATCCAGGGCCGAAAGGGTGCACCCGTCCGGAACCGGCCCAACGCTGAATAGGCCTTGACGAACGCATCCTGGACCGCATCCTCGGCGTCCGACTCGCCCGCCAGCACCAGGCAGGCCGTTCGGAGCGCCGCGTCCTGATGGCGCCGGACCAGGTCTTCGTAGGCCATCGCGTCGCCTCGCTGCGCGCGTTCGATGAGCTCGGATTCCTCCGTCGGACGGCCCTCCCACGGGTTCCCTTGCGCCCTTCATACACCAGCCGGCCGGACTCGGTTCCAGCCAGACATGGTGCGGCGGCGCACCATCGAGCGCGGGCGCCCCGCGCCATTTCCGCCGATCGCGGGTATGCTTCGGGCTCAGCCTCAGACCCAACGAACGGGATACGACAACCGAAGATCGCCGCCGAACGGCCGACCTCGGGTTGTCGCGCCGCCGTCAGTTCGCCTGACGACGCCCCGCTTGCCGCGTCCTCATGGCTCGTTTCCCCCGGCCGTCGTGCGGCTCACCCCATCGCCATCGCGCCCGCCGCGATGTCCTGGTGGAGAGGAGCACCATTGAGCTGGATCCCCACGCAGCCCCAGGCGGTCGCCGCCCTGACCCTGACCGCCGCCCTCGTCCTCACCGCGCTCCCGTCGGACGCCGTCATGGCAGCACCCCCATCGGCCCCGGGCCCGGCCCTGGCCGCGGTCACCTTCGCGCCCGGCCGGGGCAGCCAGGGGACGCGCGCCGCCGCCGCCGAGGCCAGCCACAGCCCGACCCTCCCCGCCGCCGCGCAGGCGCGGCCGGCCACCGTTCCGGCGTCGTCGATCGTCGTGGCCTTCGCCCGGAGCCATCTGCGGGCGCACTACCGCGCGTCGGCAACCGGCCCGGCCAGCTTCGATTGCAGCGGCCTGATCTGGCGGGTCTTCAAGGAGGCCGGTCTGGGCGGCAAGGTCACCAGCCAGAGCGCGCGGTCGATCTACCTCTCGTACCGCGCCCGCGGCCTGGCGTCACGCCACGATCCCAGGATCGGTGATCTGGTCGTGTGGGGCAACGGCAGCCACATCGGCGTCTACATCGGCAACGGTCGGGCAATCAGCGCCCTGATCCGGGGCGTCCGGGTCCATCGGGTCCGGGCGATGCTCACCCCGTTCACGGCCTACCTCCACACCCACCTCTCGACCCTGGCCAGGCCGGCCTGGAAGCTCCAGGTCGCGACCCACATGCGGACGCTTCGGCATACGACCCGGAGCGTCTTCCTGCGGGACCGTCCATCGCGCTCGGGCGCCAGCGTCGGCTCGCTGCGGGTGGGCACCCGGTTCGTCGTGCTGGCTCGACGCAAGGACGGCGCGGGCCGCCTGTGGCTTCGGGCGATGACGCTCGGCGGGCGAACCGGCTGGGTCCCGGCGCTGGCCTCGACCCGCTGACGCGGCGGTCCCCGGCGCCCCTACGATAGGCCGGTGACCGGCCGTGTCTTCCGTCGCTCCCTCGACCCCGATCCGCCCGTCGCCGTGCGAGCCGAGGGCTCGACGATCTGGGACGCCCAGGGGCGCTCGTACCTGGACGCGGCCGGCGGCGCGATCGTGGTCAACGTCGGCCATGGCCGGCGCTCGGTCGGCGAGGCCATGGCCGAGCAGGCGGGGCGAATCGCCTATGCCCACGGCAGCGCATTCACGAGCGAGATCCTCGAGGCGTATGCCACCGAGCTCGGCCCGCACCTGCCTCTCGACGACCCCGCGATCTACCCGGTCTCGGGTGGCTCGGAGGCGATCGAGACCGCGCTCAAGCTCGCCCGGGCCTACCACCTCGCCCGCGGGGAGGCGGACCGGCTGGTCGTGTTCACTCGCTGGGGGAGCTACCACGGCAACACCATCGGCGCACTCGACCTGTCCGGTCGGAAGCCGCTTCGGCGCCCGTACGAGGGCTGGCTGGGGCGGTTCCGTCATCTCAGCGCGGCCTACCCGTACCGTGCCGGTGACCCGGGCGCAAATGCGCTCGAGACGGCCGAGGAGCTCGCCGCCGAGCTCGACCGAGCCATCGAGGCGGCCGGGCCCGGGACGGTCGCGGCCTTCGTCGCCGAGCCCATCGTGGGCGCGACGCTGGCCGCCGCGGTGCCACCGGATGGCTACTGGCCGGCGATTGCCGAGGTCTGCCGGCGTCACGGTGTCCTGCTCATCGCCGACGAGGTGATGACCGGGTTCGGCCGGACCGGCCGCTGGTTCGGGTTGGACCACTGGGGCGTCCGACCCGATCTGCTGGTTGCCGCCAAGGGCGCCTCATCCGGCTACTGGCCGTTCGGGTTCGTGGCCGCGTCCGGGGCGATCCACGACGTGGTCACCGCGCCCGGCGCCGGCTTCGTCCACGGCTTCACGTACAGCCATCACCCTGTCGGCGCCGCGGTGGCTCGGGAGGTGCTGCGCATCCTCGAGACCGAATCCCTGATCGAGGCCAGCGCCGCGAAGGGCGCGCGCCTGCGCGAGCTGCTCGACGAGCGCCTGGCCGACCACCCCAACGTGGGTGAGATCCGCGGCCGGGGGCTGATGATCGGGGTCGAGCTGGTCGCCGACCGAAGCACCCGCGAGCCGTTCCCCCGCTCGCAGCAGCTGACCGAGGCCATCCTCCGCGCCGGTCGGGCCGACGGGTTGCTGTTCTACAGCGGCACGGGCCTGGCCAATGGCGTCGATGGCGATGCGATCCTGCTCGGCCCGCCCTTCGTCGTCACCGACGACGAGCTGGCGCGGATCGCCGCAGGCCTGGCCGCCGCCTTGGATGTGGCACTCGATCGGCGCGGCTGACGGACGCGCAGCGGGCCCGGTTCAGCGACGGACGGCGCGGCTGATGATCAGCAACCCGAGCAGGACCAGGACCAGCGGACCGAGCAGGTCGCCGAGGGCCGGCATTCCCGGCCACAGCCGGGTGGCGATCTCGCTGCCGCCGGCCAGGGCCAGGATCCCGCCCACGATCAGCTGCCAGCCCCACGTTCGCCGCGCGCCGTAGCGCATCGCGGCGACGCCCAGCAGGCCGACGCCGAACAGGAAGGTCCCGTAGCCCGAGCCGGCCGGCAGCACGGCGAGGTCGATCAGCAGTCCGGGCAGGCTGTAGGCCGTGATCAGCAGGCCGGGATACAGGCCCCAGCCCCGACCGGTCGCCCACGACACGAGCAGGGCGATCCCGAGCGCCGTCGTGAGAGCTGAGCCGAGGATATGGGCCTGCGGGTAGGCCTGTCCCACGAGGAGGATCCCGCCGAAGACCACCAGGAAGACGCCCATCCAGGGCAGCCCGCGGCGTACGTCCTCGTCGTCCCAGGTCCAGGTCCGGGCATGGAACCGGAAGGCGCCCGGCCGGCCGTCGGAACCGGGCTCCTGGACCTCGCCGTGCAGGGGTGGTCGCTGCTCGCTCATCCGGGAGCTCCCTCCAGGCCGGGTCGCGGCCCGCCGGCGGGCGGCTCATCCGAACCGTCCTCCACGTGATCGAACCCAAGCCGGTCGGCCAGGCGCCGCAGCGGCCCGGGCGCCCACCAGTTCCAGTCGCCCAGCAGGCGCATCGTGGCCGGGACGAGCAGGACCCGGATGATCGTCGCGTCGAGCAGGACGGCGATGGCCATGCCGACCCCGATGCTCTTGATCGTGATGATGTCGGCCAGGGCGAACGCGGCGAAGACCGAGACCATGATCAGGGCCGCGCCCGTGATCACCCCGGCGGTCCGGGCCAGCCCCTCGGCCACCGAGGCGGTGTTGTCGCCGGTGCGGCGGTAGGCCTCCTGGATGCGCGACAGGAGCAGGACCTCGTAGTCCATCGACAGGCCGAAGATCACGCTGAACATGATGATCGGATTGCCCGCGATGGTGTAGCCCAGCGGGGTGAAATGGAGCACGTCGCTGAGGTGGCCTTCCTGGAAGATCCAGACCAGGGCCCCAAAGCTGGCGCTGATCGAGAGCAGGGTCATGATCACGGCCTTGATCGGGATCGCGATCGAGCCGAACAGCAGGAACAGGACCAGCGCGCTGGCGATGAGGGTCAGGCCAATGGCGAACGGCATCCGCTCCGCCTGCGACTGGAGGAAGTCGTAGCCGGCCGCCGCCAGGCCACCGACCTCGGTCGTGATCCCGGGCCCAGCCGGCAACGCGCGGACGATCGGGGTCAGGTCGGTCGCGGCGGGTCGCGCCGGATCGAGCGGGCTCACGGCGGCGAACTGCACGACCTCTCCCCGAACATAGGCCTTCTGGAGCGCGTCGAGGGCCGCCCCGACCGGGGCCGGCCGCTGAGCCGCCGGCAACGCATACAGCTGCGCGACCGCTTCGGGGCTGAGCGGCGCGCCGGTCGCCGGATCGCTGAGCGAGAAGGCGCCCTCGACGTGGTCGATCCCCTCGATCGACGCCAGGGCCTGCCCGTAGCGCGCCAGGGCCAGGGCGTTGGCCGGGCTGGTGGGATCGCCCTGGACGCGGGCCAGGACCACGATCGGATTGGTCTCCCCGGCCGTGAACCGGGTCTGGATCGTGAAGTACGCGTCGCGGCTCTCGAGGCCGGCCGGATAGATCGACGCGTCGGGCACGCCCTGGACCAGGCGCAGGAACGGCGAACCGAAGGCCAGCAGCAGGGCCAGGACGGGCACCAGGACCAGGATGGGCCGGCGCATGACCAGGCGGGCAACCCGCGCCCACCAGCCGTCGTGTCCGGGTTCGCTCGGGCGCATGCCCAGCCGCCTGAACAGGCCGCCCAGGCTCAGCGCGTTGACCCGCGGCCCGAGCATGCCCAGGACGGCCGGCAGGACGGTCAGGGCAAAGAACAGGGTGCTGGCCACGACCAGCATCCCGGCAATGCCGATCGAGACCAGAGCCTCGGCCTTGAACAGGATCAGACCCGACAGGCCGATCATCACCGCAAAGCCCGAGAAGGCGACTGCCTTGCCGCTGGTGGCCACCGCCTTCTCGACCGCCTGCTGGACGGTCCGCCCACGGGCCAGCTCCTCGCGGAAACGGCTGACGATGAACAGCGAGTAGTCGATCGACAGGGCCAGACCGAGCATCGTCGCGATGTTCAGGACGTACACGCTCATCAGGACCTGCTGGCTGACGAAGAAGATCAGCCCCAGGGTGGACGGGATCGCCAGGGCCGCCACGAACAGGGGCATGCCCGCCGCGACGATCGAGGCGAAGACGACGATCAGGACCAGCGCCACGATCGGCAGCGACACAGTCTCGGCACGCTGGAGGTCCTGCTCGGACTGGGCCGCCGAATCCTGGGTGATGGGGCCATAGCCGGTGAGCTGGAAGGTGTAACCGGCCGGCGTCGAAATCTCGGCGCGGAGCGGATCCACCAGCCCGACCGAATCCTCGTCACCGGCGGCCAGCTCGACGATCGAAAACGCCTGCCGGCCGTCCTTGCTGATGAACCTCCGGTCGCCGGTCTCGGCGTATCCCAGGATGCTGACCACCCGCGGGTCGGCCTTGACCGCAGCCAGCGAGGAGGCGATCGCGGCCTGGTAGTCGGCTCCGGTGGCGTCTTCGGCGACGGTCGATGAGAAGAGGACGATGATGGTGCTCCGGCCGGCGCCGAAGTCGGCCGCCAACCGGTCGGCCACCCGGGCCGACTCCGAGCCCTTGTCGAGCCAGCCCCCGGAGCTGAGATGGCGCGAGGCATCCAGACCGACGAACCCGAGGCCGATGGCGACCACCACCGCGGCCAGGGCGACCGGGCGGCGGAAGCGATAGACGAACGCTCCCCAGCGGGTGAACATGCGGGCGGTTCCTCCTGGTCCGGTCGGGGCGCCTGAGCTGGCGCCGACTGGCACGGTCGTTGGCCCTTCCAAATTAGAGAATGATCATTCTTTTTGTCAAGCGAGATCGCAATTGACCCGAGCCGCACTGAGTGGATAGACTCAGAGGGAACGTTCGTTCTTCAACCGCTTGAGGTTTCGTCCATGCCGCGCGTCACCCCCGCCCACGAGCGCGAGGTCCGGGAGCGGATCGTCCGGGCGGCGATCGGTGTGTTCGACGACAAGGGCTACCACCGGGCCACGATCCAGGACGTGGTCCGGGCGAGCGGTCTCTCGGTCGGCGCCATCTACACCTACTTCGGGGGCAAGGACGCGCTCTTCCTGGCGGCCTGCCTGGCGTCGATGGATCAGGGCTTCGGCGAGCTGGGTGACCGTTTGACGAGTGGTGAGACCGTCGCCGACAAGCTGGCCATCGCCGTGGCGTTCTTCATCGACTCGATCGATCCGGTCGACCCCGCCACGCCCGGCTCGGCAACGTACCTCATTCAGGCCTGGGCTGAAGCCGGTCAGTCAGCGACCGTTCGCGAGATGCTCGTCCGGCGGCGAGAGCAGATCGGCGCAGTCGGCCAGGTCTTGCTGCGCGAGGGCATGGCCAAGGGTGAGCTGCCCGCCTGGCTGGACATCGAGGCCGTAGCGCTGGGCTACAGCGCCCTGCTCGATGGGCTGCTCCTCCAGCGCATCGAGCGTGCCGAAGGCTGGCGACGCGAGGACGCCGAACGGCGCGCCTTCGCCCTGCTGGAGCTGCTGCTGGCCTCCGTCGCGGCGCCCGACCGTCCGCCGATCGAACGGCCTCGCCCGAAGCCGTTCAGCCTGAAGCCGCACGCTGGCGCGACCGCCGACCTCGCATCCTGAGGCGGTCGGCATCGCCGCGGAAACCGAACCGAGCGGTCGTCCCGGGCCCGATAATCCGGGCATGAACCAGGTCCAGACGGTCACCGGCCGGATTGCCCCTGGCGAACTCGGGTTCACCCTGCCCCACGAGCACACCGGCATCGCCCTGTGGCAAATCGAGAATCGGTGGGACTACTGGCAGCTCACCGTGGACGACGCGACCGTCGTGCCCGAGCTGGCGACCTATCGGGCGGCCGGCGGCGGGAGCCTCGTCGACCTGACCCTGCCCGGCGTCGGTCGCGATCCCGAACGACTGCGCCGCTACGCTGAGGCGACCGGGCTGAACATCGTCATGGGTGCTGGCTGGTATCGCGCCGCGTACTACCCCGTCGAGGCGCGGATCGACCAGAGGACCGTGGACGATCTCGCTGACGAGCTCGTTCGCGAGTTCGAGGACGGGGTGGGCGGGACCGGGATCCGGCCCGGGATCGTGGGCGAGATCGGCACCGACAAGCCCTGGCTCACGGGTCAGGAGGAACGGGTTCACCGGGCGGCTGCCCGGGCGGCTCGACGGACCGGCATGGCCCTCACCACCCACGCGGTCCTGTCGCCGGTCGGCCTGGCCCAGCTGACGGTGTTCGAGGAGGAGCGCCTCGATTTGACTCGAGTCGTGATCGGTCACGCCGACTCGTATCCGGTCCTCGATCACCATCTCGAGATCATTCGGCGCGGGGCGAATCTCGAGTTCGACTTCCTGGGCATGAGCTTCACGGCGGTCGAGCGTCACGGCGAAGCGCGGATCGTTGACCTCCTCGGCGAGCTGGTCGCCCGCGGCCATGCTGACCGGATCCTGCTCAGCCAGGACGTCTGCCACGACTCGCAGCTCAAGGCCTATGGCGGCAACGGCTACGTCTACCTGTTCGAGACGTTCCTGCCCCGCCTCCGCGAGGCCGGCCTGCCCGACTCGGCGATCCGGACCATGACCGTCGACAACCCCGCCCGGATCCTGACCCTGGCCGCTCCCGGGGCTTAGCTCTCCAGGCTGGCCTCGACCGACAGCTCGACGTTGCCCTTCAGCGCGACCGACACGGGGCAGCCGTCGCGAGTCGCCTCGGCCGCCGCGCGGAAGCCGGCGGCGTCGATGCCCGGGACCCGTCCGACGACCTTGAGCGCGCTCGACACGACCCGCCAACCGCCATCGAGCTTGTCGAAGGTGACGGTCGCACTCACCGCCAGGTGCTCGGGCGGCGTGCCGCCCCGGGTCAGCGCCCCGGACAGGGCCATCTCGAAGCACGCGGCGTGGGCCGCGGCGATGAGCTCCTCCGGGCTGGTCCGCCCGTCGGACGACTCGGTCCGCGCCGCCCAGCTCACGGGCACATCGCGGAACGCGCCGCTGCTGACGGCGCTGACGACCCCCCTGCCGGTCAGGAGGTCGCCCTCCCAGGTGGCTTCGGCATGTCGAACGGCGGTCATGGTCGGTCCTCCAGGATGCCCCGCTCCCGCAGCGCGGCGACGAGCGGGCGATGGGCGTAGGTCCGGGGGAGGGCGATTCGGGTCATCCCGCCGAACGTTCGATGGGCCTCGAGTGCCTCCCCGAACGCCGCGATGAAGCCGGGCGCCGTCAGAGGGTCGAATCCCGCCTCCCACCATAGCCCGACGACGCTCAACGTGCCGGTCTTGCGCTCGATGCGGGGCTCGATCCGGCCGACCAGCCGGTCGCCGAACAGGATCGGCAGGACGTAATACCCCCAGCGTCGCTTCGCCTGGGGGACGTACACCTCCCATACGTAGTCGAAGCCGTGGAGCTTCCGCAGAAAGTCGCGATCCCAGACGTACGGGTCGAGCGGCGCCAGGAAGGCGACCTGCGGCTCGCCACCGTTCGGGCGCCCGACGCTCCAGGGATGCGCCCCGTCCGCCTCGGCGCCTACCTCCCGCTCTGCCGCGGCCAGGATCGGCAGCTCGGCGGTGAGGACGTGGCGGTCGCCCCGGATCCCGTCCACGGTGACCGGCGTCAGCTCGCCCAGCTCGAGTAGCTCTGCCAGGAGCTGCGGTCGGAGCGGTCCGTCGCCATTCGGGCCGGGGCGCTTGATGACCGGCGCCGTCCCGAGCCACAGCTCGGCCGAGCCGCTCCGGCCGAGAAGGCCGTGGGCACGGTAGCGCGACAGCAGCTTGTGGCGGCGCTGGTCGCGCTCGGGCTCGCGCCGCGCGAGCAGCTCCGCCGGGAACAGGCGCTCGGCCAGGTCGTAGACCCGGCGGTTGCCCTCACGCCGGGTCAATCCCAGGATGCCGGCCTCGGCGAGCGCCTCGAGGATCGCCCGAACCTGGTTGGTCGGCCGCCAGTACCACTCGATGGCGGCGCGTGGCTCGACGTCGGTCGAGCTCAGCGGGCCGTCGCGCCGGATCCGCTCGAGAAGCTCTTCGACCAGAACGGCGTGCTCGTCGAAGGCGGAACCGTCGTGTTCCAGCCGATTGAGGTCCCAGGTGACGCGGAACCAGGGCAGCTCGGCCGTGGGCACCAGGCTGAGGCCCTTGTTGTAGGTCTCGTACAGGCGCCGGTCGCGATACAGCAGGGCGTCGGTCCACTCGCGTCGATAGTCCCGGATCCGGCTCAGCAGGACCAGGTCGTGGTTGCGTCCGGCCACCTCCAGCGGGTCGAACTGGAGCGAGCCGAGACGTTCGACGACGGTCATCACGCTGTGGGGCTCGGCGGGCAGCGAGCGTGCGGGTGCCAGGAGATGGCGCACGGCGAGAAACCGGCGTGCGGTGGCCCGGCTGAGATGGCGCGGCTCGGTCATCCGCCGGATGGTAGCCGTTGATCTCGCCAGGAGCTGGCAGGTACGCTACCGCGACCTCGTTGCGGGCGAGCCGGACGGTGGCGCCGCACCATCAACTCAAGAACGCCTGCCACTAGGTGACAAGCGCGCTTGACATCTGATCGAACCCTCGGCTACGATCGCGCCGCAAATTCCACCCGTCCGCAGCGGAGATCCTCGTGCTCGCGACATTCGTCATCGGTCTGCGCGAAGGCCTCGAAGCCGCCCTCATCGTTGGGATCGTCGCCGCATTTCTGCGCCGCGAGGGTCGGCCGGACACCATCAGGCTCGTCTGGCTGGGAGTCGGTTTGGCGGTCGCCATCTGCGCCGCCGTGGCCATCGGTCTGCAGCTCCTGTCGGCGTCGCTGCCCCAGGTCGAGCAGGAGATGCTTGAGACCGTCATCAGCGTGGTGGCGGTCGGCATGGTCACCTACATGATCGTCTGGATGCGCCGACACGCCCGAGGCCTGAAAGGCCATCTGGAGGGGGCGGCCGGGGCGGCTCTCGTCGGCGGCACCGCCTGGGCCCTGGTCGCGATGGCGTTCCTGGCCGTCCTCCGCGAGGGCTTCGAGACCGCGGTGTTCCTGCTCGCAGCGTTCCAGGCCTCGACGTCCGCGCTGGCCGCCGGGTTCGGCGCGCTGGCGGGCATCGCGCTGGCGGTCGGCGTTGGCTATGGGATCTACCGCGGCGGGGTCCGGATCAATCTCGCCCGTTTCTTCGGGCTGACCGGGCTCGTCCTGGTGTTCGTCGCATCCGGGCTGGTCGCCTCGGGGCTCCACACCGGTCACGAGGCGGGCTGGGTCCAGATCGGCCAGGCAACGGCCCTCGACCTGTCGTGGCTGATCCAGCCCGGGACGCCGCTGGCCGCGCTGATCACCGGGATCCTGGGTCTGCAGCCCAAGCCGGCCGTGATCGAGCTCATCGGCTGGCTGGCCTACTTCATCCCCATGAGCCTGTTCGTGATGTGGCCTCAACGCCGATCGCCGCGGGCCCCCAGCCCGGTGGCGCTCGATCCGGCAGTCGATCCAGCGGTCAGCCCGACGTCGCGCTGACGCGCCATCCAGCGAAGGAGTCAAGAATGCCTCACCCGATTCGGCCTGCCTTGCTCGGGCCCGTAACCGTCCTGGCGATGGCCGCCTCCCTGGTCGTCGCCGGCTGCAGCGGGACCCCGGCCACCGCCACGCCGAGCGCCGCTGGAAGCTCCCCGGCCGCGTCACCCAGTGCCGCCCCGCGGACGGTCCGGATCACCATGACCGACGCCGCTTGCGTACCGGAGCCGGCCACGATCAGTGCCGGACCGGTCACCTTCGATGTCGTCAACGTCGATTCGAGCCGCTCGACCGAGGCGGAGCTGGTCCAGGGCGACCGGATCCTGGCCGAGAAGGAGCATCTGACCCCGGGACTGTCCGGAACCTTCACCCTCGAGCTCACTCCCGGCGCCTACGACATCTACTGCCCGGGTGCGCAGACCGAGCGGACCCCGTTCACGGTCACGGCCGGGACGTAGCTGGATCCGTCCGCTCACGGAGCCATCGGCCAGGCGCGTCGAAGCTGGCCGCCCTCCGGGTCACCCTGGAGGGTTCGCACCCATCACGCGGGCCGGCGGCGATTGTGCGGCGCGTCACAACCTGTCCGGGTTCCTATCTCCTCTTCCCCGGGCTCGTTGACGGGAGTCGCGATAATTCCGATAATAGAGGTCGGAATTAGACGCTGCGACGCACGCGCCCATTCCCAAGGAGTCCAGACCGGATGACCGCCGTCAAGCCGACCGTCAACAACGACCGTTCCCAGTTCGATTTCAAGGACGACATCGTCTACCTGACCGAGACGAAGCGCGGGCTGACCCGGGAGACGGTCGAGGAGATCAGCGCGATCAAGAACGAGCCGGAATGGATGCTCAAGTTCCGGCTGCGCGCCTACGACCATTTCCTGACCCGGCCGATGCCCACCTGGGGCGGCGACCTGACCCGCATCGACTTCGACCGGATCGTGTACTACCGCAAGCCGTCCGAGCGCGAAGAGAAGTCCTGGGACGACGTCCCCGAGAAGATCAAGGCCACCTTCGAGAAGCTGGGCATCCCCGAGGCCGAGCGCAAGTTCCTGGCTGGTGTCGGCGCGCAGTACGACAGCGAGGTCGTCTACCACTCGGTCCGCGAGGAGCTGACCAAGATCGGCGTCGTGTTCATGGGCACCGACCAGGCCCTGATCGAGTACCCCGAGATCTTCCGCAAGTACTTCGGCACGGTCGTGCCGCCGGAGGACAATAAGTTCGCCGCACTCAACAGCGCGGTCTGGTCCGGTGGTTCGTTCGTGTACGTCCCCAAGGGCGTCGAGGTGCCGCTGCCGCTGCAGGCCTACTTCCGGATCAACGGCGAGAACACCGGCCAGTTCGAGCGAACGCTGATCGTCGTCGACGAGGGCGCCAAGGTCCACTACATCGAAGGCTGCACCGCCCCGATCTACGCGACGGACTCGCTCCACGCCGCGGTCGTCGAGGTCATCGCCCTGCCGGGCTCCAAGGTGCGCTACACGACCATCCAGAACTGGTCCAACGACGTCTATAACCTCGTCACGAAGCGTGCCCATGCGCACGCGAATTCAACAGTGGAGTGGATCGACGCGAATACCGGCTCACGCCTGACGATGAAGTACCCGGCGATCTACCTGCGCGGCGAGAACGCCACCGCGGACATCATCTCGGTCGCCGTGGCCGGGGCGGGCCAGCACCAGGACACCGGCGCGAAGGCGGTCCACCTCGCGCCCAACACCCGCAGCCGGATCGTCAGCAAGTCGGTCTCGAAGGACGGCGGGCGGGCGACCTACCGCGGTCAGCTCAAGGTCGCCCCGGGGGCGACCAACGTCGTGGCCAGCGTTCGCTGCGACGCCCTGATGCTCGACGACATCAGCCGGAGTGACACGTACCCCTACATCGACATCCAGGAAGACGACACGACGATGACCCACGAGGCGGTCGTGGGCAAGATCAGCGCCGACCAGATCTTCTACCTGATGAGCCGCGGGCTGACCGAGAACGAGGCTCAGAACATGGTCGTCCAGGGCTTCCTGGAGGTCTTCACCAAGGAGCTCCCGATGGAATACGCCATCGAGTTCAACCGGTTGGTGAAGCTCGAGATGGAGGGGTCGCTCGGATGACGGTCTCGGCGACCCCGGCCGCCGAGGACCACGCGACCGCAGCGGCCAGACCGGCCAGGCGCGGCCCGGCCGACCTCCCATTCCGGTTCCCCGATCGGGGACTCGCGCTGGCTCTCTCCGCCGAACGCTCCGAGCCCCAGTGGCTGCGGGCTGAGCGCCTGGCCGCCTTCTCCGCGTACGAGGCCCTCCCCGTCGAGGGCAACCGTCTCTACACCCCGTATGTCGACCTTCGCGCGGCCGACCTCATGGAGGTCCAACCCTACGTCCGGACGGAAACCGTCGGCCCAGCCGATGCGACGGTGCCCGATGACACCGCCGGACTCATCGAGCTCCGCGAGGACGGCGTGACCGCGCTGGCCCTGTCGGCCGACGCCGCGAAGGCCGGCGTGATCCTGGAGACCTTCGCGGCCGCGCTCGAGCGAGATCCGGCCGGCCTGCGGGCCGACCTCGAGGGCGGCCCCAGCCTGCCCGCCGACGACAAGCTGGCCCAGCTCGCCCGCGGCTTCTGGAGCCAGGGCGTCCGGCTGATCGTCCCGGACGGCGTCCGGCTCGAGCGTCCGTTCCTGGTCCGCTGGGCGGTCGGCGCTCCTGGCCGTGCGCTCGTTTCGCGGACCTTGGTACGGCTCGGCGAGAGCGCCCAGGCTTCGCTCGTCGAGGAGTTCGTCGCGTCGGGACCCGAGATCGCGTGCGCCGAGGGCGAGACCGTGCCCCAGGCCTTCTTTGGCGGCACCCTCGAAGTGGTCCTGGGCCGTGCCGCAAACCTGTCGGTCGCGGCCATCCAGGACCTGCCCCCGGACGTCGTCAGCTTCCAGCACCGCCACGCCACGATCGGCCCCGCCGCGTCCCTCCATTGGGCCCTGGCCCAGCTCGGTGGCCGGCTCATCCGGTCGCGCGTCGACAACCGGCTCGAGGGCGACGGCTCGTCGGTGGAGCAGGTCGAGATCGTCTTCGGGGCGGACCAGCAGCTGTTCGATCTGACCTCGTACACCCGCCACATCGGTCGCGACACGACCGGCAACCTGCTCAGCAAGGGAGCCCTCCAGGACGCCGCCCGGAGCTACATGAAGGGCCTGATCGTGATCGACAAGACCGCGATCGGGACCGACAGCTTCCTGGGCGAGTTCGGGATGAACCTCTCCAAGCAGGCCCGGGCGGTCGCCATCCCGAGCCTCGAGATCGATCAGCCGGATTGTCGGCGGGCGGCCCACTCCTCATCGGTCGGCCCGATCGACGATACCCAGCTGTTCTATCTCGAGAGCCGCGGGATCGACCCGGACGAGGCGCGCAAGTTCATCGTGCTGGGCTTCCTCGAACCGGTCGTCGCCAAGGTGCCGCTGGCCGAGGCGCAGGACCGGCTGCGCGGGCTCCTCGAGGAGAAGTGGGCCGCCGGAGCCACGGCCAGCGCAGGAGCCGTGGCCGCAGCGGCCGTGCCCGCCTCCGGCGAGTGACCCGCAGGGTCGACCTGGTCGGCGTGGACGAGGTCCCGCCGGGCACCATGAAGATGGCCTGGGTGGACGGCACCGACCCGGTTCTCGTGGTCAACGTCGACGGTGAGTTGCGGGCCTTCCAGGGGATCTGCAGCCACGAGTACTTCGAGCTCGACAAGGGCTTCCTGACCGCGGGCTCGCTGACCTGCGCTCTGCACATGTCTCGGTTCGACCTCGACACGGGCGAACCGCTCGACCCACCCGCCGAGGTGCCCCTGGCGCGCTACCCGGTGGTCGTCGAGAACGGCCGGGTGATGATCGAGGTTCCCGAGGGACCGCTGCCCGTCAACGGCTAGGGCCGGCTCACCGCGGCAGGACGGTGCCCAACCCTGCGAGCGCGGCGGCGCGGACCAGCGCCGTGCCCAGGATGAGGTCGGCCAGACCCGTGCCCAGGTGGGTCGCGACCACGCGGCCGGAAGCCGGCCGTCGGACGCTGTCGAGGATCGCCCGGCCAAGGGTGGCCGTGGGGTCCGGATATGCGTCGAACAACCCGGCGTCCCGGTTGGCCAGGAACTGGCCGAGCTCGTCGACGAGGAACAGGGCGGCATCCCGGGCGACCTCGGCGGCGCACGTCGTGGCGTAGTCGACCGGGATCACCAGCGCGTCGGGGGCCAGCCATTCGTTGGTCATCACCTGGCGAACGGGACCGAACGAGACCGCGCTGATCACGACGTCCGCTCCAAGGACCGCATCCTGGGGGGCGGGCGCCGCCGCGGCGTCGGCGATCCCGTCCGTCCGGCGGGCGGCCTCGGCCAGTGCCTCGGACCGCTCCGGGTGACGATCGAACACCGCCAGCGAGGCACCCGGGAGGAGGTGGCCGACGACCTCGAGGTGGCTGTGACCCTGCACGCCGGCGCCGAGGATCGCGACTCGGTGCTGTCCACCGCCGGAACCGGTGACCGGCGCGAAGTGGCGGATCGCCACGCCGCTGACGGCCGCGGTCCGGGCCGCCGTGATCGGTCCGCCATCGAGGATCGCCAGGGGCACGCCCGTCGCCGGGTCGTTGAGGACAACCGTGGCGTGGATGGTCGGCAGACCCAGCGCCCCGTTGGCCGGATGCCCCACGACCCACTTCATGCCCAGGAGGTCGCCCCTGCCGCCAGGGTCGTCGCCGCGCAGGAACGCCGGCATCGCGTGGCCGAACGAGGCGGTCGAGCGCGGGTGGACGCCGATCTTGGGCGGCAGCTCGGCGGAGCCGTCGGCCAGGGCGACCAGCGTCCGCTCGGCCAGGCGCAGGCGTTCCTCGAGCGGCGGCATCGCGGCCGTGACGTCGGCCGCCGACAGGAACCGGAGCGGAGGCTCGATCACGCCGTCAGTCTACGTGCGCCACTCCCGTCCGGCCCCGGCCGCCACGGTTCGTCGCTACCATCAGGCCATGCCTGCCTTTGACTCCGCCCAGAGTCTCGAGAACCTCAAGCTCGAGCGAGATGCCATCGTCCTGTACGACGCGCTGGCGTCGATCGAGAAGGATCCCCGCCGCGCATCGGCGTTCCGGACCATTGCCGGCAACGAGCGCCGGCACGCGGAGGTGTGGGCCACCAAGCTGCGCGAGCTCGGAGTCGACGTTCCGCCCGTTGCCGGTCCGCGGCTGCGGGTCCGGTCGATCATCCTGCTGGCGCGCTTGTTCGGCACGCGCGCCGTGAGCGACCTCGTCCAGGCGCTCGAAGGCGACGAGGAAGCGAGCTATCAGGGGCAGGGATCGTCCGAGGTCGAGGCGATCGCCGCCGATGAGCGCGAGCATGCCGAGATCTGGCGGCGCCTCGAGAACGGTGCCGATGAGGTCCAGCTCTCCGCCGAGGAGCTTCGGACGGCTCATTCGGATCGTGCCCGGTCGATGGGGCGCGACGAGCGTTGGCACCGCACCGGTCAGTCGGGGACGCTTCGGGCGGTCATCTTCGGGATCAGCGATGGCCTGGTCAGCAACACGAGCCTGGTGATGGGCGTGGCCGGCGCGTCGGTCGGCGCCCCGCACTTCGTCCTCCTGGCCGGGATCGCCGGGCTGCTGGCGGGAGCGTTCAGCATGGCGGCCGGCGAATACATCTCGATGCAGTCGCAGCGTGAGCTCTACGAGCGCCAGATCGCCCTCGAGCGGGCCGAGCTCGAGGCCATGCCCGACGAGGAGCGGGCCGAGCTCGCCGCGATCTACCGGTCCAAGGGCTTCTCCGCGGCCGAGGCCGACAAGATCGCCGAGAAGCTGTTCCGCGATCCGGAGCACGCGCTGGACACCCTGATCCGCGAGGAGCTCGGTCTGGATCCCGATCAGCTCGGCTCCCCGTGGGGCGCCGCCGGAGGGTCGTTCGTGGCATTCGCGGTCGGCGCCGTCGTGCCAGTCCTGCCGTTCCTGTTCGGGGGAGGCCTGACCGTGGTCGTCGTGAGCGTCGGTTTGAGCCTGGCGGCGATGTTCGCGGTCGGGGTCGGGGTCAGCCTGCTGACCGGTCGCGGGGCGCTGTTCTCGGGGCTACGCCAGGTCGTGATCGGCGCGATCGCCGCAGCCGTGACCTTCCTTGTCGGTCGGCTGATCGGCGTCAACGTCACCTAGTCGGACAGCCGGAGGAGGATCGTGCCAAGCCTCGGGCACATCGCCGGAAGCCTCGCCACCGCCCTCGTCGTGACCCTGGTGTTCCTGTTGTGGATTGCCTGGCCCGGGTTCCTGGCCGTCGGCATCGGGGCCGTCTTCGGGGTGGCCTTCCTGATCGTTGCCACGTCGCTTGGCGTTGACCCTCGCGCCGCGGACCAAGCCTGGCGGCAACATGCCGCCGACCTGCTCCGTGGCGAGGCCGGCGGGGATCCGGGCTCGGCCAGTCCGCCGGGGCGGGCCGGTCCGTCCGGCGACGGACATGATGGAACGCCAGCGCCATGAGCTCTGGCAGCTTGATGGCGCGACTGGCGGGGGAGGGTCTGGTCGCGCAGACCTGGGCGAACGGACCCGGAGACGTCTACCCGGCGCACGAGCACGCCTACGACAAGGTCATCGTGGTGGCGCAGGGCTCGATCGTGTTCGGGTTGCCCGCGACCGGAGGGCGGCTCGCCCTCGAGACGGGCGATCGGCTCGAGCTACCGGCCGGGACGATCCATGACGCGAGCGTGGGCTCGGCGGGGGTCACCTGCCTGGAGGCGCACCAAGCGGCGGGCAGTCTCCCGGCCGGGCCACGGCGGCGGCCGGCGGGAGACTGGTAGGCTGGCGGACTAGCGCCGGCCGAGAAACGCCCAGATGGGCAGGTCGTTGCGCGGATCGTGGGGTGCCTGGTAGCCCTCACTGGGATCGATGAGGATGGCGACGATCGCGAACGAGGCGATGATGGCGAGGCCGATCACGATGATCATGAGCGGAGCCTCCTTTCTATGAATTCTTTGCTGATCGCCATGATAGCCTAACAAACAATGGTCGTCAACCACACCAGAGCTAACGGATGTAGACGCTTGACCCAAAAGGACAGCCTCAGTGCCAACGACCTGCGCATCCTGTCCGCGCTCCAGCGCGACGGTCGCGCCTCGTACGCCGACCTGGCTGCGTCCGCCGGGATGAGCGCGCCGTCGGCTCATGAGCGGGTCAAGCGGCTCGAGTCGCGCGGGGTCATTCGGGGATATGCCCCGCTCATCGATCCCCAGACCGTGGGTCTCGGGGTCCTCGCCTTCAGCCGGATCCGCCAGGCGCCGGGCATGCCGACCACCGACCTGACCACCGATTTTGCCGCGATCCCCGAGATCGAGGACTGTCATCACGTGGCCGGCGAGGCCGACTATCTGCTCAAGATCCGCGCCGCGGACACGCTC
Source organism: Chloroflexota bacterium (assembly GCA_034666965.1). Classification (GTDB taxonomy): domain Bacteria; phylum Chloroflexota; class Limnocylindria; order Limnocylindrales; family CSP1-4; genus Chersky-267. The sequence continues at coordinate 4,861 of JAXDKT010000190.1, read as the reverse complement.
GACCTCGAGCGCGTGATGCGTCTCGTCCAGGCGATCCCGCACGTGTACACCAGCGAGACCGAGATCGTCTTCTCCACGGCCTTCGAGCGCCGGCCGCTCCCGCTCGACCGTGAAACCGGCAGCGAGCCGGGGGCGTAGCGGATGTCGGGATCGCGAACCGATCCGATCGAGGACGCCAGGCTCGTCGCTGAGCTCGTGGCCGGCTCGGAGGACGCGTTGGCGACGCTCTACGACCGCCACGCCGGCGCAGTCCACGGGACGGCCTTCCGGCTGACTTCGGATCGGGCCCTTGCCGAAGACATCGTCCAGGAGACCTTTCTCGCCTTGTGGAACCGCGCCGAACAGTTCGATCCGGACCGGGGGTCGCTGGCCGCCTGGTTACTGACGATCGCCCGAAACCGAACAGTGGATCGCCTGCGAGCCGCCGGGCGCCGCCCGACCGTCGTCCCGATCTCGGCCGCCGGGATGGCTGACGAGACCCAGGCCGCCACCCTCGAGCGGATCGCCCGCGTCGGCGTGGTCGTGGGCGGGGCGCGGGCCGGCCCCGGTCCCGAGGCGGAGCTCGCCCGAGCCGAGCTGCGCCAGACCATCGATGCGGCGCTGGACGCGATGGCCGAGCCCGAGCGCGAGGTGCTCCTGCTGGCCTATCGCGACGAGCTCAGCCAGAGCGAGATCGCCGTACGCCTCGGTTGGCCCCTGGGCACGGTCAAGACCCGAACCCGCCGGGCGCTCCTCCGGCTCCGCCTCGTGCTCGGGCCCGAACTTGGACCGCTGCCACTGGACGGAGTCGCCCACGATCCCGAGGCCCGAGCGGCCGGGGTCGTCCAGGCCGCGGTGAGGGCCGACCGATGATGGATCACGCCGAGGTCCGCGAGCTGCTCGAGCTGGCGGCGGTGGAGCCCGACGGCCTGGAGCGACTTGCTGCGGGCGATACGCCGCAGGCCGCGGCGATCGCCGGACACCTCGCTGGCTGCGCGGATTGCGCCGAGGAGGCGCGGCGCCTGAGCGTGGTCGGTGGGCTCGTCCGTGAGGCGGTCGAGACGCCGCTGCCCAGCGAACTCAGGGCCCGCACCCTGAGCCTGGTCCGCGAGGTCGGCCGCCCGCGCCGAGCTGGCCACCCGGCCCCCGTGCCGGCGATTGACGGATTCCCGCGCGCGCCCGGAGTCCCGGGCGTCGCCGTGGGGCAGCGACCCGCGGATTCGCCCACGCTCATGAGCCGCCGGCCCGCCGGCGTCCGCGCTCGGGTGCTCAGCCGGACTGCCGCGCTGGCGGCCGTCCTCGTCGTGGCGCTCATCGGTGCCGGGCTGCTAAGCGGCCGCCTGATCGACGACCAACGGGCACGTGCGGCGGCGCTGGCTGAGCTGAACGCCGCCACCCTGCGGATCAGCGCCGAGCCCGATGCGCTCCGCGTCAACCTCAGCGGCACGGCTGACGGCGCCGGTGTCCTGACCGGGACGATCCTCTTCTCGGCCACGAGCGCGGAGCTGGTGGTCAGCGCACCCGGGCTCGGGGAGCCGCCGGCCGGCCAGCGGCTGGCCTGTTGGGTCGTCCGGTCGGACGGTTCACGAGCGAGGATGGGCACGATGGACTTCGGCGGCGGGCTGGCGTACTGGGATGGCTGGTCGAAGGAGCTCAAAGGGGCCGGTCCGGGCACGAAGTTCGGGATCACCCTGGTCGATGCCGACGGCCATCCGGTGGAGCCGGGCGACGTCCTGACCGGGACCGCCGAACAGGGTTGACCGACGATCGAGGTCCAGCCATGAGGACGCCACCGGCCGAGCCGGATCGATCCGGGCCCGAGCCAACGCCACGCACCGGCAACCCGGTGCCCGAGGCCGACGTCGCCGCGATGTTCGACGAGATCGCTCCCGTCTACGACCGGGTCAACACCTTGATGACGGCCGGCCGCGACGAGCGCTGGCGGCGGGCGGCGGTGCGGGCCACCCAGTTGGGCTCGGGCGGTTCGGCGATCGACGTGGCCTGTGGGACCGGCAAGCTCACCCTGGCCCTGGCCGAGCGCGTCGGTCCGTTCGGGCGGATCGTCGGGGTCGACCTCGCTCCGCACATGATCGAGGAGGCGCGCCGGGTCTCGGACGATCTCGTCCAGGTCGAGTTCATCGTCGGCAACGCGCTGGCCCTCCCGTTCGAGCGCGCCACGTTCGACGCGGCGACGATCGCCTTCGGGCTGCGCAATCTGGCCGATTTCGAGGGTGGCTTCCGCGAGCTGGCCAGGGTGGTCCGGCCGGGCGGCCGCGTTGTCTGTCTGGAGCTGTCGACGCCGCGACCACGGATCTGGGGCTGGCTGTACCTGGCGACCTTCCGCTTCCTGGCTCCGCTGGCCGCGGCGGTGTTCGCCCGTCGGCGGGCCTATCGCTACCTGCCCGCGTCGCTCGAGGGCTTCCCCGACCCGGCCGCCCTGGCGGCGACCATGACCCGGGCGGGACTACGGGACGTCGGCTATCGTCGGCTCGCGCTGGGCGCCGTCGCGCTGCACAGTGGCGTCGTCCCCGACTGACGCCGGATCGGGCGCCTGGGTCGGCCAGTCCCCTGCGTCGTCGGACTCCTCGTCGTCGACCGGCTCCTCGTCCTGGGTCGCGTCCCGGTCACCCTGGAGATCCGCCAGCACCAGATAGACCAGCGCTCCGCCGATGACGATGCCGACGATCAGCAGCCACCACTGGAACTCGGCGTTCACGCGGGGCGGCTCTCGGGAACGTGAGTGGGGGCCATCCGGCGCCAGTATAGGGACGGGGAGCGGCATGGGCCCGAGGGGTAACCCGGTCGACGGCGCCCAACCGACTACACTCGCCGACGAATGATCGACATCACCCCCGACCCCGTGGCCGTCCAGCTCGGTCCGGTGCCGATTTCGTGGTACGGCCTCTGCTATGCGCTGGGCCTGCTGGTCGTCTACCAGATCATGATCCGGGAGGCCCGGCGCAAGGGCCTCGATCCCGAGCTGATCATCAACGGCCTGATCGTCGTCGCCGTCGCGGCACTGATCGGCGGGCGGCTCTACCACGTCATCGACCAATGGGCCCTGTACAAGGACGACCCATTGACGATCCTGCTTCCCATCAGGCGCGGTCCCGACGGGTCGTACGGCTTCGCCGGGTTCAGCGGCCTGGGCGTCTACGGCGGGTTGTTGACCGGACCGATCGCGGCCTGGCTGTACCTGCGCTGGAAGGGCCAGTCGTTCTGGCGCTGGGCGGACGTCGTCGCGCCCGGCCTGTTCGCGATGCAGGCCGTCGGTCGCCTGGGCAACTTCTTCAACCAGGAGCTGTACGGACCGCCGACCGACCTGCCCTGGGGGATTGCCATCCAGTGCAAGCACCGGGTTGCGCCGTATCTCTGTCCAGACGGATCCGATCCGAACGCGACCCTGGGCCAGCATTTCCAGCCCCTGTTCCTGTACGAGTCGGTGTCGGCGATCGTCGGTCTGCTGTTTCTGCTGTGGCTGGGCCGGCGCTACTCGCACCGGCTCCGGCCCGGTGACCTGCTGCTCATCTTCTTCGTGTGGTACGGCACGACCCGCTTCCTGCTCGAGTTCATGCGCTACGGCTACAACTGGACGCTGGGCGGGATTCCGACCGCCCAGATCGCGTCGGGGGTCGCGATCGCGATCGCCCTGGCGCTGCTCGTCTTCCGTCATCTCCGTCCGGGCCCGACCGTGGCCCAGATCGAAGCCGACGAAGGCGCCCGCGGCGCGGCGGAAGCCCTCGACGACAATCCGGCCGACTCCGACTCCGACTCCGACTCCGACTCCGACCGTGATCCGCCACCGGAGGATCACGACGCCGCCGGGTCGAAATCCACGACGTGACCGATCCGCCGGGGGAGCCGCCGCCCGGATCGGGCCGGTCCAGGCGGGAACGCCCGCCGCCGGGCCGGATCGCCCCGGAGGCGCTGGCGCGGGCGCGCGGCGGCGCCGTCGAGGGACTCGACTGGCTCGGTCGGCCGCCCGAGGCCAGCGCTGGCGTCCTCGTTCGGCTGGCGGCCCTGCTCGCTCGCTTCGTGCTGTTCGGCGTGTTCCGGTTCCGGGTCGAGGTTCAAGGTCGCGACTTGTTGCCCCGGCGCGGCGGGTACATCGTCGTGGCGGCCGCCCACCGCGGTTGGCTCGACCCGTTCGTAGTCCTCGCCGCGCTGCCACTCGAGCCGCGGGTGTGGTTCCTCGGCTCGGGCCCGTCGGCCTTCGGTCCGCGCTGGCGCGAGGCGCTGGTCCACCGCCTCGGCGGGCTCCTGCCGGTCTGGCGCGGTGGGGTCGGGATCGACAAGCACGTGACCGCGGCCCGGGCGGTCCTGGCCAACGGTGGCGTGTTCGCCCAGATGCCCGAGGGGACCGTCAGCGGTCCGACCGGTCGCATCGGGCCGTTCCGCAGCGGGGCCGCCCTGATCGCCCTCCGGACGGGCGCACCGATCGTGCTGCTGGCGATGGCCGGGACCGAGGAGCTCTACGTCGGCCGCCGGCTTTCGGCCCGGATCCTGTCCCCGACCGATGCCGCCGAGCTCCTCGGCCCGGACTGGGACGGGAGCCCCGCGCCCGAGGGCTCACGCCAGGAGCTCGACCTCGCCCGCCGGCTGACCGACCGGTTCGCGGAACGTCTCGGTCCGGTGGTGCTGGCCCTCCATCCCGCGACCGTCGATCCGCCCGACCATCCCCGCCGGTTGCGCGAGTGGCTGACCTGGCTCCTGCTGCGCAGGGGCCGGCTCGACCGCGACACTCCGCCGGACGGCTAGAGCATCGGGCATACTCGGGCGATGGACTACGCCGGCTCGATCCTGGACCTCGTCGGGAACACACCCCTGGTCCGCCTCACCCGGGTCACCCGCGACCTGGGACCGGCGTCGCGCCAGCCGCTCA
>JAXDKT010000189.1:0-11146 GCA_034666965.1 Chloroflexota bacterium | reverse complement strand
GCCATCATCGCGTCGGACATCTCCGAGGTCGTCCGCTGCCAGACCGAGACGACCTGCTCGTAGCGCTCGTCGTCGGTGATCAGGCCGCGCTGGAACTGCTTGTCGATCTCGTCGACCTCGCCGTCGGCGGTCTTGAGCCGCTTGGCCTTGTCACGTGGGACCTCGATGTCGAACAGGCCGATGGTCATCCCGCCGCGGGTCGCGAACTCGAACCCGACGCTCTTGATGCCGTCGACCAGGTGGGCCGTCTCGCCCGGGCCGAGGAGTCGATAGCACTCCTCGACGAGGCGGCGGAGCTCGGCCCGCTTCATGATCTTGTTGTTGAACCGGAGCCGGTCGGGCAGGATCTCGTTGAAGATCACCCGGCCGACGGTGGTCACGGTCCGCTCCGGGACGAGGGCCTCGCTGGCCTCGTCCCAGGTCAGGACCTCGACGTCGATCGGCTCGTGGAGGGTCAGCTTGGTCTTCTCCCGGAGCTGGTAGGCGAGGATCGCCTCCTTCTCGTCGGTGAAGCGCCGGCTGGCCGTGGTGGCCGGGCCGGCCTCGCCGTCCATGGTCAGGTAGAAGTTGCCCAGGACCATGTCCTGAGTCGGGGCCACGACCGGGCTGCCGTCGGCCGGCGAGAGCAGGTTGGCCGTCGACAGCATCATCTCGCGGGCCTCTTCCTGGGCGGCCGTCGAGAGCGGCACGTGGACCGCCATCTGGTCGCCGTCGAAGTCGGCGTTGAAGGCGGTGCACACGAGCGGGTGGATCTGAATGGCGGAGCCCTCGACGAGGACCGGCATGAACGCCTGGATGCCCAGGCGGTGGAGGGTCGGGGCACGGTTGAGCAGGACCGGGTGGTCCTTGATGACCTCTTCGAGCACGTCCCAGACCTCGGGCCGGACCCGCTCGACGATGCGCTTGGCGCTCTTGATGTTGTGGGCGAAGCCCTTCTCCACGAGCTGGCGCATCACGAACGGCTTGAACAGCTCGAGGGCCATCTTCTTGGGCAGGCCGCACTGATGGAGCTTGAGCTCGGGTCCGACGACGATGACCGAGCGGCCCGAGTAGTCGACCCGCTTGCCGAGCAGGTTCTGGCGGAACCGGCCCTGCTTGCCCTTGAGCATGTCGCTCAGGGACTTGAGCCGGTGATTGCCCGTCCCGGCGATCGCCCGGCCACGGCGGCCATTGTCGATCAGCGCGTCGCAGGCCTCCTGGAGCATCCGCTTCTCGTTGCGGATGATGATCTCGGGCGCACCCAGCTCGAGCAGGCGCTTGAGCCGATTGTTGCGGTTGATCACGCGCCGATACAGGTCATTCAGGTCGGAGGTCGCGAAGCGGCCACCGTCGAGCTGGACCATCGGCCGCAGGTCGGGCGGGATGACCGGGAGGACCGACAGGATCATCCAGTCGGGCCGGGTGCCCGAGCGACGAAAAGCCTCGATCAGGCGGAGCCGCTTGATGGCCTTCTTGCGGCGCTGGCCGGAGGTCGTCCGGACCTCGACGTGGAGCGACCGCGAGAGCTCTTCGAGGTCCATCCGCTGGATGATGTCGCGGACCGCCTCGGCGCCCATCCCGGCGTGGAAGATGCGACCGCCGCGGGCCCCGCTGCCGTACTTGGCGTCGAGGTCGCGGAAGTTCCAGCCGTCGAGCGACGACTCGGGCAAGGTCATCAGGGGCTGGAGCCGCTCGATCTCGTCGCGGGCGCGCTTGATCTCGTCCTTGAGCCCATCGGCGTCACGGCGGAGCTGCTCGCGCTCGACCTCGAGCTCGGCGTCGATGCGCAGCTCGGCGTCGGCGATCCGCTGGGCGGTCGCCGCCTGCTCGTCGGCTTCACGACGCTTGAGCTCCTCGCTCACGCGGTCGGTCTCCGCTGCGGCGATCTTGCGCAGCTGCGCCGTCGCGGTCTTGCCCGGCTTGTCGCCTGCGGCCAGGACCACCTCGCCCGTCGGCGCGAAGGCGATCGTCTCCTCGGCGGCGTTCGAGCCGAGCTCGGCCAGCTGGGCCTGGACGGTCTTGGCCGCCTCCGCGATCGCGTCGGTCGACTCGGTCCGCTGATGCTCGAGATCCGCCTTGGTGGCCGCCAGGGCGGTGTTCAGCTCGTCCTTCTCGCGGTGGAAGGCCGAGCGCAGCTCGTCCTCGCGCTCGGCCAGAGCCTTGCCGCCCTTGCCGCCGCGGCCCTCGGCCTCCTCATCGAGCTGGCGCAACGCCCGGGCGCGGGCCTCCTCGTCGACGTGGCTGACGATGTACAGCGCGAAATAGAGGATTCGCTCGAGGTTGCGCGGGCTGATGTCGAGCAGGATCCCGAGGCGGGACGGAGTCCCCTTGAAGTACCAGATATGGCTGACCGGGCTGGCCAGCTGGATGTGGCCCATCCGCTCGCGGCGGACCTTGCTGCGGGTGACCTCGACGCCGCACTTGTCGCAGATGATGCCCTTGTAGCGGATCCGCTTGTACTTGCCGCAATAGCACTCCCAGTCCTTGGTCGGACCGAAGATGCGCTCGTCGAAGAGACCGTCCTTCTCCGGCTTGAGCGTGCGGTAGTTGATCGTCTCTGGCTTGGTGACCTCGCCCTTCGACCATTCGCGGATCTGGTCCGGACTCGCGAGCGAGATCCGGATGGCGCTGAAATTATTGACCTCGAGCATGGTTCTCCTCCGCGTCGCCGTCTGGCTCGGTGACGCGATCTGGACCGGAAGCGAGCGAGATCGGGCTGGCCGGGCGCCGAGCTCGCGGGGTGAACGTGGTGATGACTAGTCTTCGAAGCCGGCGAGATTGATCCCGCCGAGGTCGGGCAGGGCATACACCGTGCCGTCGTCCTCGCCGAGCTCGATCTCCTGGTCGTTCGGGTCGAGGATCTCCGCGTTCAGCCCCAGGCTGCGCAGCTCCTTGATCAGGACCTTGAACGACTCCGGGACACGCGGCGGTTGGATCTCCTCCCCCTTGACGATCGCCTCGTAGGTCTGGACCCGACCGAGGACGTCGTCCGACTTGACCGTGAGCAGCTCCTGCAGGATGTTCGCGGCGCCGTACGCCTCGAGCGCCCAGACCTCCATCTCGCCGAAGCGCTGGCCGCCGAACTGGGCCTTGCCACCGAGCGGCTGCTGGGTGATCAGGCTGTAGGGGCCGGTCGACCGGGCGTGGATCTTGTCCTCGACGAGGTGATGGAGCTTGAGCATGTAGATCTGCCCGACCGTGATGCGCCGATCGAAGGCATCGCCGCTGCGCCCGTCGCGCAGCTCGATCTTGCCGTCCTCGGGCAGGCCCGCCGAGACGAGCTCGGCCTGGATCTGGACCTCGGTCGCTCCATCGAACACGGCCGTCGCGGCGGTCTCGCCCTTGGCCTTGAGGGCCCATCCGAGATGGGTCTCGAGGATCTGGCCGATATTCATCCGGCTGGGCACCCCGAGCGGGTTGAGGATGATGTCGACCGGGGTGCCGTCGGGCAGGAAGGGCATGTCCTCCTGGGGCAGGATCTTGGCGATCACGCCCTTGTTGCCGTGCCGGCCAGCCATCTTGTCGCCGACCGAGATCTTGCGCTTCTGGGCGACCGACACCCGGACCAGGCGGTTGACGCCCGGCATGAGCGCCGAGTCGTCGTCGTCGCCGCGCTGGATCTCGCGGATCTCGATGACCTTGCCGCGCTCGCCGTGGGGCAGGCGCAGCGAGGAGTCCTTCACCTCGCGAGCCTTCTCGCCGAAGATCGCCCGAAGGAGACGCTCCTCCGCGGTCAGCTCCGTCTCGCCCTTGGGCGTGATCTTGCCGACCAGGATGTCGCCCGGGGCCACCTCGGCGCCGACGTAGACGATGCCGGCCTCGTCGAGATCCTTGAGCGACTCCTCGCCGACGTTGGGGATGTCGCGGGTGATCTCCTCGGGGCCCAGCTTGGTGTCGCGGGCCTCGATCTCGTGCTTCTCGATGTGGATGCTGGTGAACAGATCGTCGCGCACGAGGCGGTCGCTGATGACGATCGCGTCCTCGTAGTTGCCGCCCTCCCAGCTCATGAACGCGACCAGGACGTTGCGGCCGAGGGCGAGCTCGCCCAGGTCGGTCGAGCTCGAGTCGGCAATCGGCTCGCCAGCGGCAACCCGCGTGCCCACGTCGACGATCGGGCGCTGGTTGATGCAGGTCCCCTGGTTGGAGCGGACGAACTTCTGGAGCGGGTACTCGACCAGCTCGCCGCCGTCGGTCTCGATCTGGACCCGCTCGGCGGTCACGCTGGTGACCACGCCAGCCTCGCGGGCGATCAGGACCTGGCCCGAGTCGCGCGCGGCGCGGACCTCCATGCCCGTGCCCACGATGGGCGCCTCGGGCTCGAGGAGCGGCACCGCCTGGCGCTGCATGTTCGAGCCCATCAGGGCGCGGTTGGCGTCGTCGTGCTCGAGGAACGGGATGAGCGCGGTCGCCACCGAGACGACCTGCTTGGGCGACACGTCCATGTATTCGATCTGATTGGCGCGCGCCTCGGGGAACTGGTCGCGGTAGCGCGACGGGATCCGCTCGGCGGTGAAGTGGCCGGCCGCGTCGAGCGGCGCGTTGGCCTGGGCAACGACGTGCTGCTCCTCCTCGTCGGCGGGCAGGTACTCGATCTCGTCGGTGACGACCGGCCGGATCGGGAAGGCCTGGGCCTTCTGCTTCTTGAGCTCGGCGACGGCCGCGTCGTTGAAGGGCGCGCCGGCCTTGAGCACGATCGTGCCGGTCTTGCCGGTCAGGTCGGTCCCGGCCTCGAACGTGCGCAGCTTGGGGTCGTCCCAGGCGACGGTCCGCTTGACCTTGCGGTAGGGGGTCTCGATGAAGCCGTAGCTGTTGATCCGACCGTAGGTCGCCAGCGAGCCGATCAGCCCGATGTTGGGGCCTTCGGGCGTCTCGATCGGGCAGATCCGGCCGTAGTGGCTGTGGTGGACGTCACGGACGTCGAAGCCGGCCCGCTCACGCGACAGGCCACCCGGCCCGAGGGCCGACAGGCGCCGCTTGCTGGTCAGCTCGGCCAGCGGGTTGGTCTGGTCCATGAACTGCGACAGCTGGCTGCCGCCAAAGAATTCCTTCATGGCGGCGACCACCGGCCGGATGTTGATGAGCGCGTTGGGGGTGGCCTTGTCGATCTCCTGGATCGTCATCCGCTCGCGGACGACCCGCTCCATGCGCAGCAGGCCGATCCGGAACGCGTTCTGGATGAGCTCGCCATTGGCGCGGATCCGGCGGTTGCCAAGGTGATCGATGTCGTCGGCCGTCCAGCGCCGCTCGGAGGCGGCCTTCTGGCCCTCGGAGTTGAGCTCGATCAGATGGCCCACGATCGCGGCGATGTCCTGGCGGGTGATCGTCCGCTCGTCGCGGGGCAGCTCGATGCCCATCCGGCCGGCGACCGCGTCGAGCTTCTTGTTGAACTTGTAGCGGCCGACCCGACCGAGGTCGTAGCGGCGGAAGTTGAAGAACAGGCTCTCGACCAGCTGGCGGGCGTTGTCGCCGGTCGGCGGATCGCCCGGGCGAAGCTTCTTGTAGACCTCGATCAGAGCATCCTGCTGGGTCTTGGTCAGATCCTTGTCCAGGGTCGCCGCGATGTAGGGATGATCGGGATCCGTGTCGACGTTGACGAACAGGCCCGCGATCTCCTCGTTCGACTCGTAGCCGACCGCCCGGAGCAGCGTCGTCGCCGCGATCTTGCGCTTGCGGTCGACCTTGACCGAGAGGAGATCCTTGTTGCTCGTCTCGAACTCGAGCCAGGCGCCCCGGTTGGGAATGACCTTGGCGCTGTACAGCGTCCGACCGCTGGTCGGATCCTCGCTGTCGCTGTAATAGACCCCTGGCGAGCGAACGAGCTGGGACACCACCACGCGCTCGGCGCCGTTGATGATGAAGGTGCCCTGGTCGGTCATCGTCGGGAAGTCGCCCATGTACACCCGCTGGCGCTGGATCTCCCCGGTCTCCTTGATCAGGAGCTCGACGTTGACGTACAGAGGCCGACTGAAGGTCAGGTCCTTGCTGCGGCACTCGAGCTCGGTGTACTTGGGCGGCCCGAACTCGTAGTCGAGGAACTGGAGCTCCATGACCTTGCCGGTGAAGTCCTTGATCGGGCTGATCTCGTCGAACAGCTCGCGGAGGCCCTTGTCGACGAACCACTTGAACGAATCGAGCTGAAGCTCGATCAGGTTCGGGATCGGTAGGACCTCGGGAATCCGCGCGTACGACTTGCGCGCCGAGGCCAGGGTCGCCCGGGACGACGACTCAGCAGACAGCATGAAACCGCTCCTGTCCGAGGAGGTAAGGGAAGAGGGGGAAGGCCGCGCTCACAGAAGGAGTAGGATACCGCGATCCCGGAAAAAGTCAAACGGCCCCGCCACGACCCGGTCGGCGGCGGCCAGAGCCAGCACCTCACCGAACCGTTCGTCTCCGCCACGACCCTCTCGGGTCGTGCGCCTGCCACCCGGTTCGTCGGTGAGCGAGTCGGCACCCACGATTTGGGATTGGCGCTCGCTCACCGAGGCCCGAGGCGGAGCTCCGTGACGTCTTCGGCCCGAAGCGTTACTTGATCTCGACCTTGGCGCCTACCTCTTCGAGCGCTGCCTTGATCTTCTCGGCCTCGTCGCGGGTGACGCCCTCCTTGACCGCCTTGGGGGTCGCGTCGACGACGTCCTTGGCCTCCTTGAGGCCCAATCCGGTCAGCTCGCGCACGACCTTGATGACCGGGATCTTGTTGGGGCCGATCTCGATCAGGGTGGCGATGAACTCGGTCTGCTCCTCGGCCGCTGCCGCGGCCTCGGCCGGTGCGCCGCCACCCGACCCCGGGCTGGCGACGGCGACGGGGGCGGCGGCGGTGACGCCGAAGCGCTCCTCGAACTTCTGCTTGAACTCGGACAGCTCGAGGACGGTCATCTTCTCGAAGGCCTCGAGCAGCTGGTCGGCGGTGAGTGTGGCCATGTCGGTGGAATCCTCCTGGATGGTGCCGGGCAGGCGCCCGGTCGAGAGCGATCGGTTGGTGGTGGTGAAGGAAGCTAGGCGGCCGAGCCGCGTCGCTCGATCAGCGCGCCGAGGCCGCCCGCGACGTCGCGCAGCGGGGCCTCGAACAGTCCGGCCAGGCTGGCCATCGGCGCCGCGATCCCGCCGGCGATCTGTGACAACAGGACGTCGCGCGAGGGCAGCGTCGCCAGGCGGGCGACCCCGCTCGCGTCGATCGACCGGCCGCTGAGCACGCCGCCCTTGACCTTGACGATCTTGAACGGCCTGGTCGCATCGAGAACCGCCTTGGCGATCGTCGCCTCATCGCCGGACCCGAACGCGATCGCGCTGGGCCCCTCGAGGAAGGGCGACAGGGCGTCGTTGCCCGACTCGCTCGCGGCGATCCGCATGAGCCGGTTCTTGACCACCCGGTAGGACACGTCCTGCTTGCGCAGCGACCGCCGGATCTCGGCGATCTCGCTCACCTTGAGGCCGCGGTATTCGGACACGATCAGGGTCGTGCTGCTGGAGAGCTCCTCCTTCAGCGCGGCGACCGTCTCCCGTTTGGCCTCCGTCGGCATGGGTACCTCCCGTGTGTACTGCGCGCAGCCGGCGCGCGGCGGTGGCGCCGATCCGGCCAGAGGCCGGCTCGACCCTGCGACGGTCCACTTGCGTCTGCAGGGGGCGCCGCCCGCTTCTCGGGAGGCTCGTCCTGCCTCGGCGTGCTCGCCGCCGTCCCCGGGCGCTGCCCGGTCCGGTTCGGCGGTTTGAGCCCCGACCGTCCCTCCCCCATCGGGCGAGGCGCGGTCCGCGGGCGCAGGCTGTCTTGGGCGTCCGTCGTGTTCAGCTCGATGGCGACGTCCCGAGGTGACCCTCGGTCGTCGCCGCATGTCGTCCGCCAGCCGGTCTCCCGGGGCGGTGCTTGGCCGGGGTCAGGCTACCGCAGCGGCGAGAACCCCGGGGATATCGACCCGGATGCCCGGGCCCATGGTGCTGGCGATGGTCAGGCTGCGGAGGTACTGACCCTTGGCCCCGGAGGGCTTGGCCCGGCTGATGGCATCGATCAGGGCGGCCAGGTTGGCCAGCAGTTCCGGGCTGGAGAAGCTGCCCTTGCCGAAGGCGACATGGACGATGGCGCCCTTGTCGACCTTGAACTCGACCCGGCCGCCCTTGACCTCCTTGAGCGCCCGCTCGATGTCGAACGTGATCGTGCCCGACTTGGGATTGGGCATGAGCCCCTTGCGACCGAGGATCTTGCCCAGCTTGCCGACCATGCCCATCGTGTCGGGCGTGGCCAGAGCGACGTCGAACTCGAGCCAGCCGGCCTCGATCTTCTTGACCAGGTCGTCCGCACCGACCTCGTCGGCGCCATTGCGCAGGGCTTCCTGGGCCTTCTCGCCCTGGGCGAAGACCACCACCCGCACGACCTTGCCCGTGCCATGGGGCAGAACGACCGTGCCCCGGACCATCTGGTCGGCGTGGCGCGGGTCGACCCCCAGCCGGAGGTGAGCCTCGATGGTCGGGTCGAAGTTGACCGTGCTGGTCTGGCGCACGAGGTCCACCGCGGCGTCGGGCGGATAGACCGTGTCGTGATCGACCAGCTTGGCGGCCTCGAGATATTTCTTGCCGTGTGCCATGTGTCTGTCGTTCCTCTCTGACGGCCGGCGTTCCGGCCTCCCCTCTGCGCGGGGTGTGCGTGACCTCAGCGAGATCCGAGGCGCCGCTCCGCGACGCCCGCGGCTCGAGGCCTAGCCGACGACCTCGAGGCCCATCGACCGGGCGGTGCCTTCGATCTGCCGCGCGGCGGCTTCGATATCGTTGGCGTTGAGGTCGCTGAGCTTGATCGTGGCGATCTCGCGGAGCTGGTCCCGAGTGACCCTGCCGATGGTCTCCCGGCCGGGTGTTGGCGCGCCCTTCTCGACGCCTGCGGCCTTGCGCAGGAGGTCGGCGGCCGGGGGCGTCTTGAGGACGAACGAGAACGAGCGGTCCTCGTAGACCGTGATCTGGGCCGGGATGATCTGACCCGACTTGTCGGCGGTCTTCTCGTTGTAGGACTTGGTGAACTCGATGATGTTGATGCCGTGCGGGCCCAGGGCCGTCCCGACCGGCGGGGCGGGGGTTGCCTTGCCGGCCGGCAGCTGCAGGGTCAGTACGATCCGGATCTTCTTGGCCACGTGGGATGCCTCTCGGGTGCTGGGTGAGGGCGGGCGGTCAGAGCTTCTCGACTTGGAGGAAGTCGAGCTCGACCGGTGTCTCGCGGCCGAAGATGCTGACCAGGACCTTGACCTTGTTGCGCTCGGGGTTCACCTCGTCGACCGTGCCGATGAACTCGGCGAACGGGCCGTCGGTCACGCGAACGCTCTGGCCCTTGATGAACGCAACCCGGTACTTGGGCGTCTCGACGCCCATCGTGCGGAGGATCTGCTTGACCTCGTGGTCGGCGAGCGGGATCGGCTCGTTGCGCTGGCCGGGGATGTTGCCACCACCGACGAAGCTGGTCACGCCCGGGGTATTGCGCACGACGTACCAGCTGTCGGGGTCGAGGATCATCTCGACCAGCACATAGCCCGGGTAGACCTTCTTCTGGACGGTGTGCCGCTGGCCCTGACGGATCTCGATCTCGTCCTCCATCGGCACCAGGACCTGGAAGATCTTGTCGTCCATGCCCATCGACTCGATGCGGTGCTCGAGATTGGTCTTGACCTTGTTCTCGTAGCCGGAGTACGTGTGGATGACGTACCAGTGCTTCTGAGGCGTCTGGGTCTCGGTCGTCGCGTCGGTCATCATGCCCGTCCTAACCCAGCGTCCCGATGAAGTCCAGTCCGGCCGTGAAGATGGCGTCGAAGATCGAGATGAAGACGCCCACCACCAGGCTCACCAGGAAGACCAGGAACGTGAGGTTCAGGGTCTGCTCGCGGGTGGGCCAGGTGACCTTCTTCAGTTCGGACCAGGACTCGTCGATGAACCGACGGATCCGCTGCAACATCGCGCTCTACGCTTTCAGATACGGCTGGACGATTGAGTGGCAGGGGCGATAGGACTCGAACCTACAACCGCCGGTTTTGGAGACCGGTGCTCTGCCAAATTGAGCTACACCCCTGCGATGGACCGCTACTTCGCCTCCCGATGGAGCGTGTGCCGCCGTTCACGCGGACAGTATTTCATGAGCTCGATCCGGTTGGGATCGTTCTTCTTGTTCTTGCGCGTGGCATAGGTCCGCTCGCGGCACTCGGTGCAGGCCAGCAGGATGACGGGGCGGTTTTCGGCTTTGGCCATCGGGTTACTCGGCGATCGCGGTGATGGCGCCGGCGCCGACGGTCCGGCCACCCTCGCGGATGGCGAAGCGCTGGCCGGTCTCGAGCGCGATCGGGGTGATCAGCTCGACGGTCATCTCGACGTTGTCGCCGGGCATGATCATCTCGGCTCCGTCGGGCAGCCCGATTGCCCCGGTCACGTCGGTCGTGCGCAGGTAGAACTGGGGCCGGTAGCCGTTGTAGAAGGGGGTGTGGCGACCGCCCTCCTCCTTGGTCAGGACGTAGACCTGGGCACTGAACTTGGTGTGGGGCTTGACGCTGGCCGGCTTGGCCAGGACCTGGCCGCGCTCGATCTCGTCGCGCTCGATGCCCCGGATCAGACAGCCCACGTTGTCCCCGGCGCGGCCCTCGTCGAGGAGCTTCTTGAACATCTCGACCCCGGTGATCACGATCTTGCGGGTGGGCTTGACCCCGACCAGCTCGACCTCGTCGCCGACCTTGACGATGCCCCGCTCGATCCGCCCGGTGGCGACCGTGCCCCGGCCCTTGATCCCAAAGACGTCCTCGACCGGCATCAGGAAGGGCTTGTCGATCGCCCGCTCGGGGGTCGGGATGTAGGCATCGACCGCGTCCATCAGCTCGGCGATCGGGGCATAGGCGGCGTTGGCCGCGTCGTCGGGGGCCTCGAGGGCCTGGAGGGCCGAGCCGCGGATGACCGGGATGTCGTCGCCGGGGAACTGGTACTTGGTCAGGAGCTCGCGGACCTCGAGCTCGACCAGATCGAGCAGCTCGGGATCGTCGACCGCGTCGACCTTGTTCAGGAAGACCACGATGTAGGGCACCTCCACCTGGCGGGCCAGGAGGATGTGCTCCCTGGTCTGGGGCATCGGGCCATCGGTCGCGGCCACGACCAGGATCGCGCCGTCCATCTGGGCGGCGCCGGTGATCATGTTCTTGATGTAGTCGGCGTGGCCGGG
>JAXDKT010000188.1:0-9166 GCA_034666965.1 Chloroflexota bacterium | reverse complement strand
TCGTCGCGATGAGCCCGGCGGCCTCGAGGATCCGCAGATGCTTCATCGCTCCGAAGCGGGTCATCTCCAGCCCGCTCGCCAGCTCCCCCACCGTCTGCCCGTCGCGAACGAACAGCCGGTCGAGCAGAAGCCGGCGGGTCGGATCGGCCAGCGCCCGGAACACCTCGTCCATGCTCGCGACAATATGTGACTTCCTGGTCACCTGTCAAGAGGGGGCGCTCTGGTGAACTTGATCTGCGGCGACACTGGCAGATAGGCCCGATGTCCAAGAGCTCCGGAGGCACATTCGATCCCCCACGCTCAGGCCGTCAACGGTCTATTGACAATGGATCGGCATAGGCGCACGGTGCCGACATGCCATTCGGACCGAATCCCAGCATCTGGGGCGAGGCACTTCGCAAAGAGCTGACCACGAAAGAGCGCGGCGCCGCGGACCGGGAGGACCTGCGCCAGGAGCAGGCGATCCTCAACGCGGCCGAGTTGCGCGACCTCGAGGGGGCCGAGTATTACGAGGACGCGCCGACGGCGACCGCGCCCGAAGCGACGCCGGCCGAGGTCCACCCGAGCCTCCTCGACCGGCTGCTGCGCCGCTCGCGCTGAGGGCAGTCCCCGGTCGGGTCGAACGGGTCAGCGCTCTCCCCGCGTCGAGGCGACGACCGCAACCGGACCCCAATCGCGGTCGAGCTCGATCGCCAGCCGGTCCTGACGTGACAGGCTGGCCAGCCGGGCCGCCTCGCGAACCAGCGCGATGAGCCTCGCCTCCGGGATGGGCTGGCCCGGCCGGAACGTGAGGTAGCGGACCTTCTTGAGCTTGAGGTGCGCACCCTCGAGGATGCCATCCGGATCGGCCATGAGCGCGCCGACCTCGAAGCCCAGGTGGACGTGCTCGGGCTCGGGCGCGACGTAGGCGAAGAAGACCGAACGACGCCCGACGGGCAGGTCATAGCCGATCAGGCGCCAACCCGGCCGAACCCGCTCGATCGCGTCAGGGACGGTCCGTCGAACGAGCGCCCGGAGCGATCCGGCGATCGCCTGAATCGGCTCTGGATATGCGGCCAGGAACGCCTCGGGCGGCAAGGCGCTCACCGGACTCGGCATATCACTCGACGCAGAACTCGTTGCCCTCCGGGTCGTTCATCCGGACCCAGTACTCGTCGCGCTTCTCGATCGCGCCACGCTCGTCGGTGGCGCCGAGCGCCTTGAGGCGATCGACCTCGACGGTCACTCGTCGCCGGCGCTCGTCGAGCGGGATCTTGTGGCCGCCGCCCACGTTGAGGTCGAGGTGCACTCGGTTCTTGGCGACCTTGCTCTCGGGCACTCGCTGGAAGTAGATCCGCGGGACCTTGCCATCGGGATCCTCGATCGCGCTGCCGTCGTTCCATTGTTCCTCGGGGAGGCCCTCCGCTCGGGCCCAGTCGTCCCAGGTGGCGAAGCCGGCCGGCGGATCCGCGATCTGGCAGTGGAGCGCCTCGGCCCAGAATTGGGCCTGTCGGGCGGGGTCGGCGCAGTCGATGGCCACTTGGAACGCGGTCGCCATGGGACTCCTCCCTGATGTCGTGATCGCGACCAGTGTGCCGGGGATACGCGACATCCAGTGTCAGGTTCCGCGGTCGGCGTCAGCTACCTGTCGCCGGGGCAAGCCTACCGATTGATCGCCGGTCTTGCCGATTGACCGGCGGTCTTGCCAGATTCCCGCCACACGGTCGCTCGTCGACGTCGTCGGGGAGCGGTGTTGACACGCGACCGGCCAATGATCGTCTGTCAGCCAATGCGGCCGGATGCGGCCTGAATCCGACCACCCAACGGTTGCGCCCGCGACCAAGGACCGCCTGGTGGGAATCTGTCAGCACTGAACGGAGCACCGGGGGCTGAGGGTACCGCCTGGGGCCGATACCGCCGGGGCCGATGAGACGGAGGCCGAGGCCGCCGGGGGCCGAGGCCGCCGGGGCCGATACCGCCGGGCCGAGGATACCGCCGGGCCGATGCCGCCTGGGCCGATGAAGCCGGGCCGATGGGACCGAGGCCGATGCCGCGGCCACGGGGCCCGCTCGACAGCCCTAGCGCAGACGCAGGAGCACGGCCGTCGCGTTGCGACCCTTGGAGGCGTCGGTGGCGGTCACGGTCAGCGACAGCTTGCCGGCCCGGCCGTCGGGCTTGAGCGTCCAGGTCGCCCGATAGGTCGACGTGCCGATCCGGGTCAGCTTGACCACGTAGGCGCCCCGCCCCGGCTGGTGGACGGTCAGCCGGGGGCCGCCCTTGAGCGGCTCGCTGGTGACCACCGTGAGGGTCATCTTCCGGCCGCGTCGGACCGTGGTCGCTGACGGCTTGAGCTCGAACGCGGCCGCCCGGACCGGCGTCGTATGGGTCTCGGAGCGGCCGCCCGCGCTGGCCACGACCACGATCCGGTAGAGCCCCTGGGGTGCGTAGCCACCGCCGTCGGTCCGCCCGTCCCAGGCGATGGCCACGGGCCCGGCCGGATACGACCCCGTGATCGTGCGCGCCGTGGCCCCCGAGGGGTTGACCACCCTGAGGGTCACGTCGGCCGCGGCTCCGAGGGTGAACCGAGCCACGGTCCGCGGCGCCAGCGCGTCGCCGTCCTGCGGGAAGAACCGGGCCGGCGCAGGACTCAGGCCGACGAACGCCCCGAACACGGTGACGTCGACGCTCCGTGCCGGTCCCGCATTGCGGGCCCGATCGAGTGGGGTGAGGGTGAGGGTGTAGTCGCCGTCGGGTACGTATCCGCCGCCATCGCCACGCCCGTCCCAGATGATCGAGCCGGGGCCCGCCCGACCCACCGGGATCGTCACGCTGCGGACGGTCGGTCCGCCGCCGGCCTCGGTCACGACCAGCCGGATCGCCCCGCGTTCGCTCAGCGCGTGGCTGATCGCGACCGTGTCGGCCAGTCCGTCGCCGTTGGGCGAGAGCTGCGCGGCGGACGGCGCCACCGAGTCAGCGGCGCCAAGCGACGGAGCCACTCGGTCGATGGTGAACGCGATCGTCTTGATCTTCTCCTTGCGACCGGTCCGGTCGGTCGAGCGGAAGCTCACCTCGTGGGCGCCAGCACCCGAGACCACGATCGGCCCGGCGTAGGCTCCCAGCGACGCGCCGTCGACGGCGATCTGGCTCGAGGCCACGCCGCTCTGGGCATCGGTCGGGTCCAGCCCGACGGTCACGTCGTCGCGGTAGAAGCCGGGCTCACCGACCGGGCCGGTCAGAACCGGCGTCGTCACCGGCGGGCTGACGTCGACCTTGACCCCGATGCTGCGGCTGGACTCGGCGTTGCCGGCCTTGTCGACCGACCAGTACTCGACCCGGTGATCGCCGGACGTGGCGATCGCGATCGGCCCGCCATAGCGGGTCTTCTTGCCGCCGTCCACCCGGTAGTACGTCGCACGCATCCCGCTGAACGAATCCGTGCCGGCGAGCTTGACCGTGGCCGTGGCCGTGTACCAGCCCGACGAATGGAGCGGGCCGCTCGCCGTCGCCGTCGTGGTGGGGGCCGTCGCGTCGAGGTTGAATGAGCCGGACCGGGTGAAGGGCGCGGCGTTGTTGCCCCAACGCTCGGTGCCTCGGTACGACCAGGTGTAGTGGCCATCGGGGATGACCGTTCCCCGACTGTCGCGGAGATCCCAGTCGAATACCGACCAGGCATCCGAGGCGGTCAGGGTCTTGACCTCGGCGCCGGCACCGTTCCGGATGATCACCGTGCCGTCGAGCGGCTCCGAGGCCCGGACAACGACCCGGAACGTGTCGAAGACGTAGTCGCCGTTGGGTCCGATGAGCGAGCCCGGCAGATCGTAGTCGTAGACCCTGGCCGGGGTGCTGTCGGCGGGAGCCAGGGCGTCGGCGCGGACGTAGCCGGCCAGGCCGCCGTCGAGGGAGCGAACCTGAGCCACGCGCGAGCCGTCGGACAGGGGCGGGGCAAAGGACACGAGCCGCAGCGCAAGGCCACTGCTGAGCGAGGCGCTGGAGTTCGACAGCCCCGCGTCAGAGAAGAGGTCGGTGGCGTGGGCGGTCGTCGCGGCACCCGGCACCATCAGCGCGGCCGGCACGAGGTCGGTCGCGGGATAGGCCGTCCGGGTGACCATCCCGGTCGTCAGCGCCGCGTCGTACACGATCGAGTGGTAGTACGGTCCCCCGGCCACGCTGGTCGGGTCCATGACGATCCTGGCGCCCGTCGTCCGGAACGAGTCCCAGGCGATGTCGTGGCCGTGGTAGCTCGGTACCGCGTGGAACAGCGAGCTCATCGTGGCCGTACTGGTGAACAGCCGGTCGATGTAGGTCACGTTTGGGTGATAGGCGTCGGCGATGACCGCCCGCGCACCCGCCGCGAAGAACCCGGCGCCGTAGTTGTCGACGCGAGCCTGCTTGTCCGCGAGCGACCCGGTCGGCAACCCGGGCTCGGTGTTCCCGGAGGCGTAGCACAGGTGGAAGAGCAGGACAACCGCACTTGGCGCGAGGCGGATCTCCGACGCAACCTGGGCCTCGCCGTAGTAGACGTGCGCCGTGCCGTCCGCGCCGCTGACGGGGTCGAGTCCGAGGCCGTTCTGGGTGAACGGCCAGAGGGCGTCGCGATAGCGCGAGGGCCAGCCGTTGCCGTGACCCAGGTAGACCAGGATCGAGGCGCCCTGGGCGGCCGCCTTGACCGCCGGCCAGGTGGCCTTGGGACTCTTGATCAGGACGACGTTGTTGGTGTACTTGCGAGCGGCCCGGGCGATGGCATCGGCATCGGCCTTGTAGTGGGCGTTGTACGAGCCCACCGGGCCGGCCACGATCACGACCTTGGGATTGACCCGCGGACCGGCGGCCTCGACCGGAGGTGCCAGGCTCGCGCCCGCGGGCAGCGCGAAAGCCACTGCCAGGAGGCTCGACACCAGGATGCGAAGAGGCGCGGCCGTGATCGTCGACCGCGCACGGGGCTGCTGCACGTCAAGGACGACGTTCCCATATTCGCGTCGCGGACACCATGAGGCAGATTGACCATGGCCACCCCGGACGAAGCGGGGCCGTGCCCGTCGACAGGGCGACGCGGCGGGGTGCCGCCGACTACAGCTCTCGGCGCCCGAACGACAGCACGGTCAGGCCGACGATCCCGAGGACCCAGACCAGGCACCAGGCCAGATAGACCGGGCTCGGTCCGGCGGCCGCGAAGAACGGGTTGGCCTGCAGGATCTCGGCGGACCGGTTGGCGCTGACGGCGGCGATGACCGCGCCGGGCTCGAGGGCGAAGACCGTTGAGCGCCACAGGCCGTCGGATGGGAAGGCCACACGGACGATCGCGCTGACGGTCTCGAGCGTGGGCACGCCCAGCGCCGCGCCGACCCCGCCCAGCACCCCGACGCCCCAGGAGAGCCCGAACAGGACGACCGCGACCGCGCCACTGGCGATCGCCGGCAGGCGGCTGCTCAGGAGCAGGGTGATCGTCAGGACCACGATGCCCTGGGCGGCCAGCCCAGCGGCGGCGGCGAGCGGATCCGGGGGGCCGTAGCCTGAGGCCAGCTTCATGGCGCCGATCTCGAGCAGGCCCGCGACCGCGCCGTAGGCGGCCACGACGATGACCAGCCCGATCCAGCGCCCGATCACGAACTCGCCGCGACCGAGCGGGCGGGCGAGCATCGCCAGGAGGACGCCCGACTCGATGTCGGCGGCGATCGCCGGTGCGGCCAGGAAGGCCGCGGTGGCGGCCAGGATGAAGCTGAACATGAACGCGCACAGGATCAAGACCTGGCTGACGCCGACCTGCACCTGGAGCTCGCGGGTGTGGTGCAACCGGGCCTCGCTGACCAGGTATTCGAAGCCCAGCCCGGTCAGAACGACGATCAGGGCGGTCAGGACGATGAGCGCCCACAGGGTCCGCCGTCGAAGGGCTTCGAACAGGGTCAGCCGGACGATCGTCGGGATCAGGTTCAGGCCGCTCATTCCCGGCGACCCTCCTCGACCAGGCCAAGGAACCGGTCCTCGAGCGAAGCCCGCCCGGGCTGGACCGCATGGACCCGACCGCCGGCGGCGACGATGGCCGCCACGACGTCGGGGATCCGCTCGGGAGCGATCGGGCTGATCGACAGCCAGTCGCCGTCGTCGGTCAGCGGGCCCAGTTCGGCCAGCGCGGAGCGCGCCACCGGGTCGAGCCCGGTCACGCGGATCCGGACCGAGTCCTCGCCGAGGAGCTCCGCGAGCGTGCCCGCCGCGACGACCCGGCCGGCGTCGACCACCGCGACCCGGTCGCACACCAGCTCGACCTCGGAGAGCAGGTGCGAGTTGAGAAAGACCGTCGTGCCGCGATCGCGCGCCTCGCGAATGATCCGTCGGACGTCCGCCCGACCGATGGGGTCGAGCGACGAGGTGGGCTCGTCCAGCAGCACGAGCTCGGGCCGACCGAGGAGGGCCACGCCGAGACCGAGTCGCTGCTGCATGCCCTTGGAGAAGGTGCCGGCCAGGTCGTCGGCCCGGTCGGTCAGGCCGACCGTATCGAGGGCGGCCTGGATCTCCCGGCGGCGATCGGCGCTCGGCAGCCCGGCCAGCTCGCAGTGGAGGGCGAGGACCTCGCGGGCGCGAAGCCAGGGCTGGTAGCGGAAGAGCTCGGGCAGGTAGCCGACGCGTTGCCGGGCGGCACGGTCGCCCAGCGGAGCGCCGAGCAGCCTGCCCGAACCGGAGGTCGGGGCCGACAGGCCCAGGAGGAGCTTGACCGAGGTGGTCTTGCCCGCGCCGTTGGGTCCCAGGAAGCCGAAGACCTCGCCCCGCTCCACGCGCATCGTCAGCCCCGCCAAAGCGGTGGTCCGCCCGTAGCGCTTGACCAGGTCGAGCGTCTCGATCGCCGGTTCCATCGTCAGCATCGTGCCAGAGACGCTCCGGCCATGGACCGTGACACGCTAGCTGGCACGCGACCGCGCGAGACTCCGGCCATGAACGCAACCACTCGCTCCATCGGAAACGCGGCCAACGCCGTCATTGCGCTCGACTGTCCGTGGTGTGCCGAGCCGGTCCGGGCTACCGTCAATGAGCTGGTCGACGGTCTCGCCTGCCCGGCCTGCCTGGTTCAGGTCGAGCTGGCCGACGAGCCTCACGCGAGCAGAATCGTCATCCCGGTCGCCGCCTGACCTCAGCGCGACAGCGCGCTGGCGTTGCGGAGTGGCGCGGAGAGAAGGAATAACAGGCTCGTCGCGACCAGGCTGATGCCAATCGTCGTCAGGGTGACCCCGCCGCCGATGGTGTCGATGAGCAGCCCGGCGCTGATGAACCCGAGCGGTTGCAGCCCGAGCGAGATCGTCCGCGCCGTGCCACCGATCCGGCCGATGAGCTCATCCGGTGAGGCGGCGGCGCGGAGGGTGATGTAGGTGATCAGCACGACCGAGTCGACCAGGCCGGTCACCACCGCGGCCCCGACCATGACCCCGATCGATCCGGTCAGGGCGATGACCGCCAGGCCCAGGCCGCGGACCAGGTTGCCGCCCAGGAGCAGCGGGCCTGCCTTCCGGAGGTGCAGGCGCGAGGTCACGATGGCGCCGATCACCGTGCCCAGGCCATAGGCGCCCAGAACGAGCCCCAGGATCGATGCGTTGAAGCCCTGCTCACGTACGAGATAGAACGCCAGGGCGGGCACGAGCCCGGCGCTGAGCACGCTCACCAGACCCCAGAAGGCAACCGCATCCCGGAGCGGTCGGTGCCCGATGACGTACGCGGCGCCCTCCCGGATCTCGGCCAGCAGTTCGAGCGGCGGATGGTCGCGGACCACGGTCAGCGGCTTGCGAATGAGGAACAGGGCAACCGCCGAGGCAGCATACGAGGCCGCGTCGATCGCGATCGTCTGGGCGGCGCCGATCGTGGCGACCAGGACGCCGGCGATCCCCGGTCCGATGACGTAACCGAAGCTGTAGATCGCCTCGAAGATGGAGTTCGCCCGGCCCAGCTCGGATCGGCCGACGAGGTTCGGCAGCGAGGCCGTGTAGGCCGCCAGGAACAACGAGCGAAGGACGCTCATCGGGGCCGCCACGAGAAAGACCACCGCCAGCGTCGGGATGCCGACGACATAGGACAGCGGGATCAGCGCAGTCAGTAGCGCCCGGCCACCGTCGGCCACGAGCATCATCCGGCGCCGGTCGTTGCGATCGGCCAGGACCCCGGCAACCATCCCGAAGAGCAGGTCGGGGATCGATTGCAGGACCCCCACGATGCCCATCGCCAGGCCGGAGCCGGTGAGGGCCAGGACGAGGAGCGGCATCGCCGTGAAGCTGACGGCGTCGCCGATGGCCGAGATGCCCTGCCCGGCGAGGAGAGTCATGAAATCGCGGTTCTGGCCGAGTGGGACGGGGCGGTCCTCGAGGCGCGGGGCGGGCACGTCGACGCCCCGGGCCGGATCTGGGGTCACCGGCAGATGGTACGCCGGCTGGGACCGCCCACTCGGGCTCGAGCGGCCGACTCGGGCTCGATCCGCCGACTTCGATCAGCCGCCGGTGCTGACCCGGGGCGCAAGCGGGATCAGGACGATGAACCGACTGCCCTCACCCGGCGCCGTCTCCAGGTGCAGCGTCCAGCCGTTGCGTTTGGCCGAGGCCGCCACTGAGGCGAGCCCAAGGCCGCTGCCCCGCCCGGGTCCCTTGGTCGTGAAGTAAGGCTCGAAGGCCCGGGCCCTCGTGACTGGGTCCATGCCGGTCCCGGTGTCGCTCACGGACAGGGCGGCTCGTCGCCCTCCGGCCCCCGGCAGGACCGCGCTGGACAACGTGAGGGTCCCACCCGAGGGCATGGCGTCGCGGGCGTTGATCGCGAGGTTGAGGACGACGCCTTCGAGGTCGGCCGTGTCCGCCACGATCAGGACCGGCCGGGCGCCTGTCTCGGCACGTAGTTCGACGGCCTCGCCGAGGAGGGGCCTGAGCATCGCCGCCATCGCTTCGACGACGATGCGCAGGTCGAGCGGCGATCGGCGCGTGGTCGGCGGCCGATGGATCGCCACGAGCTGCCGCGTGAGCAGCGCCGCCTGGCGTGCTGCACGGCCGATCTCGATCAGGTCGCCCTTGGCGCCGTCCGGCAGATTGCGCCGGGTCAGGGCGACTTCGGCGTGGCCCAGGATCGCGGCCAGCAGGTTGTTGACGTCGTGGGTGATGGCGCCTGCCTGGGCGTCGACGGGATCGGCGGACAGCCCGACACGATCGGCCGCGCGCTGCGGCCGATC
>JAXDKT010000187.1:0-6013 GCA_034666965.1 Chloroflexota bacterium | reverse complement strand
TGACCCCCTACGCCTACTGGTATCCGCCGCCGCTGGCCCAGGTCCTGGCACCGGTCTCGGCGGTCCTCTCGTCGGCGCAGTTCAGCTGGGCGTGGACCGCGCTGCTGCTGGCCTGCCTGCTCTGGCTTGGCCGCGGCCGGCCCCTCGTCGCGCTGGCCCTGGTGGCATTCCTCCCGGTCGCGGTCGAGCTCTGGTTCCGGAACGTGCACCTGCTCCTGGCCGCGATCGTCGCCCTGGCGATCCTGCGCTGGCCGTGGATGTTCGCGTTCGGCGCGATCATCAAGCTGGCGCCCGGTCTGGGGATCGTCTACTTGCTGGTCCGCCGCCGCTGGCGCGATGCGGCGATCGCGGTCGCCGTCGGGCTGGCGCTGGTGCTGGTCAGCGTCATCCTCGATCCGGGGGCATGGGCCGGCTTTGTGGACATCATCCGCGGCCGCGGCCCGGGAGATGTCGCGGGGCTACTCCCGATCCCCTATGCGGTCCGAGCCGCGGCCGGCCTGGCGCTCACGATCGTCGCCGGCCGGCTGGCCCCGCGGGTCGGCGAGCCGCTCCTCGTCGTGGCCATCGTGGTGGCCTCGCCAACGCTCTGGCTCGACGCCCTGGCCATGCTCGCCGCGATCGTGCCGGTCGTCTGGCTGGGCTCGTCGCACGGCGGGCGCGCGACGGACGGCGGCCGGACGATCGTGCGGACCGCGCCATCGCCTCCGTCAGGGGCGCCGCCGGACGAAGACGACCCCGTCGGGATCCTCGTGGGCTAGCCGCCAGCCCGGCGCCGCACGCAGGAGTGGGATCAGCGCCTGCTGCTCGCTGGCGGACGCGACCACGATGTCCACCCGGCGCCGGTCGAGGATCGCCGACCAATCGGCCGCGCCGCCCGACAGCGCGAGGTGGTCCGTCCACGCGTCGGACGGGATGAGCTCGATCCGCGAATCCACGGCGACCGTCGCGGCCGGCACGGCCAGCTCGAGCCACGAGCCCCAGCGCTGGGCGTTCCAGATCCGGTCACCGGGTCGTGCGACAGCCAGGACCGCGTCGGTGACCCCGCGCGGCGCGTCGGCGACCACACCGCTCGGGCCGTAGAGGGCATCGCCGGCTCGCCACACGGGGAGGAGCGCGACGATCGCGACGAGCAGCCCGGCCACGATCCCGGTCGGCACCAGGCTGCGCCGGACCGCGGGCCCCGCGCCGGCCGCGCCGGCCGCGCCGTTCCCGTTGCCCGTTTCGGCCCCGACCGCCGCCGACAGCGACAGCAGCCGGGCGAGCGCCACCGGGGCGCCGATCGACCACCAGGCGACTCCCCGCTCGGCCAGCGCGCCGATCGACGCCAGCGCGACCAGCCAGGCGAGCGTCGGCCAGGCCCGACCGAGGAACCGGCGCAGATCCGCGCGGTCGGTCGCCCGACGCCGCACCCCGATGGCGACGACCGCGACCAGGGCGGCGACCGAGCCGTAGAACAGGGCCCCGGTGAACGACACCGGCGAGGTCACCTGCCATTCGCTGATCAGCCCGCGGATCGTCGGGTTCGCGGCCAGTCCGACGGCGTACGACCAGACCGCGGGGCCATACGGATTGAGCAGCGTGGCGGCCAGGCTCAGGGCGGCCACGACGAGCAAGCGACGCGCACCGGGCCGCTCCCCGGCCACGTTCTGGAGCCAGGCCACGATCACGGCCGCCGGTCCCAGGAAGAACGAGCCGTGGACGTTCGCCCAGGCGACCACGATCACGGGAATGGCCCACACGAGCCCCGGCCGCCGCTCGCGCCCGGCCAGGATCGCCAGCGTCGCCGCGAACAGGGCCATGCCCGGAAGCTGCGGGCGGAGCCCGAGCGCGACCAGGCCGACGGCAAAGCCGGCCAGGGTCAGCCAGGCCGCCACCCGGGTCTCCGCGCCGGCCGAGCGGCAGGCCCGGTAGACCAGCCAGGCGATCGACCCCACGAGCAGGGCCCGGCCGACGGCCAGCAGGCCCCAGCCGCCGGCCCGGAACAGTGCCTCGAAGGCGACCTGCGCCGCCCATTGCTGATCGAACCAGGGCAGGCCTCCGGCGGTGAACGTGAACGTGTCCGGCGAGGGCAGCACGCGCTGGTCCAGGACGATCGCGCCGGCGCGCAGGTGGTAGGCCAGGTCCACCGTCGAGATCGTGGCCAGGAGGGCGCCCAGGGCCGGCAGCAGGACCGCCAGGACCGCCCACAGCTCGGGCAGGCTGAGGCGCGGCGGGAACGAGCGCGCGGAGATCGAGCTGGAGGGACCAGACATCAGGGTCCGATGCTACCCGGCCGACGGTCGCGCCAGGATGCCGGTCAGCCGGCCGCGACCTCGCTCAGGCGCAGCGTGCGGGCGCCATCGTCGTAGATCTGCTCCACGGCCGCGACCATCCGCTCGATGCAGAACCGGTCGTGGACCAGGTCGTGACCGGCCCGGCCCAGGGTGTCGGCCAGGGGATGATCGCGCAGCAGCCGGACGATCGCCGCGGCCAGCGCCGCGGGGTCGTGGGGTGGCACGAGCAGCCCGGTGATGCCGTCCTCGATCATCTCGGGGATCCCACCCACCTCGGAGGCGACCACCGGACGTGACAGCGCCATCGCCTCCAGCACGGACAACCCGAGGGCCTCGCGATAGGACGGCAGGACCGCCACGTCCAGCGCCGCGGTCACGGCCGGAACGTCGTCGCGCCGGCCGGTGAAGACCACACGGTCGGCGATGCCCAGCTCGACGGCCAGCGCCTCGAGGACCTCGCGGCGACTGCCCTCGCCCACGACCAGCAACGTGGCATCGGGCACCGCGGCCACGACGGACCGCCACGCCTCGAGCAGCGTCGGGTGGCCCTTCTCGGGCTCGAGCCGGGCGACCACCCCGACGATCGGGCCCTCGCTCGGCAGGCCGTACTCCTCACGGAGCGTGCAGCACGGACCCTGGTGGTCGTAGCGCTCGAGGTCGACGCCGTTGTGAATGAGCGAGATCGGCGCCGTGTCGCGACCCTCAGCGTGGAGCTTGGCCACGATCGAGCGGGACACCGCGATCAGGCGGTCGATCCGCGGCGTCAGCAGGCGCAGGATCCGGCGGTCCTCCTCCGAGCGCACGCGGCTCGAGTGAACGGTCGAGACGACATAGGGCCGGGGCCGCCCGATCTCGCCCAATGCGATCGCCGCGCGCGTTCCGACCAGCTCGGCCCGGTACATGTGGTTGTGGACGACCTCGGGTCGCAGCTCGGCCAGGAGCGCCGCCACGGCGCCGGTGGCGATCGCGTCGTCGGGCTCGTCGATGACCGTCACCGGGATGCCCTTCCGCTCGAGCTTGCGGACCGTGCTGCCCTGCGTGAGCGACACGACGTGGACGTCGTAGCGGGTCGGGTCGATCCGGGTCAGGAGGCCCACGACGTGCTCTTGTGCGCCGCCGTTGGTGCCGGTCGCGAGGACCTCCACCACCCGGATGCGGCCGCCCGGAATGACCGCTCGCTCGACCGGCTCGAGACAGGGATCGCCCGGCGCCGGAGCGCTCATCGGACCGCGGTCATCGGACCGCTCTCATCGGAGGCGTTCCGCCGCACGAGCAGGCGCTGGATCGGCTCGTCGACCGCGCCCCACTCGTACTTGTAGGGCTCGTCGCCGCGCAGGAAGTCGAGCCGGTGGCGGCCGGTCGCGATGGCCCGCTCGACGTATTTGGCGATCAGCAGGACCCCCGGCGACAGGGCGCGGGCGTCCGGATCGGTCCCGGCGTTGTAGTAGGCGACCGTGTCGCCGTACTCGAAGGTGATCCCCGCGGCGATCCGCCGGCCGCCTACGGTCAGGAAGCACAGCCGGACCGGGCCTTCCGGGCCAAACCGCTCGAACAGCCCGCGCAGGAAGCGCCGACTGGCCTCGCCACCGGGGGTCTGCGGAAACAGGCCAGCTTCGCCCCAGCGGCGCTGGTGGAGGTCGATGAACGCCTCGAGGTCCTCCAGCGGTTCGAGCGACGGGGCCAGGATGACCTCTCCGGCGGCCTCGGCTCGCCGGACCTTGCGCCGGATCTCGTGGCGCTCCTTCTTGCCCAGCGTCGCCAGGAAGCCATCGAGGTCGACGACGTCGGCCGGGATCGTCGCGACCGGGCAGACGTCCTCCCGCTCGAGGTCGACGGTCCAATCCTGCTCGGCCGCCCGCCGCTCGAACGCCGCGGACAGCGCCGCCGCGGTCGGGTCGCCACAGCGCAGCCGGCGCAAGTCGACGACGTCCCACGGCTCGGGATGGCTGCCGTCCGCGGGTGGCCCGGCGGCGAGCGTCTCGACGACGGCCGCTGCCACTGCCTCGAGCTGGTCGGGCGCCGTCAGCGCGGTGGCATAGTCGGCGTGGTACGACGCCCCGAAGAAGATCGCCTTGGCGGTCGGTGGCACCGGGGTCAGGGCGGGCCCGGAGCGGTGCCGGAGGGTGGTCTGCTCGAGCGCATCCGATGGCTCGACCTCGTGACGGTGCATCAGTGGGACGATGCCGACGGGCTCGGCGTCGGGTCCCAGGTCGGGATCGACCACGACCATCGTCTCGTCGTGGGCGGTGGCCCCGTAGGCGTCCCACCACGAGCGGTGGAAGGCCCACCGCGCGAAGGGCGTCGCCCAGGGGTTGCGCCCCGCGAGGGCGTCCCAGGTCGCGGCGTCGACCGAGGCGAACGGCCGCCTGATCGCGACGAGGCGGTGGTGCGGCTCGGCTGGGGTCGGGCTCGGGGCCGTGGGGAGGCCCCCCGGACAGGCGGGCTCCACCTCGATGGCGGCGGCGGTCACGTCCCCGAGGATAGCACCGGATCGGGTTCAGGTCGTTGCGCGCGCAAGGTCCCTCGCTGGGCTCCCTCGATCGCGATCGGCGCCAGCAATCCCGCCCAGAAAGCAGCGGGGTAGACGACCGCTGGCAGCCACAGCAGGAAGATCGACGTGGACAGGGGGATCGCGACGGCCCACCACCGGCCGCGGTCGAGAAGCCAGGCCGTCGGCAGCAGCAGCAGCATCGCGTAGTGGTCCCACAGAACCGGGGACAGGAGCTGGCTGGCGGTGGCCGCGGTGAGGTAGCCCACGATGGCGCTCCGGCGCACTGCCGTCCACAGGACGAGGGCCAGGACGGCGACCGTGCTGAGCGCCTGGAGTGCGGCCGCCGGCCCCTCCCCCAGACCCGCGTCATAGGCCACCGCCCCCGGCGTGAAGTTGTGCGGGGTCGTGATCGGGTCGCTGATCGAGCGCAGGATCGTCAGCCAGGCCCCCCAGGCGTCGAGACCGCCGACCAGCGTGGCGACGGCCGCCGCCCCGCCGAGCACGACCAGCCCCACGGCGACGGCCGCCCAGCGCCGGCTCAGGAGCGCCCACACGAACAGGATCCCCGGCTGGAGCTTGATGATCGTCCCGATCGCGGTGACGATTCCCAGCCGGACCGGGTGATCCATCCAGCGCCAGCCGAGCGCGAAGCACAGGAACAGGATCGGGCCGACCTGGCCAAGCTTGAGCGCGTAGACGAATGGCCACGACAGGCCCGCCAGGAGGACGATCAGCCAGCGGACCCGCCCGCTCACCGGCAGGACCGCAACGCCGGCCGCGAAGGCGGCCAGCAAGGCGCCGGTCCAGCCGAGGACGTCGTACGGCGCCGGAAGCAGGGCGAATGGCACCGCGAGCAGGGTGAACGGCGGAGCGTAGAGATACAGCCCGGCGGGTCCGGCCTGCTCGATCGAGGAGTCGTACAGGAGGCGGCCGCCGAGCAGTCGCCGGGCCGCCTCGAGGTACGCGTTTGCGTCGTAACCGAGGGTCGGGCCGGCATTGGCCAGCACGGCGCCGACCACCGCCACGCTGACGACGACCGCCACGATCGGCAGCAGGCGCGCGATCGGTTGCAGGCCGCCGGGCCGCCGGGCGGAGATCACCTCCGCCGGGACACTCGCCGGTGGATCAGCGGGATCCGGAACAGGTCCCAGGCCACCCGGGTCGCCAGTCCGGCGGTCGCCTGCATCCGCGATCCGCGCCGGTCCAGCCATTGGATGGGCACGACCGCCAGGCGATACCCGCGCCGGCG